>CAHJWO010000407.1 GCA_903642295.1 PVC group bacterium | reverse complement strand
CCCCCCGCTCTTCGGCGAGGCGCCAAAGAGAGCACGCGAGGCGCGTGCGCTCCCCAACACGGACCTGCTGGTGCCAAATTGAATGACCTCGGGGGGTCGAAGAGTGAGGATAATCAAGGCGGGGCGGCGGACATCCGCTTGGGGGGCATTCCGCGACCAGAGAAAAGTTCCGGTTGGCAGGGCTCGATGCCCCGATATGCTCGGAGGCTATGACCTCCGTCTGGAACCTGGCGAACCCCCAGTTGCGTGAACTGATCTCCTACGAACCCGGCAAACCCATCGAAGATCTCGCACGGGAACTGGGCATCGCACCGGGCGACATCATCAAACTGGCGTCCAACGAAAATCCGCTCGGGCCATCGCCGAAGGCGTTGGCGGCGATGCGGACCATGCTGGACCGGGCGAATTTTTATCCCGACGGCGGCGGATATTATTTGCGGGAGGCCATCGCGGAACGATTTGGATTGCGGCGGGAGAACGTGATCCTGGGCAACGGGTCCAACGAGATCATCGAATTTTTGGGGCACGCGTTTCTGCGGCCCGGGGACGAGGTAGTGACCTCCGAACACGCGTTCGCGGTGTATTATCTGATGGCGCAGCTTTTCGGCGCGCGGACCGTGGAAGTACCGGAACAGCCCGGGTTCATCCAGGATCTGGAGGCGACGCTACAAGCCATCACGCCGAAGACCCGGCAGGTTTACATCACCAGTCCAAATAATCCGACCGGGACCGTCGTGAGCGCAGAGGCGATTGCGCAGTTCATGGCGCAGGTGCCGGAGAGCGTGACCGTCGTCTTCGACGAGGCGTATCACGAGTTCGTGGACGATCCGCCGGACACGCTGCGGTACGTGCGGGAGGGACGGAACGTCATCGTACTCAGGACGTTCTCGAAGATCCAGGGGTTGGCAAACCTGCGCGTCGGTTACGGGATGGCGAGCGCGGAGATGATCGAGATTTTGCAGAAGACGCGCCAACCGTTCAACGTCAACGGCATCGCGCAGGCCGGGGCGCTGGCGGGGCTGGCTGACGAGGAACACCAGCGCCGGACCAAGGCCGTCACGGACGAAGGGCGGGCGTATTTGCAGGCGGAATTTGCGCGGCTGGAACTGGAGTACGTTCCCAGTCATGCCAACTTTATCCTGGTCCGCGTGGGCGACGGGAAGGCGATTTTCGAGTCGTTGCTGCGACGCGGCATCATCGTGCGGGGGATGAATTCCTACAAGCTTCCAGAGTGGGTCCGGGTGTCGGTCGGCACGATGGACGAGAACCGACGCTTTGTGGCGGCTCTGGAGGAAGTTTTGCCGGGATGATGTCACTCAAAAAGCTCCATCGGCACAATTTTTCGCGTAACACATCACGACGAAACCGGTGCGAACATGCGGACGTGGAGTTCAGCCACGGTTTCTGCCCGGCTTGTCTCGAAAAAATGGACCCCGACTTTGCCGCCCACCGCGCGGCAAGTCCGCCGTTGCCGGATGGGTCCCGGGCGTGTCCCACGGAGGAACCATCCAAAATTGAAGAATCCAGCCACCCGGGCAAGACGAACATGCCTTGAAAAAGCGGCGGTCTGCGGAAGCTTGTCCCGCCGCCTTCGATGATCACAGATACCATTGCCGCCGTTGCCAGCCCATTCGGCGAGGGGGCGATTGCGTTGTTACGGATCTCGGGACCCGAGGCGTTGACGGTGGCGGACCGGGTATGTAGGGGACCGATCAAGCCGTCAGAGATGGCGGCAAGGGTGCAACGGTTGGTCAGCCTGCGACGGCTGGATGGGCGAAAGGTCGATGACGTGCTCGTCAGTGTTTACCGCGCACCGGCGAGTTATACCGGGGAGAACGTCGTGGAGATTTCCTGCCACGGCGGGATGTTGGTGACCCGGCGGGTGCTGGAAACGCTGCTGACCGGCGGGGCGCGGGCGGCAGAACCGGGGGAATTCACGCAACGGGCATTCTTGAACGGGAAGATGGACCTCACCCAGGCCGAAGCGGTGATGGACCTGATCCACGCACAGACGGACCTCGCCCTGCGGGCAGCAGGCGAACAGTTGGAAGGTCGGCTGGGGCGGAAGATCGGCGAACTCAGAGAGGAAATGCTTTCGGTGGTGGCGCATGTCGAGGCATTCATCGACTTTCCCGACGAGGATATTGATCCGGAAACGGGAGCGGCGTTATTCGCCCGGATGGATCGCATCGCCGAGGCAGTGGATGGGTTGCTGGCCACGGCGGGCCAGGGACGGATTCTGCGCGAGGGCGTGCGGACCGTAATCTACGGCGAGCCGAACGTGGGGAAATCGAGCTTGCTCAATGCGTTGGTGGGCCACGAACGGGCCATTGTGAGCGACGTGCCGGGGACGACGCGGGATACCATCGAAGAATTTCTCAGCGTGCGCGGGTTGCCGTTGCGGCTGATCGACACCGCCGGTTTACGGGAATCCTCCGATGCGCTGGAAAACGCCGGGATGGCGCACACGCGGCGCTCGCTCGCGCGGGCCGAACTCGCGCTGCACCTGGTTG
>CAHJWO010000406.1 GCA_903642295.1 PVC group bacterium | reverse complement strand
GGCCGAAGTTTCGCGCGCACCAGAGCCAGCATTTCCTCGCGGGGGAAAGGCGCGTTGCCCTCCACGACGTTGACGTATAGCTCGTAGCAGGCGCGGATGGCGAGCAACGCCTCGTCCGCGATCACCTGGATGGCGAGCAGACCACGCGCTTCCCTCATTTCCTGGCCGATCACCTTCCAACCCGGCCCGGGGATGGGTCGCTGGACCGGCGTGCGCAGGAAGATCACCCGCGTTAGTCCTCCCGGCTCCTGCCGTGCGTGGCTGGCGGCCTGCTGCTGCGCCGCGCGCAGGATCGAACGCCAGCGCGCCGAATTGGAAGAATCCTCGAAGCCGAGGAGGGACGTCCGGTGCCCGCTTTTCCACGCGATGGGGAAATACTGCTTCTGGTCCCGGAATCGTGCGACGGCCACGTCCGCCAGCGCCGCGCCCACGGTTTCCTCGCCCACGCTCCAGCGCAGGATGTCGGGATCGAAATCGCGCCAGTCCGCCCGCGCCCGCACGTCGGCCTCGTAGTGGTTGTAATAATCCGCGAGCGTTTTTTCCGGCAGGATGACCCCGCGTCCCTGGGCCAATTCCGAGCAGCGCCGGGCGCACTGGCGCAGGAAGGCGCGCGTGCTCTTGGTGGGCGCGTCGCGGAAGGCTTCATCCAGCCAGCCCGCCTCGGCGAAGCGCTGGATTTCCGCCGTGTCCAGGCCGCAGCCCTTGAGCCGCTGCCGGGCCAGCGCCTCGGCCTGGGAACGGGTGATGCCTGTCAGTTGGAGCGGTTCGGTAAAGCGGTCCCGATAGGCGGTCTGGAAATGTTTGACGATGCCTCGGGTCCAAGGGTCCACGTTGGCGGTCACCACGGTCAGGTGGTTGAGGCCCGTCCGCACGAGTTCTTCGATCACGCCGCCAAACTCCGCCGCGCGCTCGGGCACGTCGGCGTAGAGGTCCGTCTGGTCGAAGCACAGGAGAAACGGCTGGTAAAAACCGGCCAGGGCGAGCAGGTCCTCCACCCGGGCGCAGGCCTGGCGGTTGCGCGTGGCCGCCGCCTCTTCCATCGGCGGCAGTTCGCTGCGTTCCAGGCCGATCAGCTCCCGCTCCTCGTCGGAAATCCCGTCGCCCTTGAGCCATTCCAGACACGCGGCGCGGCGGCTTTCCCGCGCTCCGAACGCGTAGGCGTGCAGCACCTTGAGCCAGGCCGAAGCCGGGGCGTGCAGCACGATGCCCGACCCCTGGAGCGCCTCGGTCAAAGGCCCCCGCAGTTCCGGGGCGAACCGCTCGCGCATCCACGCGGTGAGGAAATGAGGCGCGGCCAGACCGCCGAACGCCCCGAGCGGATCGACGCGCAACTCGGCGACCAGTTCGCCGGCACCCTCCCCGCCGACCTTGTCCCGGGCGATCAGGGCCACGAGCAGGTGCGAGATCACTCCGCAGGCCAGCGTGTCGAGTTGCGTCGGTTCCTCGCCGCTGCTCGCCCCGGCGCGCCATTTTCTGGGCCGGTCGAGTTCCTGCGCGACGCGCAGCAGGATGGATCGCCACGAGCTGCCGGCGTCCTGAAAGGGCGGCAGGTAAACGAGCGTGGCGCGCTGCTGCAACGCGCCAAAGAGTCGGCCGATGAGGTGCGACTTGCCGTAGCCCGGCTCGGCGGACGTGACGAGCTGCGCCTTGAGACGAACGGGCTGGCGGCGTGGGAGGTCCTCGGTCTCCAACCGCGCGAATTGGCCGAGCAGGGCTTGCAGCGGCCCGTCGTTGAGTCCGCGCACGGATTGCTCGGCGTCGCGCGGCTCGAAGACGATGTTGTCCTCGAAAGGGTTGCCCGGCAGTTCGGAGAGGGTCATGGGGCCGGGCGTTTCAGAGCAGCCGCACCCGCAGGTAAGGCTCGCCTTGCAGTGCAATCGCCGCCTCGCGGGCCGCCGGGTCCGCGAGCGACCAATCGCCGCGCGAGGGAGACAGGCGGCCCGCCCGGCTCTGGGCCAGCAGGAAAGGCTTCAACTCTTCGAGGGGAACCGCGCAGGCTCGTTGCAGGTCCACGATGAGCACGTCCGAAAATCCGCTGGCCCGGACGACCGTTTCGTAGGCCCGCTGCACCTGTTCCCAGGACACTTCCGGCGGGCGGGCGGCGGTCTCGCCGGCTGGCGGCTGCGTTGGGCTGGCCTCCAACAAGGGGAGGATGCCCGCCGCGTGCAGGTAAAAAACGGATTTGGCGCGCTGTACCCGAATGAGTTTTTTTTGGCTGACCAGCAGACGGATGGCTTCGGCGAGCTTCTCTTTGACGTGCTTGGCCACGCCGGTGCCCAGTTCCTTGTCAGTGTAAAGCCTGGCGGTGCCCGGGACGGCTCTGGCTTCAACGGCCGCGTACGCCAGTTCCAGGGGATTGTAGAACCGGCGTAGTACGAACACGGGCGATTTTACCGTGCCGATCTTGACTACCTCTCGCCGGGTGACGAGCGCCTCCAAAACGTCGAGTTTTGCCGCTTGGGTCTTCTTTCCTTTACCAAGCAGCGGCGTTTTCTTGAGGCCGGCCGCCCCCGCCGTCTCGAGCTTGGAGAGGATTTCGGCGGAGACATCTTGGGCTTCGCTCGGTGTCATGA
>CAHJWO010000405.1 GCA_903642295.1 PVC group bacterium | reverse complement strand
CGGCAGGCGGAGCGCCCGCCCTACAAACTGAAAGACCTTGGCAACCGGACAAGGTCCTAACTTTTGGCCGGGTGGATGGCGGCTTCCAGGCACGGTTCTGCGCAATGAAATGGCGCGCGCGAGGCGCGAGGTCAGCGGTCCTGACGGCGCCCGGAGGTGGCCATCCACCTCGCATGGTCACCCGGCCGGTGCTCCCACTCCTGCCTGTGTTCACCGGCACAAGAGCCATCCACCGGCTTGAAAACGAAAAACGCCGGATGCAGCCACATCCGGCGTTCTCAAAATCCGCTGGGTTTATTCGATGGAACTCAAACCAGCGTGCGGCGGAAACGCTGCAAACCTAGCAACGAGCCGAGCCCCACGACCATCGCCAGCCAAGTGGACGGCTCGGGTACAATGGCAGCAATCGCAAGGTTGGAAGCATTCGGCCCAGCGATGTCCAGAGCGCGCGCCTGCGTGGAGTTCAGCGCCTGCGAGTAGATGCGGAAATCATCCGTGGAACCGGCATAGGTATTATCACCGGTGAACGGGGCATGACCGTTGATGCCGTTGAACGGTCCGGCGGCGGCAAGCGAGAAGTTGAACCCGGCACCAATATTGCCTGACGCAGCCAGCGTACCATTGTTGTAGATGGAGACGGCCCCCGTCAGCGAGATGTACGTCAAGAGCAGATCGTGCTCCGCTCCATCGGTAAGCAGTGCCGAGCCAGCGCCGAAGTTTTGCTCTGTGGGGATGGTGCCGCCTACTTGCTGAAAATTGGCCGAGGTTTGATTCGGAACCTGAGTCGGTCGATTGGCGTTGAACAACAGAAAGTTGTTCTGAGCCGTTGCAAAGCTGAAAAGCGTCGAGTAGCTCGTCCCCGCGTTTGTCGTGCTCGTATAAATCTGGATGGAAAAGTCACCCGTGATGCCCGTGCCAACGCTCGCCGGTAAACTCAAATAACTGGTGTTGTCGTTGCCGGAGGTCGTCAACATCCCGCCTCCGAAAGTGGCATTGCCGCTGAGTGTGCCGTTGGCACCACCCACGGAATCCGTTCCGTCGGTGAGATTGTAGTGGTGAACGAGTTGGGCGTCGGCCGAGGCGAAAGCCAACAGGCCTCCAACTGCTAGAAGAGCAGATAATTTGCGCATGGGGGGATTTTTTTGTGGGGAGCGAATGTGTGTACGCTGATTTGAACACACTCGAAGTCGTTCGGTCAATCAAAATTTGTCATTTTTTGTGGAGTCGATGATACGGTTGACCGAAGACGCTTCGCCTGACGGCTGACCATCAACGATTCCGGTTGTTTTTGATCACGATTTCCACCCGGCGGTTAAGTTGCTGTGCCTCCACCGTGCCGCCCTGCACGAGCAAGCGGGTCATCCCGAGGCCGCGCGTCGTGATGCGGCCCGGGTCGATGCCCGCATCGTTCGCCAGCCACGCCTTGACCGATTCCGCCCGGGCCGTGCTCAGCCGGGCGTTGTACTCGGGCGAACCGAAGCTGTCGGTGTGGCCTTCGATGATGAAATTGCTGTTCGGATTGCGCTGGATCAGGTCGGCGAGCTTTTGCAGGCTGCCCACCGCCGCCGGGCGCAGGACCGAGCTGTCGTAGTCGAAAAGCAGGTCCGTGGGCAGGAGGATCGGTGCGGTCTTGCTGGAAAGCGGTCCCTTGGCGGAAAGCAGGCTGTCCAGATCGCTGAAATTGGGAATCCCCACGTTCGGCCCGGCGTTGGGCTTGCTGGAAAGGTTCTCGCCCGTCACTTCAAACGTCGGATGGGTGCCCGTGACCTTGGGTTTGCCGGTGAGCAGAGAGTCCGTCAGTGCTTTGAGATCACTGGGAAGCTGGGTTGGGCTCTCGTCGGCCAACATGCGCTGCAACGCCTTGTTGTCGTCCACCTTGGGCTTTTCCGGCGCCATCGTGCGGGCGGCCTCGGGCGCGGCGATGAGATCGGTGTTCGCCATCGCCATGAACTTCTCGTAGTTCGGCTTGGAGTCGCCGGGAATCTGGAGATCCGTCACGTCTGGCCGGGGCTTGGTAGAAGGCTTCTCGGCGGGCGTCGGCGGTTTCTTGTCTTCCAGAGCCTTGGGATCGATGCGGGCCTGCGGCAGATGGAAGATGCGCGACTTCGGCGCGAGTTGGGGCGGCGCAAACCCGCTGTAGTGGGTGACGTGCAACAGATAATACCCCGCCGAGTGCAGGGCCAGGGTGAGCAGCAGCGCGGGTACGAACCAGACCTGGACGTGCCCCAGTCGGAAAGGCGAGGTTCGGCGGGAGAGCGAGGAGGCAGCCATGACGCGGGATCGTTCGGGCGAATCGGCGGCAGTTTACCAGAGTTTTGGCCGCAGGGAAAGGGCCGCCGCTTGGCCCCCAGGGCAAACGCATCTTAAAGTGCTGTCATCTTGAGCGAAGCGAGGCACGAGCACAGTCGAAGGACCTTCCGGCCCGCGGCGGCGAACCGTCGCTGGGAAGTCCGGCGTTGGATGATCAAACCACGCTTGCCTCCGGCGGCGGAAGGTCCTTCGGCATTAATATACTTGACTCATACGCCTAATCCGTATAGTTTCCCATGAACCAGCCCGTTGTCATGGAAAACTT
>CAHJWO010000404.1 GCA_903642295.1 PVC group bacterium | reverse complement strand
CGCCGGAAGCCGGGGGTGGCGTGGACGGGCGGCCACGACCCGGCAGCGCCGACGCCGCCGACCCGCCGCTCGTGCCCGTCTCCGCCTCGGCCTCCCGCCGCCGGGTGTAGTCGTGCCAGGCACCGCTCTGGTTGTAGCTGGTGTTGTACAGTTCGCGGCGGTTGGCCGGGGTGTCCGTGACGGAGTGGCAGGCGCTCAGCGCGGTTGCCAGCCCCACCACCAAAGTCGCGGGACGGAGGAACGGGAGGAATTTCACCTCGTCAAAGGATCAAAATTCCCACGGCTTGTCAATCACTCCGCGCGAGGAAAGTTGAGCTTTCTGCAACTCGCGCCTATCGTGGACGGCTGATTGCTCGTTGGCCGCCCGGCAGACCGACCTAATTTTCCGATGAAAAACTTCTTCAAGATCGTCTTTGGCACCTTCTTTGCCCTCGTCCTGTTTACCCTCTGTGTGTCGCTCTTGGGCATCGCCATGCTCATCGCCCTCGCGCGGCTGAGCAGCGGCAAAAAGGACCCGACCATTGAGAAGGGCTCCTATCTGGTGGTCGATCTGTCCACCAATATCACCGACACGCCGCCTCCGTCGGAGAACGAGCGGTTTGTCGGCCGACTTTTCGGGGGGGGCGACGACAACGCGGTGTCGCTGCGTTCCCTGCTGGGGTCCATCGACCAGGCGGGCAAGGACGACCGCATCAAGGGCATCTTCCTGCACGGCAGCTTCGAGCCCGCCGGGTACGGCTCCGGGTTCGCCGCGCTCAAGGAAGTGCGCGAGGCCGTCACCGCCTTCCACGCTTCCTCGCACAAGCCGGTTGTCGCCTACCTCGTTTCCCCGAGCAAGCGCGACTACTACCTCGCCTCCGCTGCGGACAAGATTTATCTGAACCCCTTCGGCGAGATGGACCTGACCGGCCTCGCCGCCGAACCCATGTTCTACAAGGGCGCGCTGGACAAGTACGGCGTGGGCGTGCAGGTGACGCGCGTCGGCAAATACAAATCGTTCGTCGAACCCTTCATCCTCCAGAAGATGAGCGCCGAGAATCGCGCGCAAACCGAGCAACTGCTGGGCGACCTGTGGGGCCAGTTCAAGACCGGCATCGAGCAGGGCCGGCAAATCCCGGCGGCTCAACTCCAGGCGATTGCGGACGAGAACGGCATCGTCAACGCCCAAACGGCCAAGGAAAAAGGGCTCGTGACCGATCTGGCGTATCTGCCGGAGGTGATCGACAACCTGCGCCGGGAGGCGGGCGACAGCACCGTCTCTCTCGATAAGAGCACCTTCAAGCAGGTCGATCTCGCCACCTACGCCAAGCAAAAGGGCGGCAAAATGGAATCCGCCCGCGCCACCTCGATGGCCACCCTGATGGACAGCGACCCCAAGCTGGCGGTCGTGTACGCGGAAGGCGACATCGTCGATGGCGACACGGACGCCACCGGCTACGTCGCGGGTGACCGTTTCGCGCGCGTGCTGCGCCGCCTGCGGCAGGACCCGAAGGTCAAGGGCATCCTCCTGCGCGTCAACAGCCCCGGCGGCA
The DNA here is from genome assembly GCA_903642295.1 of PVC group bacterium. Lineage (GTDB taxonomy): Bacteria > Verrucomicrobiota > Verrucomicrobiia > Chthoniobacterales > SZAS-18 > CAHJWO01. Next base: position 1,074 of record CAHJWO010000404.1, on the reverse strand, counting down.
GCGGCCTGGCCAGCGAGGTCATCCAGCGCGAACTGGTGCTGGCCCGGCAGGCGGGCAAGCCGGTGATCGTGAGCATGGGGACGGTCGCGGCCTCGGGCGGCTACTATATTTCCACGGCGGCGGACCGCGTGTTCGCCGAGCCGAACACCATCACGGGTTCCATCGGCGTGTTCGGCATTTTGCCGAACATCCAGGGCATCGCCAACAATAACGGCATCACCTTTGACGGCGTGAAGACCGGCAAGTACGCGGACATTTTTTCCGCGTCGCGTCCCCGGACACCGGACGAGTTGAACGTCATCCAGCGGTTGGTGGACGATTTTTACAGCAAGTTTAAGGACCGCGTGGCCACCGGGCGCAAGCTGACGGTGGATCAGGTGGAAGAGATCGCGCAGGGCCGCGTGTGGTCGGGCGAGCAGGCGCTCAAGATTGGTCTGGTGGACGAGTTGGGCGGTCTGGACCAGGCGCTCGCGTTCGCCAAGAATAAGTCGGGACTGCCCGGGGACGCGAAGATCGTCGAGTACCCCGCGCCGCGGGAGTTCGCGGAGCAGATCGCCGAATGGCTTTCCGGCGAGAAACGTCCGCTGGCGGCGAGCCGGTTGTCGCTGTTCGGCGACGGCGCGCACGCCGGGCCGCTGGCGGCGCAGCTTGGCCAGATGCAGGAGGATTTCGAGGCGCTGGCGCACTTCAACGACCCGATGGGAGTGTACGCGCGCCTGCCGTTCGATCTGCGGGTGAAGTAAGGAGACGCCCGCCGCCTTGGTGGCGTCGCTAGTAAATTGATATTAGAGCGCATCCCGCTTGGATAAGCCTTGCACTAAACCACCACCAGCTAAAGCTGGTGGGATTGGCAGCACCTGAAAGGTGCGACGGTACGCCGCCAGCGGCGCACTGAAGATTTTCGAAGTCAGAGCGCCTTCGGCGCTGCTGGCGGGGAGGAAGGCGCTAAAGCGTACCGTCTAAAGACGGTGGGTTTAGACCGGGTAGCTGGAAACTAAATCCTCCCCCAAAGTCTGTCATCCTGAGCGAGTGGAACGAGCCGAAGGACCTTCCACCGTCGAGGGCACCTCAGGC
>CAHJWO010000403.1 GCA_903642295.1 PVC group bacterium | reverse complement strand
TCGCCCAAGGGGGCCACAAACCTCGGTTGGCTCATCCAGCACTTTACACCGACTTACTTGCTCGCACATGCTTAGTACTCGGGCTCTGCCACGTGCTGTTCACGCGGTCCGAGCGTTCCAACAGAGACGCTTGAAAAACGGATGAAGGCGCTGTCGGCTACGTCCACCCAGGTAGGGAGGCCTCTCCGAGGCCGTCCCTTGCTTTTCTGGCGGATGCTCGGCGAAGGCAACAGCCCCCGCCTGTAAAGTCAGGGCAGGCCTCGGAGAGGCGCCCCTACCTTGTTCACGACCGGCGGCTGCGCCGCCGGTCCGGGTTTGCTTAATCTTTGTACTTCACGCCGCAGCCGTAGGGCTTCGACATGGGCTTGGTCAACGGTTTGCCCGCCATCGCTTCTTCGAGGCCGGTTTGCACGTAGTTGGTCGCCTTGGCGATGTCGTTTTTATCGGCGGAGGCGATGCTGTCGATGGCTCCGGTATAAACGACTTTGCCCTCGGGGCTGATGATGATCATGTCCGGCGTGTTGGTCGCGCCGTAAAGGTGGCCGACCTTGCCTTCCGGGTCGAGCAGCAGCGCGCTGACGGCTTTGTAGTCGCCCTGCTCCTTGGCCTTCTTGGCGGCGTCCGCCGAGAGGTAACCCTCGCCACCGGGACCGGACGAGTCGATGGCCAGCCAGACCACGCCCTTCTTGGTCGCCTCGGCCTGGAGCTTGGGCAGGTTGCCCGAATCGTAATGCTTGCGCACGAACGGACAGCCGGGATTGGTCCATTCGAGCACGACGTATTTGCCCTTGTATTGGTCGAGCGATTGTTCCGCGCCGGTGGAATCCGGCAGCTTGAAATCCGGGGCGGCGCTGCCCACGGCGGGCACGCTGGCAAAGGCGCTCGTCGCGGTGAGCAATACCGCCGCGCAAGCGGACGAGAAGAGAACAGGGAGAGTTTTCATGGATGATTGAGTTTCGTTGGGTTGGTTTGGTTTGCGGAGAGGAGAAACGATCAGCGAACGGCGACGGCCTTGCCGCCGGTCTTCGCCCGCTGGTCGGCCTCGGTGAAGGCGTCGAGGACGATCTGTTGCGTCAGCAGTTCAGGCATCACCACCGGCTCGTCGGGTTTGCCCGCCGGGTAGAGCACGTAAAGCGGAATCCCCACGCGCCCGAAACTGTTGATCAGCTTGGTCATGGCGTCCGCCCGGGTGGTGTAATCCGCCTTGAGAAAGACGGCATTGCGATCCCGCAACGCCTGCTGGACGGCGTCGGAATTGAGCACGAAACGCTCGTTCACCTTGCAGTTCACGCACCACGCGGCGGTAAAATCCACGAACACCGGACGCCCGGTCTTGAGCGCGGCGTCGAGTTGCACCGCGAACGGCCCCCCGGCCGCCTCCGGCAGGCGCGCCTGCGCGATTTGCGTCACGCTGAGCCAGCCGCCGCCGACCACCAGCACGGCGATGGCGATCCGCGACGCCCACCGCGCGCGGTCGCTGGCGACCAGCGTGTTGAACGAACCCTGGACCCAGCACGCCACGCCGCAAACGAGCAGAAACACACCCGTCCAGACGACCGCTTCTGCGCCGCGTTCGCTGCCCAGCACGGACAGCAGCCAGAGCACGGTGGCCAGCATCAGAAAGCCGGTGCCCTGCTTGACGCGTTCCATCCACGCACCGGGCCGGGGCAAAAACCGCAGCCAGCGCGGGTTGGCCGAGATCAGCAAGAACGGCGCGCTCATCCCGGCGGCAATGGCCGCAAACATGGCGAAAATCACCAGGCCGTTCTGCGAAAAAGCGAACCCGAGCGAAGCGCCCAGGAAAGGGGCCAGACACGCGCTGCCGAGCACCGTCGCCAGGACGCCCTGCAAGAACGCGCCCGCCGCGCCATCGCGGCTCCCCGCCGCCGACCCCGCCGCGTTGGTGACGCCCCCGGGGAGGATAATCTCGAACACGCCGAGCAGGCTCAGAGCAAAAACGAAGGTCACCACGCACAGCGCCACCACGAACCACGCGTTTTGCAGGTGAAAGGCGTACCCCACCTGCTGGCCCGCCGCCTTGAAGCCAACCACCAGCGCGGCGAACCCCAGGAACCACGTGAACACGCCTGCCGTGTAGGCCAACCCGAGCCGCAACACTTTCTCCGGCGCTTCGTTCGATTGCTTGATAAAAGAAAAAAGCTTGAGCGAGATGACCGGCAGCACGCAGGGCATCACGTTGAGGATCAACCCGCCCAGGAAGCCGAGCAGCAGGAAGTAGAGCAGCGAACCCGCCGGCCCTTTGAAAGTGGCGACCGGGGAGGCGCTCGCGCTGGATACGCGGGTTGCCGTGCCGCCTGACGCTAAGGAAACCGGGGCGGCCGGGGCCATTGCGGAAGAAATCCCGTCCAGATAGAATCCGCCGGGCTTGGAGACCACGTCCGCTGATGGGATGCTCCAGCCGACGAGTTTGCCGTCCTTCCGGGCTGCGAGCACCCCGCCAACCTTGGCGATGTCGGTCGCGCCGTCCGAAACGATGGGCACGCGGACCTTCACCTGAAAGCCCGGGTTGCCATCGACCACGCCCGGTTCGAGCACGGTCGGGTGGCCCACGTCCGCCGGGTCTTTCGGCAGCGGGAAAAATTCCAGTTTGGGCA
>CAHJWO010000402.1 GCA_903642295.1 PVC group bacterium | reverse complement strand
AGCAGGTTGACCACTTCCTGCGCGGCGGTGCCGGGAACCGCCACGATGGCCATCTTGATGCCGTGTTTGCCGATGAATTCACCCATCTCCGCGGTGGGCAGCACGTCCACCGATTTGACGGAGCTAACCGGTTTTTTTCCTGCATCCACGTCGAAGGTCGCCACGATTTCGAAGCCTTCCTTGGCGAAGCCTTCGTAGTAACCCAGGAGCGCCGTGCCGAGGTTACCCGCGCCTGCGAGGATGACCGGTTGCAGGCGCGTCGTGCCGAGGACTTCGTCGAGCTTCCTGGTGAGCGCTGACACGTCGTAGCCCAAGCCGCGGGTGCCAAACTGGCCGAAGTAGGTGAGGTCCTTGCGCAGTTGGGTGGATTTGACGCCCGCCGCTTTGGCCAGGGCTTCCGAGGAAACCGTGGCAATGTCGTTGCTCAGGAGGCGCTGGAGACCGCGCTGATACAGGGAAAGACGGTAAACCGTCTTGCGCGGAATGTCGTGCTTTTGCATCGGCACGTGAAAATACACGAGCGATGGCGGTTTTGCAAATTCGGGGGGATTTCGAAAATTGGATCCCTGGCAAAAGTAAGAGATGGTCCGCAGATTTCGCAGATTTTCGCAGATTGAAGAAGAGAGGCGGAAATGGAGGCTGAACTTTTGCTGCCTCCATTGATTTGGGAACTTCGTGTTTGCCGGAAATCCATTATGATCGTTCCACCGCAGGCAGAGGCCCTATGCTTCGCAAATGCGGAAGGGCCGGTGGCCAACGGGGAGGCCTCGGACCCCCTCCCTACTTTGGCTTTGGAGCCGTCAGGCGGCGACGGTGCTGGAAAGCATCGCGCGCAGTTTGGCCACGGCGGAGGTGAGGATCGGGAGGACGCGGTCCACCTCCTCGATGGTATTGAAGCGGCTAAAGCTGAAGCGCAGGCTGGCGCGGGCGCGCTCGGCGGAGAATCCCATCGCCGTCAGGACATGCGAGGGATGGATCGACCCGGCGGTGCAGGCGCTGCCCGCACTGGCGCAGACCCCGGCTTTGTCGAGCAGGACAAGAAGGGCCTCGCCTTCGACGCCACGGAAAAAGAGGTTCGTCGTGTTGGGCAGGCGCTCCGTAGGATCGCCGTTGATTTCGGTGTCGGAGATCTGGGAAAGGATGCCCTGCTCGAAGCGGTCTCGCAGGGGGCGAACCACCGTTTGTTCCTCCCGCAGGTGCGTGGCGGCGAGTTCGGCGGCTTTGCCGAGGGCCACAATGCTCGCCACGTTCTCCGTGCCGCCGCGCCGGGCATTTTCCTGGCCCCCGCCGATGACGAAGGGGGTAAAACGGGCGCGCCGGTGGACGTAGAGCGCGCCGACGCCTTTCGGGGCGTGGAGCTTGTGACCGGCCAGGGAGAGGAAATGGACGGCGGAGTCGCCGAGGGCGATGGGAATCTTGCCGACGGCCTGGACGGCGTCCGTGTGAAAGTGGGCCCCCTTGGCCCGGGCGATCCGGGCGGCTTCCTCGACCGGAAAGAGGACGCCGGTTTCGTTGTTGGCCCACATCAGCGAGACGACGGCGGTGTCGTCGCGGACGGCGGCGCGGAGTTCATCCAAATCCAGCAGTCCGGCCGAATCCACGGGCAGCCAGGTCACCTCGAACCCCCGGCGGGCGAGGCGGTCACAGAAGTTTTTCGTCGCGCTGTGTTCCACGCTGCTGGTGACGACGTGGCGGCGGTCGCGGTCGGCCAGGAGGGCGCTGTTGAGCGCGGTGTTGTTGCCCTCGCTGCCGCTGCCTGTAAAGATCAGTTCGTCCGGCTCGCAACCGACGAGGGCGGCGACCTGTTCCCGGGCGGTCTCGAGGGCGCGGCCCACGCGTGAGCCGAAGCTGTAGGCGCTCGACGGGTTGCCGTAAAAACTGGTCAGATAGGGCAGCATCGCCTCGACCACAGCGGGGTCGAGCGCGGTGGTGGCGTTGTTGTCGAAGTAGATGAGTGGTGCGCTCAAAGCAGGAAGATTGTCCGCAGATTACGCAGATTTTCGCAGATTGAACAGGAGGAGAGAAGCGGATGGGGCCAGGTCGGCGACCCGTCGCGGAATAAGCGGAGGCTACCGGGTGGCCGCTTCGTGGGTGGCGAGCATGGAGGCGGATGCGTCGTCGTCCGGCGCGGGGGGCGCGGATGGTTCGTGGTCACCACCGGGGGGCGGCGGCTGGTGGTGATGACGCGAGATGAGGACCAGGTTACGCGCGGCGATGACCGGGGGCAGGATCGCGCCCAGAATGATCGGGATCGCCCCGAGGTGGAGCGCGTAGATCAGTTGGATTACGCCGCCGACGAGGCTCAGGTGCCAGAAGTTTTTGGGAATGACGCTCTGCTTGAGCTTTTCACTAGTATACCACTGCACGACAAAACGGCTGGTCCACATGACGTTGCCCGTCAGGCCGAAGATCGTCCAAAAGTTGATGCCGCCGTTGAGGTGATGCCAGAGGTTATCGAAAAATGCCGCCAGGATGCACATCGCCAAAGTCATAGGTCGCGCTGGCGTCGCGTGCAAGTAAAAGGCGGGGCCGAACAAGGTCTCTCCGCTTGCGGAGGATCCCGGGGAGCGCACGCGCCTCGCGTGCGGCGGACGGCGCCCCGCCGTTTGCTCCGGTAGGCGGCCCCCCGCTCTTCGGCGA
>CAHJWO010000401.1 GCA_903642295.1 PVC group bacterium | reverse complement strand
CACACCGTCCTTGTTGAAGTCGAAGTTGCCCGCCGTCCCACTGGTGAAATACGTGGAGCTGCCATTATCCGGGACGGTGTCGGTGAACACCTGGTTGTTGAAATTGATGTACGTAATGGATGCATCCGCCGTCGAGACCGCCCCCACGAGGACCACCGCGCCGGCTCCCGCCGCGCAGTAGTGATTCAGACGAGTGTTGCGAGCGGAGGTGGAAATAGTTTCCTGCGTGTTTTGTTCGTTCATGATCGCGTCGTTCATTAGACTCCCTTGTTGCTCCCCCAACCAAAGCGCCGACGGAGAACAAGCTGGGATTTAGCAAAGACTTTGGCCGCCGCCAAGCCTTTTTTATATTTTACGTTTGTTTTGCGGGCCGGACCTCGCCGATGTTCCCGTTTGGGCCGACGGCGGCCGGGAATTGACACCCTCCCGGCAGGAGTCCGTCGCGGGCTGACTTTCCTGGATGAACACTACTTCTCTCCCCGGCCGGACCCTGCTCATCGGTTGGGACGCGGCCGACTGGCAGGTCATCAATCCGCTCCTGGAGGCCGGGCAAATGCCGAATCTCAACCGGCTGATCGAGGAGGGCGTGGTGGCGAATCTGGCCACCTTGCAGCCGTTGATCTCGCCCATGCTGTGGAACTCCATTTCCACCGGCAAAACGGCGGACAAGCACGGCATCCTGGGTTTCGTGGAGCGCGACCCGCACACCGGTGCCGCCCGGCCCGTCGCCTCCACCTCGCGCCGGACCAAGGCGATCTGGAACATCTTCCAACAGGCGCTCGGCTGGCGCTGCCACACGCTGGCCTGGTGGGCGGGACACCCGGTGGAACCATTGGACGGCGTTTCGGTCTCGAACACTTTCTTTGCCGCCAGGGAAGTCGGCCCCAACCTCTGGCAGGTGCCTCGGCACTCCATCCATCCGCCGGAACTCGGCGCGCGGTTCGCGCCCCTGCGGATGCGAGTCAACGAAGTGGACGAATCCCTGGTGCTGCCCTTCATTCCGCGCGCGGCGGAGATCGACCAGAAGACCGATCCACGGTTGGAAAGTTTTGCCATCGTGCTGAGCGACCTTTGCAGCGTGCAGGCAGTGGCCACCACCATGCTCGAAGAGGAGCCGTGGGACTTCGCGGCGTTATATTTCGATGCCATCGACCATTTTTCCCACACGTTCATGGCTTATCACCCCCCCCGGCTGGCCAGCGTAGCGGAGCGTGATTTCGAGCTTTACCACGATGTGATCAACAGCGTGTACCGGCTCCACGACCTCATGCTTGGACGCCTGTTGGAACTCGCCGGGCCGGACGCCACCGTGGTGCTCTGCTCGGATCACGGTTTCCAGAGCGGCCGGAGCCGCCCCTACGACAACCCGCGCGAACCCGCCGGGCCGACCCTCTGGCACCGGGACTTCGGCATCCTGGTGATGAAGGGGCCGGGGATCAAGCGCGACGAGCGCATCTACGGGGTCAACCTGCTCGACATCGCCCCGACGCTGCTGACCCTGGCGGGCCTGCCGTTGGGACGGGACATGGATGGCAAGCCCCTGCTCGAAGCCCTCGTTAACCCGACCCCGCCCGGCACCATTCCCTCCTGGGACGAGGTGCCCGGACGCGACGGGCGGCACGCGCCCGATTTTGAATGGGCCGCCTCCGACGCGGAGGATGACGCCCTGATGGCCCAGTTTGCCGCGCTCGGCTACATCGACGATCCTACGACCGACCGGCGCCGCGCCGGCGAGGACGCGGAGGTGGAAAGCCGTTTCAGCCTCTCTCAGGTCCATCTTTCCGGGGGTCGTCCGGACAAGGCCGTGGAAATCCTGGAGCCCCTGGTCCGGGAACGGCCCTGGGAATCGCGTTTTATCCATCAGTTGGCGAACGCGTACCTCAAGGGCGGCTGGTTCCGCACGGCGGAAGAGTTGCTGGAGCGGGCCTATCCCCCGGAGGAAACCGAAAAGGCACCGCCGGTGGTCGTGCAGTTGATGCGCGTAAAGGCCCGGCTGCGGCGCGGGGACCGGGCGGGAGCCGAGTCCCTGTTGGAAGCCCTCATGCCGCGGATGCTGCGGCACCTGGCGATCTGGATCGAAGCCGGTTGGCTTTGGCTGGAAATCCCCCGGCTCGACCTGGCGGAAAAATGTTTCCGCCGGGCCGTCGAACTGGACGACGATGCCCCCTCCGCCTGGCAGGGCCTTTCCGCCGTGCGTCTGCGCCGCCGGGAAAATTTCGAGGCCATCGACGCCGCGCTGGAAGCCGTGCGGCGGCTGCACCACCTGCCGGTCGCCCACCTGAACTTGGGGATTGCGCTGGTGCGGGTCGGGAAAACGGCGGAGGCGTTGGTCGCGCTGCGCCGGGCGGTGGGCATGGCGCCCGCGAACCTGGATGCCCACCGCTGGCTGGCGGCGTTGTACGCCACCCGGGAGCCGGACAGCTTCCTGGCGGGCGCGCATCGCAACGAGGCGCGCCGGCTGTCGAGCGAACGGTCCCAGGCAGGTCGTGGTGAGCGGGCGCGCGCCACCGAGTCCCGGCCCGTCCCCGACCTGCCCCCTCCGGCGGAGCGCGAACGGCGCAGTCACGAGGCAAGGCCTGTGCCGCAAGGGCCCGGCACTTCCGGGCGGACGTTCGTGATCGTTTCGGGTCTGCCGCGCTCGGGCACCTCGCTGATGATGCAGATGCTCGCCGCCGG
>CAHJWO010000400.1 GCA_903642295.1 PVC group bacterium | reverse complement strand
CGAGCCCGCCACCACCGCCGCCCTGGCCCTGGGTGGCTCCGCCCTCGCCCTCTGGCTGCGCCGCCGCCAGGCCACCCGGGCCTGAGCCATCCGCACCCCGCGTGCCTCGCTGGCGCCAGGCCGACAAGCGTGCGCGTCATCTCTTCCCACCATCGTCCATCCCATTATGAATCATTCTTCTCACCGTTCGTCGATCCGCCGCCCGGGTTTCCGGCTGTCGGCCGCCATGCTTTCGGCCTGCGCGGGTTTCGCCCTGCTCGGCGCCTCCGTCCACGCCGCCGCCCCCGTCGCCCGCAACCTCTCCGGTGGCCTGGACCTGTTGGTCCAGAGCCGTTATGACCTCCAGGCCGCCCGGGCGCAGGGCACCAAGCTTACCACCTTCAAGTCTGCCGCCGGTCAGAACTACACCAGCCAGCAGGCCGCCGCCTTCGCGGATGTGACCATGAAGGACGATCAGGGCCGTCTCCTGGTGCGCGTCCACTTCAACGGGCTGGCCTCCTTCAAGGAAGCCAAGAAGGCCATCAAGGCGGCCGCGCCCTCGCTGAACATCACGGCGGTGGACAAGACCTACAAGGCGGGCGTGCTCAACGCCTACGTGGACATCGACGAGGTGACCGCCCTGGCCGAAGCCAAGGGCGTCGGCTCCGTCGCGCTGGAAACCCTGCCCGATCTCGAACGGGCCTCGCTGGACTCCGTGCCCAGCTCCGGCGCGAACCCGAGCGCTACCGTCGGACAGACGTATCCGAACGTGGGCACGACCTTCGACCAGGGCGTCACCCAGCACCGCGTCGATCTGATCAACAAATTCTACAACCCGAACGCCACCCTCGACCTCGAAGGCCGGGGCATGCAGATCGGCTTCATCTCCGACAGCTACGCCCGGACGACGACGATCCCCGCCACGACCGACGTGACCAACAACGATCTGCCCGGCTCGGCGACCAATCCGCTCAACACCACCCCCGTCTTCGTGTTCTAGGAAAACCCCGCGACCGGCGGCACGGACGAGGGCCGCGCCATGGTGCAGATCGGCTACCGCATGGCCCCCAAGGCCGCGCTGGCCTTTGCTTCGGCCAACGGCGGCGAGGTCGGTTTCGCCAACAACATCCGCGGGCTGGCGGGCATCGCGGGCTTCACGCTCAGCGGCCAGACCTTCGCCGCCGACACGATCTGCGACGACGTGACCTACACGGACGAGCCGGTCTACGAGGACGGCATCATCGCCCAGGGCGTCGAGGACGCCAGCGCCGCCGGCGTGGCGTACTTCTCCTCGGCGGGCAACAACATCGGCACCAACACCTACGAAGGCGCTTTCAAATACGTGCCGTACACCGGCGGCACCACCGCCGCCGACAGCCCGGCGCAAATGACCAGCATCCTGCAACGCAGCACGTTCCCGCACGACCTCGATCCGAATTACGCTATCGGCGTGGCGCGCGTCGCGGGGACCAGCGCTGGCAAGGTGACGCGGGCAGCCGCCGACCGCCGTAAAACCTTTCGTCGCAGTCCAAGAGACCTCCGGCAAAAGTCCGCAGATTTCGCAGATTTTCGCAGCTGACCAGCCGAGGGATTGCCTGGGTTGTCTTGTGCTCCCTTCCATCGGTGGAAATCTGCGAAATCTGCGGACGGTTCCCGATTTTTGCCGGAGGTCTAGAGCGCAGCCCGATTGGATAAGCCTTGCACTGAATCTTCCCCCAAAGTCTGTCATCCTGAGCGAGTGGAACGAGCCGAAGGACCTTCCACCGTCGAGGGCACCTCAGGCTGACCCAAAGGCGATGATCCCGAGGCTGATTCAATCGGGATGCGCTCTAATCCAACGCCCTCACGCCAAGGATCTGGATCACCCATGCACCAAGCCCCTATCATCAACCCCCATGCCGCCCCGACCCGGCTTACCGATCTCCACTGCCGTTCCGGGGTTACCTCAAACGGCATCCCCCGACCGGCAAAACGAAACCTTTTTGAAATTAAAGCTTGCACCAAAACGCGATAATTGGTAAATCCCGCCCCGAAACATTGTCGCCTTCCATTGCCCGCTGGCCATGGCAGGGGGCACGGAGTGAGATTTCCTTGCCGCGCCAACCGCAACCAAACGCAAGAGGGGTTTAATCCGGGTTCTTGACCAGAAAATTCAGGTTTGCAGGAAGACTAAGGACAACATGAAACACGCCAAGCAAGCACTGGCGGCCGGACTGCTCTCGGCTGCCGCCTCCCTGGGATTCGCCCACGCCGCCCACGCCCAGACCTTTGCCGAGCCCGGCGACGCGGGCCAGACCCTGGCCACCGCCGCCGCGACCAGCGGCGCCACGCTGACCACCATCACCGGCACTCTGGGCTCCGCCACCGACGCGGACCTCTACGTGCTGCGCATCACTAACACGACGACCTTCGCGGCCACCGCCACCAGCAGCGCGGGCGTCGACACCTCCCTCTTTCTCTTCGGCGCCGACGGCACCCCCCTCCTGGCCAACGACGACGCGAGCATCACCAACTTCCAGGCCGCCCTGCCCGCGGGCAACACGCTCCTGACGACGCTGACCGCGGGCACCTACTACCTGGGCATCAGCCTGTCGGGCAACGAGGCCGTCAACTCGGCCAACCAGTTGCTCTTCACCGGCGACCAGCCCACCACCAACGTGCGCGGCAGCGCCGCGGGGCTCAACCCGGCGACGCTGGGCACCTTTAACGGCGCGACCTTCTACGCGGAGA
>CAHJWO010000399.1 GCA_903642295.1 PVC group bacterium | reverse complement strand
GGCTGTCCGAGCCGTCCAGGTTGGGCAGAACCGGGAAATCCGAGGTGAATACAGGGGTCTCCAGAGACAAACGCCTTGGCTATGCCGCACACCTGCGGTATTTGTCTGCAAAAACCGCACAAACGAGGTTTTCCTGGCTTCCTTCAAGGGTAAGATGCCGCTGGTAAAACCTCATTTTCATGGCCTAATAGAATGTTAGGCACCGCTACGTTTACCGTGAAACATACCGACGAGGAGAAGCGTCAGTATTGCCTCAGTCGTGGGATCGACCCCGCCTTGCACTGCTGTCTGGACACGGCTTTCCACATCGCCCATCCCGTCGAGACACCGCATCAGGGTCGCAACCGGGTGGTCGATTGGATTGCCAGTTGGGACGAGTACCTTGTCCCCGTCGCCCACGATGGCTACGCTGCTACCCTCATGCGCTTCTGCCCGTGGTGCGGGGCGCGCCTTCCCGAGTCCAAGCGCGAGTTGTGGTATCAGTCGCTCTACCAGCTTGGCTACAGCGATCCGGGTGAGGACGACATCCCGCCCGAATTCCACTCGGACCGTTGGTGGAGGCACCGCAGAGCCTAACCACGCGCTCCAGCGAACAGGCACCGGCGTTCGGGTCTCCTCTGTTCGTCGAGCTTGACTTCGCCGGTGCCTGTCGCTGAGCTTGGATTCGTTAGGCCTCGTTCTAGACTCAATAGTTTGGGCGACCTCATCATCCAAGACATGAACCCCTTTCGAAAGCGTTGCCGGTGGATGTACTTCTCCGTATTCGTTGCTCTCGGAATTGCGACGATTTTACTGTCGGCCTGCGCGAATGCCCCTTTATACCCGGCGAGTCCCCAAAGCATTGGCACTTTGTGGGCACAGGGCGGTGACTTTAACCTTTTTATTCTTACCTTGAGGAAGACCGACGGAACGTTTCGCACCAAGGCCGTTTACCGGCCCGGTCGCTGGTCGCCATCGCAACGCTGGCATGAAGCAGGATCTTGGAATATCCAGGAGGGTGATTATGTGCAGCGCGTGACTGCAAGCACTGAAAGGGAGGCACAGGCCAAGTTGGGCAAGCAACAGCGTTATTACATTCTGCATGTCGAGCATGTGCCGCCCCACGTCGCCCAACCGACACGCAGCCATCGATGGCAGCTACGCGATCTGGAGGGCCTACCGGTGGGCGCAGAGGTGACCTACAAAGAAGCTGATGGTTCTGTTATCTACTCGGAACGCAAAATCGGTACAGTCACAGACCGGGAATTTGATGAATATCCGATGAAAGCACCGGCTTATAAGCCGCCGACCGCTTACATCGACCCTGCCATGTAGGAAGTTTTCAACTCCACGGGCTCCCGTGCCCTAACAGCGCGCTCCAGCGAACGGCGGGGGAGCGTCCGCTGCTGGGTGCTTGCCTTTCCTCCGGCCGTTGCTGAATTCGGGTCGCTGGGTCGCCGCCCGTCTGGCTTTGGCGGTGTGAATTCTCGCTGCGGCTACCGTCCTCCGGAGCGAACAGCCGCGGACGGCTGAAATAGTTGTCAGGACCTTGCACGGCACTCCTCTCACGCGCAGTCTGCAAGATTTGCTTGTTGTCAAAATCTGGACGGGTAGATATTTATCTTCGCCTAGCGTTCAGCGTGCCCCATTCCCCTATGGAAAAAGCGTTTCATCCCCCCCCCGAACCGCGTCCGGCTTTGCCGCCCCGGTTCTCGTTGGGCCGCCGGGCAGGGCGAGGGTTGGCGGCGTGCCTCTGGCTCTGGACTTCGACCGGGGCGTTGACCGCTGCCGCGCCAGCCCCGGCCCCCTCACCCTATCGCCAGGCCTTGGAATCGTTTAACCGGCACCATTACGAGCAGGCCCTGAGTCTCCTGGAAGAATTGCCGCCCTCCCTCAGCCCCAAGGGAAAGGCGGACGCGCTCAACCTGCGCGGGGCGATCTACCTGCGGCAGGGCCGTTACGAGCAGGCCCGGGTCGCGTTCGCGGAGGCGGCGCGGGTCGATCCCAAGCTCTGGGCGGCGCGTTACAACGAAGCCGAAGTTTCCTTCCGCGAGCGGCATTACGCGGCGAGCCGTCAGCAGTTCGACACGCTGCGCGACCACACCAGCCGCTGGTTCCATCCCGAAGAACGTCGTTTTCTGGATTACAAGGCGCGCCTCGCCGACCTGTGCAATGGCAAGGAAAAGCCTGCCCTGGATTTTATCGCCGCGCATCGCAGTGATCCCGCGCCCCCGCTCGCCTGGTATTATCTCAATGCCGCCGTCGAACGTCGGCACGATCATCCGCAAAAAGCCGAGGAGTGGCTGGCGCAGGCGGATGGGAAACGTGCCACTGAAAATGGGCAGCCCTACGCGGAGTCCCTGGCGCGGTTGAGCCCGGGCGGCACCCGTCCCGCCGCCCCGGGCGAGGCCGCATTGGCGTCCTCCCGCCGTGCCCGCCACCGTGAGCCGGCAGAAGTCGGCCCCGAGGTCGCCCGGGAAACGACTCCGAAAGTTTCGCCGCCACAGGAGGCGGAACCACCCGACGATTCGGCCCGGCCCGGCACTCAGGCGACCGTGGCGATGGTCGAACTCATGGCTGGACGCGATTCGGCGCCAGGAGCGGGGGACAAGGCGGTGGTGGTCGATTCCGCCGCCCCGGGTTTTCGTTCCGGCAATCCACCGGTTTCAACCGACCGTCCTGCGGCTGGCGACGTGCCGCCGACCGGGCCAGGTTCGTTGCCGGCGGCGGCGGACGCGGCAGCGCCCGCCGCCCGCGAAAACGCGGTCGCTGGCG
>CAHJWO010000398.1 GCA_903642295.1 PVC group bacterium | reverse complement strand
ATGGCCGCGTGGACGTTTGCTCCGGAACTGATTCCGGCGAGGATGCCTTCCTCCTTGGCGAGGCGGCGGGCCATCGCGAAAGCGTCGTCGTTGGTCACGGTGATGACTTCATCGACCATGTCCAGGTGCAGGTTGCCGGGGATGAACCCCGCGCCCGTGCCCTGGATTTTGTGTGGCCCCGGCTTGAGCGGTTCGCCGTTTTTCGTCTGGGTGATGACCGGCGAGTCCGTCGGCTCGACCGCAATGGCCCGGAAGTTCGGCTTCCGGCTTTTGATGACCTCGGCGGTGCCGGTGAGCGAACCGCCCGTGCCGACCGCGGCGACCAGGATATCCACCTTGCCATCGGTATCCGCCCAGATTTCCTCGGCGGTGGTCTCGCGGTGAATCTGCGGGTTCGCCGGGTTGTTGAATTGCTGCGGCATGAAGGCGTTGGGCGTGCTGTTGACGATATCTTGCGCCTTGGCGATGGCCCCTTTCATCCCCTCCGCGCCGGGGGTTAGCACCAACTTCGCGCCCAGCATGGCGAGCAGTGTGCGGCGCTCCAGGCTCATTGTTTCGGGCATGGTCAGGATGCACTTGTAACCCTTCGCCGCGCAGACGAACGCCAGCGCGATGCCGGTGTTGCCGCTGGTCGGTTCGACGATCACGCTGTCCTTGGTGATCTTCCCGTCACGTTCGGCGGCTGCGATCATGGCCATGCCGATGCGGTCCTTCACGCTCCCGAGCGGGTTGAAAAACTCGCATTTGATGGCCACCGTCGCCTCCAGACCGGCGGTAACGTGGTTGAGCTTGACCAACGGGGTGTGGCCAACGGTCTCGACGATGTTGTCGTAGATTTTGCCGGAAGTCATAATCAGAGTGAGCGAATGGGGTTTGTCGGGAAAGCGGAATGGGTGGGCGGCACCTTAATGGAAAGATTTGCGACGATCAAGTCCCCCGAACGCTGGTGGGAACACGCGGCCCGCGGCGAGTCCGGCGGCAGGGCTGTCCACGCCTTCTTCGACTTCCAATCATTTCGGAAATCGACGACGAAAATTTGAAATCACGAAACGCGGTGCTATTTCTCCCCCCGCAATCCACGCACCGAAGCGGTTTACGCCGATTTGGCAAGACGCTCACTTTCAGCAAACGACATTTATGGCCGACCTCCTCGACGCAGCAGAAATCAAGACCTACCTCAAAAAGGTTCCCGAGTGGGAATCCGACAAGAAACGGATCGAACGCACCTTCGAGTTCGAGGATTTTGCCGGTTCCATCGAATTCGTGAACCTCGTGGCCGAAATCGCCGAGGAGCAGGAGCATCATCCCGAGATCGAGGTGCGCGACAACAAGGTGGTGCTGAGTATCTACACGCACAACAAGAACGGCCTGACGGAACTCGACTTCCAACTGGCCGAGCGGATTGATACCCTCGCGGAAGAGTAGCCGGGTCCGATACACCCAGAAATTCGTCCGCAGATTACGCGGATTTTCGCAGATTGGCGCCGGAAGCCGTCAGACTCGACTGCTCCAATTTTTATCTTCGAAAATCTGCGGAATCTGCGGACGAATCGACGACGTAGGTTATCTTACAGTTTTTCTGGCTCAATCAGCAAGCGCGCCACGTGCGCAAGCAACCGGCCAGCGCTGCCACCGTCCAAGGCGCGGTGGTCGATGGTCAGAGTGATTTCGGCCTCCACGGCGGGCACGAAGTCGCCCTTTTCCTCATCCCAGACCGGCACCTTCCGACCGGAGCCGAGCCCCAACATCAACGATTCTTCCGGCAGCGGAATGGGCGTGGCCCAGGTCAGCCCGAACGTTCCGAAATTGGTCACCGAGGCCGCCGCGCCGCCACTGGTTCCCGGCGGCAACTGACGCCGTCGCGCCGCCGCGACGAGGTCTTGATATTCCGTGTTCAGTTCTCCGAGCGTTTTCCGGTCTGCCGCGCGCAGGACGGGCACCATCAGGCCGTCGTCCACCTCCACGGCGAAACCGATGTCCACGGAAGAGGAGGTCACGATCCGTTTGCCAATCAGACGGCCCGCCGCGCCCGCGCTCTCCGCGATGGCCAGCGCCAACGCGCGGATGGCATAAAGGGTGATGCCGGGCTTCGGGTCGGGCTGGGTTTTGCGGTGCGCGAGCAATGCGTCGAGGATCACGGGTCGCCCGACAGTCGCCAGGGGGCGGGCCCAACTGCGGCGCATCGCGTCGCCCACCGCCACGCGCATCGCCGCCGCCGGCTTGGTGGCGCGGGTATCCAGATCGGCCAGGAATTTTTCCAGATCATCGGTCGTCACCCGCCCGCCCGCGCCGGTTCCAGCCAACCCGGCCAGATCGGCGGACTGCAAGCCAAGCTCGGCGACCCGCGCCCGCACCCGGGGCGAGAGGTAGCCCGCGCCCGCGAGCTTCGCCGGGACAGGCAGTCCGCCGCTACCGCCGGGCACGGAGACCGGCAACGAGGGATGGGCGGTCGCCGGGTCGCGGTCGCTGGTGGCCGGGTTGGCCGGGACTTCCGCGCGGGTGGCAACTGCGGGAGCGTCATGCTGGCCGTTGCTGTTGAAACTACCCGCCGTTCCCGGCTCCACGTCACCCATTAGCGCCGCGGAATCACCGTCGCCCTGCGGGGAAATTCCTAGCCGGGCCGCCTCCTCGGGGGAGGCTTCCACGAAGCCGAGGGTCGCCCCCACCGCATAGGTTTCCTGCGCCTGGGCGGTGAGTTCCAGCAGCTTGCCCGCGCAGGGCGTCGTCACCTGCAAAAGCGCCTTGTTGGTCTCGACCTCAATGATTTCCTGGTCGGC
>CAHJWO010000397.1 GCA_903642295.1 PVC group bacterium | reverse complement strand
CTGGCTTCGCTCACCCTGCCGTAGCGCAGGGCGGTTATCCATTTCTGGATGGGTTCGCGGACCCTTTTCGGCCAGCCAAATTCGTGACGACTGCGACCAATTCAGTTGGCTCCACCGGTTTGGGGACGTGGAGCTGGAACCCCGCCAGGAGCGCCCGCGTGCGATCTTCCGCCCGGGCGTATGCCGTCAGCGCCGCCGCCGGCGTATCCCCACCGCGTTCGGGACCGAGCGCACGCACCTTGGCGATGAGCGAATAACCGTCTTCGCCCGGCATCTCGATGTCGCTCAGCAGCACGTCGGGCCGGACGGCCTCCACGGCCCGGAGCGCTTCCTCGGCCGATCCCACCACCGTCACCGTCGCCTTGCAGTAGGTCAGAATGCGTTGCAGCAGCACCCGCGCCTCCGCGTCGTCGTCCACGGCCACGATGGAGATGCCTTCCAGCGTGCGCGGCAACTGTGCCAGCGAGCCACGGGGCCAGCCATCCTCCGCCGTGGGATGTTCGCGCGCCGTCGTGCTGGCGCGAATCGGCGCCGAAGGGGGGTGCGCGATGGCCAGCGGCAGTTGCACGCGGAAAGTCGAACCCCGCCCCAGACCCGCGCTTTCGGCCCGCACGCCCCCGCCGTGGAGTTCGATCAGATGGCGCACGATGGCCAACCCCAATCCCAATCCTTTGTGCGTGCGGGTGCTCGAACTATCCGCCTGCTTGAACCGCTCGAAAACGTGCGGCAAAAATTCCGGCGCAATCCCCTGACCCGTGTCGGCCACCGTAATTTCCACGGAGGAGTTCACCTGCGCGAGGGACACCTGCACCTTGCCGCCTTTGGGCGTGAATTTGATCGCGTTGCTCAGCAGGTTCCAGAACACCTGCTGCAAACGGTCGGGGTCGCCGCTGATGGGACCCGCGTATGGGTCCAACACGTTTTCGATCCGGATGGAACGCGACTCGGCCACGGGGCGCACGGCGTCCAGTGCGGCCCGCATCACCGTCGCCGGGCTGACCGGGCGCACTTCCAGGCGCAACTTGCCGGAGACGATGCGCGATACGTCGAGAATGTCCTCGATGAGCTGCACCTGGCTGCGGGTGTTTCGCTCGACCACGTCAAGGCCCTCGTTCCAGGTTTCGGTGTCGGACGGACCGTCCAGACGCAGGATTTGCAGCCAGCCCAGGATGGCGTTGAGCGGGGTGCGTAACTCGTGCGAAAGCGTCGCCAGGAACTCGTCCTTGGCGCGGTTCGCCGCTTCGGCGGCATCCCGTGCTTCCTGGATCGTCTGCTCCGCGCGCACGCGTTCGGTCACGTCGTGAAAGTAAACCGACAGCCCCTCGGCGGAGGGGTAGACGTGTACGTCCAGCCAAACATCGAGCGGAGAGTAAAATTCCTGAAAGAACACCGGCTGGCCCGTGTGCACGGCCCGGTGATACTCCCGGTGAAACGCGGAGTGGACCGTGGCCGGAAATTCCTTCCAAAGGTTGCGGCCGAGCAATTCCGCGCGCCCTCGGCCGACCACCCGTCCGAACTGATCGTTGACGTAGGTAAAGCACCATTCACGGTCCAGCGAAAAGAAGGCCGCCCCGATGCTTTCCAGGATGGTGGTCACGCGCTGCGCCGACCGCGCCGCCTCCGCCTGGGCAGCCTTTTGCGCGGTGATGTCCGCCACGACGCCGTGAAAGCGCGCCAGCTTGCCGGTCGCCTCGTCGTACAGGCTGCGGCCGCTCGCGTGCAGCCAACGGGTCTGGCCGTTGTCGCCCGGAGCGACCGAGCGATATTCCCGGTCATAAAGGCCGCCGGTGGCGAGGGCATTTTCCACCGCCAGGCGCGTCGGCTCACGATCCTCCGGGTGCAGGCGTGACATGAGCAGGTCAAAAGAAGGCTCCTCGTCAGCCGACAGGAAAAAGAACTCCCTCATCTGCCCGTTCCAATGCATCCGGCGCGAAGGCATTTCCCAATAAAAGCTGCCCAGCCGCGCGCCTTCGATGGCCAGGCGCTGGCGCTCCTCGCTCAGGCGCAGCGCGTCCTCGGAGCGCTTGCGCTCGATGCCCAGGGCGATGTGCCGGGCCATGGTGGCCATCGCCGCGAGGGTGCGTTCGGAGAGCGCATAGCGCGAGAACATGGCCATCACGCCGACGAGTCGGTCGTCCACGATCAGCGGATAGCCCGCGAAGGCGACCAGGCCGTTTTGCAACGCCCATTGCTGCTCCGGCACCCGCGGGTCACCGATCACATCGTTGGTCAGGTGCGGTTCCCGGTCGGAGGCGATCCGGCCGATTTTGAACTGCCCGACCGGCACCCGGCCATGCGGACCGTCCAGATGCGTGTACATCCCGCTGCTGGCACACAGTTCCAAGGTGTTCGTGCCCTCATCCAGCGTCCAGATCCGCGCGAAGGCCGCGTGGAGGTGATCGACCATGCTCTGCGTGCAATCGCGCAGCATCGCCGGCAGCTCGCGCACTTCGGTCAGATGCCGGCCGATGTCGGCGGCAAAAACGTTGAGGTCCAGCTTGGCGGCGACGGGACCCGGAGTGGCGTCGGAGGTGTTCGCGGTTTCGGGGATGGAACCAGAGACAGGCATGGAAAAGGGTCGAACGGCGAACCAATGGTTCCGAGTGCGCTAGCGATGAACCCGGGCGGGCCGATGACAGCGCTTCCAGCTTGGTCTTTATTTGGAGATTTGCAACCCGGGGGCCGTGCGTGACAAGGTCTTTCAATTTGCGGAGGATGTCGGGGAGCGCACGCGCCTCGCGTGCCCGCTTTGGCGCCTCGCCAAAGCGCGGGGGCGT
>CAHJWO010000396.1 GCA_903642295.1 PVC group bacterium | reverse complement strand
GAAGGAGACCACTCTCGGCGCTGACTTACCCGGAGGCGCAGCAAAAAGCGAAAGCATCAACCACTGGACTTCGGAACGTTTTACCCGCCGATCATCCACTCCGGGAACTGCGATAACGTAACCTTTGCAGAGGGTAGAAGCCGACACACGAGGGACGATTCACCAAACCGGCTCTGCGCAGGCGGTCGAATAAAGTGCACGTGAAAAAGCTCCTCGCTCCTTCTCTGCTCGGTTTCTGCCTTGCTGCCGCTCTTGTCGTTGCGCCAACACAGCGCGCCCATGCTCAAGCGTCGGAATTCTTTGATGCCTTCTTTTCGGACAACGCTGGACAACCCGCCCAGAATTTCAAGGGTTTCATCCAATGGAACGTCACCGATCCAGCGAACGCCACCAACAGTTCGGTTGATTTCGTGGGCGGCAACGTTCTCGGCTCATTTTTCTATCCCACGGGCCGCTTCGTGGACCTGGGCGGTTCGACCGGCCAACCCGCGATTTTCTCCACAAAGCTTCCTATCGCCCTCGTGCTCGGGACTTCCTATACGCTTACCTACCGCATCGCGAGCACGGAAGCGGTCCTGGCCCTCGGCGGACCCGGCGCGGACACGTTGATCACGCCGACGCCGGACGGCCCGCTGGACACCGCGCGTGTGACGGTGGGCGGCAACACGTTCACGCTTTCTACGAGCAGCAGTCAGTTTCAAACTTTCACCCTGGATTTCGTGGCGACTGCTGCGACCGACGTGCTTGCCTTGCAGGACCTTGGGTTTGTCGATCCCACGACAGGCGTCACTCGCTACGACAACTCTGGGGTGGGCCTGGATTTGATCGCGGTGACACCGCTGGGCATCCCCGCCATCCCCGAGCCGACGACCATAGCGGCTCTGGCTCTCGGGATGATGTGCGTGGGTGCCGCATGTGCGCGCCGTCGGCCAGGCTGCTGAACTGTCTTCGCCGGTGCAGATCTGGCCTCGTTCGTAACTGTGGCTGGTCCTTCGGCATGCAGAGTGTCGATTTAGGAAACCAGCCCCCCGACTATGTGACGAATATACATCGGTTCTCGCTGGGTGCGGTTCACTCAGTTGTCATCTACCTCTCCGGTGCCCTGCCACAACGTCGCTCATTTCTTCCATGCAAACCTTTCATCGTGTCGCCCGTGCTCTGGGCTGGTTCAGTGTTGGCCTCGGGCTGACCGAACTCCTCTCCGGCAAAAATCTGGATCGCTACCTTGGCACTGGCGGCCATGAAGGCACCTTGCGCCTCTTCGGACTGCGGGAAATCGCGGCGGGTGCCATCATCCTGGCGCAAAAAGAACCTTCCGCTGCCTCAGTCTGGTCGCGGGTGGGCGGCGACGTGATGGACCTGATCTTTCTGGGCAAGGCTCTGGAAGAGCAACGCAACGGGACCAAGCAGGAACGGCTGGGCGTAGCCACGGCCACGGTGGCCGCCGTCACGGCATTGGATGTTTTCTGCGCCTGGAAACTCGGCCACGACTCCAAGCCGGATGAACAAACGGAGGAAGACGCCACCAGCGTCGGAACGAGCGTCACTATCAACGGCTCTCCCGAGGAGTTGTACCAACTCTGGCGCGATCCGCAGACGCTGCCGCAGGTCATGGGGCACTTTGCCACGGTCACCGCAGAGGCAGATGACCGCGCCCACTGGGTGGTCAACGGCCCGGTCAAGACGAGTCTGCAATGGGATTCCCAGATCGTGCAGGAGGAGCCGGGTCAGTCGATGCGCTGGTATTCGCTGCAAGGGGCTAAGATTCCCAACGGGGGCTCCATCAAGTTTGCGCCTGCGACCGGCGGTCGGGGCACTGTGGCTACTTTGGAGATCGACTTCCATCCGCCAGGCGGCTCGTTCGGCAAAGGAGCGGCCAAGGTTTTGGGCGTTGTGCCGCAGCTCCTGGCGGTCAAAGCTTTGCGGCGCTTCAAAAGCCTCGCCGAGGCGGGTGAAATCCCGACCCTCCAGGACAATGTTTCTGCCCGCACGGGTGCCACGGCTAATACTTACTAACTCCAAAGAAAAACACGAACATGCGAGCCCTCTGCTGGAACGGCACCAACGACCTGCGCGTCGAAACGGTCCCTGATCCGACCATTGTCAATCCACGGGACGTCATCCTCAAGGTCACCATGTCCACGACCTGCGGCAGCGACCTGCACCTGATCGACGGCTACATCCCTACGATGCGCGCGGGCGACATCATGGGCCACGAGTTCATGGGCGAAATCGTGGAAGTCGGTCCGGCGGTCAAGAAGGTGAAGAAAGGCCAGCGCGTCGTGGTGCCTTCCTTCATCTGCTGTGGCCACTGCTTCTACTGTCAAAACGACCTGTGGTCGCTCTGCGACAACACCAATCCCAACCACGAAATGCAGGAGCCGCTCTTTGGCTACCCGACGGCGGGCATCTACGGCTACACGCACGCTTTCGGCGGCTACGCCGGCTCGCACGCGCAGTACATTCGGGTGCCGCACGCCGACGTGGATTGTTTCCCGGTGCCCGATGGCGTCACCGATGAGCAGGCGGTGTTCATCTCCGACGCGGGTCCGACCGGCTTCATGGGAGCGGACCTTTGCAGCATCAAGCCCGGCGACGTGGTGGCTGTGTGGGGCGCAGGTGGGGTGGGGCTCATGGCGATGCAGGGCGCCTACCTGATGGGAGCCGAGCGTGTCATCGCCATCGATCGGTTACCGGAGCGCTTGAAGATGGCCAAGGAGCACGCCAAAGCGGAGGTGCTCGACTACACGAAGGTCGACGTGCTCGAAGCTCTCAAGGAGATGACCGGCGGACGCGGCCCTGACTGCTGCATCGAAGCCGGCGGCATGG
>CAHJWO010000395.1 GCA_903642295.1 PVC group bacterium | reverse complement strand
CGCACCGCCGAGCGCGCTGCCGCTGCCGGGGCGCGCGTCGTCTCCGAGCCGGTGCGCGGCTACGGACGCGCCTGCGCCGCCGGGGTCGCCGCGATTGATCCCGCCTGCGACATCGCGCTCTTTCTCGACGGCGACGGCAGCGACGTGCCCGCGCTGATGGGCCAACTCATTGCCCCCGTGGCCGACGGCACGCAGGATTTCGTCATCGGTTCGCGCACCCGGGGCCAGCGCGAGCCCGGCAGCATGAACGCCCAACAGGTTTTCGCCGGGCACCTCGCTGGTTGGCTGATGCGGGCGCTCTACGGCGTCAAGTACACCGACATGTGCCCGTTCCGCGCGGTCCGCACCGACACGCTGGCCCGCCTCCACATGCGCGAGGAAACCTACGGCTGGAACCTGGAAATGCAGATGCGCGCCGCCAAGCTGGGGCTACGTATTCTGGAAATCCCCGTTGCGCACCGCTGCCGCACGGGCGGCGTCTCCAAGGTCTCGGGCACACTGCGCGGGACGGTGGTCGCTGGTTGGAAGATCGTAACGACCTTCCTGCGAATCGCCCGGCAGAAAGGATGAAGGATGAAAGCGGACAAGCCGTCGGATCGTCGCCCAGACAATAGACTGCCGGCAAAAATCGGAAACCGTCCGCAGATTT
Source organism: PVC group bacterium (assembly GCA_903642295.1). Lineage (GTDB taxonomy): Bacteria > Verrucomicrobiota > Verrucomicrobiia > Chthoniobacterales > SZAS-18 > CAHJWO01. The sequence goes on along the minus strand of CAHJWO010000395.1, from coordinate 2,248 downwards.
CGCAGATGGGGGAGAAAAAGACAACCCAAGCGGTCCTTCTGCTGGTCGTCTGCGAAAATCTGCGGACTTTTGCCGGAGGTCTAATTTTACGACGAGGTTTCAGATTTGAGATTTCACCGCAGCATCTTCTATTCTGCTTTCATCCTTCATCCTGCATCCTTCATCCTTTCCTTCGATGAACCTTGACGCTGAATGGCTCGAAACCGACGGCCGGGGCGGCTTCGCCTCCGGTACGGTCGGCGGGGCGCGCTCCCGGCGCTACCATGCGCTGCTGCTGCCCGCCACGCGCGCGCCCGTGGCCCGGATGGCGCTGGTCAACGGCGTGGAGGCCTGGCTGGAAACGCCCGGCGGCCGGTTCCCGCTCTCGACCCAGCGTTACCGGGGCGGCGGCGATGGGCAGGACGTGCTCGCCCCGCGCGGACAGGATTTCCTCGTCGATTTCCGGCTCGACCCCTGGCCGCGCTGGACGTTCCAGTTCCCCGATGGCACCCGGATGGAACACGAGGTCTTCATCCACCAGACCACGGGCCTGACGGCGCTCACCTGGAAGTTGCTCAACCCGCCCGGCGCGTCCGCCGCGTACCGCCTGGAACTGCGGCCCCTGCTTTCCGGGCGCGACTACCACGCGTTGCACCACGAGAACGCCGCGTTTGACTTCGCGCCCTGCTCGCAGGAACCCGGCGGCCACGGCGTGGTCTGGCAGCCGTACCCGGGCGTGCCGGGGGTGCGCGTGTGGAGCAGCGGCACCTACCGGCACGAGCCGGCCTGGTACCGCCAATTTCTGTACCCCGAGGAACGCGCCCGGGGCCTGGAATGCCTGGAGGACCTCGCCGTGCCAGGGGTATTCGCGGGCGACCTGGGCCACGACGGCACCGCCGCCCTGCTCTTCGGCGTGGCCGAGGGCACCACGCCGGGGTTGCCCACCACCCCGTCGCTGCCGCCCGGGGTCAACGCCACCCGGCTGGTGATGTCCCTGCGCAACGATGAGGGCCGCCGCCGGAGCGTTTTTCGTGATCCGTTGCGCCGCGCGGGCGACGCGTACCTCGTGCGCGGCGGTCGCGGCACGACGATCATGGCCGGATACCCGTGGTTTACGGATTGGGGCCGGGACACGTTCATTTCCCTGCGCGGATTGTGTCTCGCGGCGGGACGTTTCGAGGAAGCGCGCGACATTTTGCTGGGTTGGGCGGGGACGGTATCCGGGGGAATGCTGCCGAACCGTTTCCCCGACGGCGGCGAGCCGCCCGAGTACAACACCGTAGACGCCGCGCTGTGGTACGTCGTCGCCGCGCACGATTATCTGCACCTCGCGCCCCGGCCCGACGAAGCCGCCGGCCTGGAACGCCGGGCGCGCGACCAGCAAACGCTGCTCAACGCCTGCGAAGCGATTCTGACGGGTTACGCCAGCGGGACGCGCTACGGGATTCGGCTGGATGAAGAAGACGGCCTCCTGTTCGCCGGGGAACCGGGCGGCACCACCGCCCTGACGTGGATGGACGCCCGCGTGGACGAGCGGCCCATCACGCCGCGCGTCGGCAAGCCCGTGGAGATCCAGGCGCTCTGGCTCAACGCGCTCAACCTGATGGCGGCGAACTCGGCGCGCTGGCGGCTGCTCTATGAGAAAGGGCGCGTTTCCTTCGGGACAAAGTTCTGGCACGAGGAACGCGGCTGCCTCTACGACGTGATCGACCACGACGGCCAACCCGGCGAGCGCGACGGCAGCCTGCGACCCAACCAGGTGTTCGCGTTGGGCGGCCTGCCGCTGGTGTTGCTGCCGCCCGCGCAGGCGCGCCGGACCATCGCCGTCGTGGAGCAACTCCTCCTGACGCCGCTCGGACTGCGCACGCTCGCGCCGTCGGACGCGGGCTACTGCCCCCATTACGAGGGCGGCCCGGCGCAACGCGACGCGGCCTATCATCAAGGCACGGCCTGGCTGTGGCTGCTGGGGCCGTTTGTGGAGGCGGTCGTCCGCGTCAACGGCGACACCGCCGCCGCCCGCGCCGAAGCCCGGGCCAAATACGTCGATCCGCTCCTCGCCCTCCTACCAACCTCCGCCGGATTGAATCATCTACCCGAAATCGCCGACGCCGAGCCGCCCCACACTCCGAGGGGCTGCCCTTTTCAGGCGTGGTCGATGGGAGAACTGACCCGGCTCGCGCTGAGCGTGTTGCATTAAGCATCTGCGAAATGGAAGCTCGGTGGATGGCGATCTCCGAGCGCCATGTTTTCCCGGCGGCGCAGCCGCCAT
>CAHJWO010000394.1 GCA_903642295.1 PVC group bacterium | reverse complement strand
TCCGCTGAGGCTGTGGTGGTCAAAGCGATTGATCTTGGTTCGCTCAATTTGAGCGGCGTCAAACTTGCAAGCGCTTCCTCTGCTCTCATCCCGGCATCCATTCCCGACGTATCAAATTCAAAGGTCGTTGAACGCTGACGTAAAAATACTTGGCTCTCGCGTATCCACCGCAAAAGGCATTACTTTGCTAGCCACAATGCCATGAAGGGAACGGTGGTGACGGGAGGTCGAGGAACTTGCCAACGGTGACCGCCTCCACCACCACGAAAAGCCCCGCCACCAGCGGCAGCACGCTCCAGGAAACATCCTTGGGGGTTTCCCAGAGTGCTTTGTGGTCTGAACCACCACGAGGCCCAGCGCCACGACGGCTATGCCCAGCGTCGGTGCGCCCAGGTCCACCCGGAACGCCGAGGCGATGAGCAGGGCAACCACCGCCAGCCCGATGCCGCCCAACGCCAGCCTGCCAGCGGCGGACAACTTGGCGGGCTCGGACGGTTCCTCGACCGTTCCTGCCAGGTCGCGGCGGGTCACGAAGTACAAGGCCGCCCCGGTCGCCACAATGGAAAACGAGGACGGGACGCCAAAGAGTGCGAGCCATTGCAGAAGCGGCGGCATGTGGCCCCCGAAGAGCACGAGGTTCGCCGGGTTGGAAATGGGCAGCACGAAACTCGCAGCGTTGGCAACCAGAGCACAGGCAAACAGGTAGGGCAGGGGCTTTTCTACTTTGGCCGTTTTGGTTGCCGCCAGTACGGCCGGGGTCATCACCACCGCCGTCGCATCGTTGGATAAAAAGACGGTGACGACCATTCCCACGCCGTAGATCAGCCAGAACAGACGCACGGGGGATTCTTTGGCGTGGGCGACGGCGACGGACGCGCACCAGTCAAACACTCCCTCGCGCCGCGCGAGTTCGGACAGGATCATCATTCCCGTGAGGAAAAGATAAACGTCCAATCCCTTGCCCACCGCGTGCCAAGCATCGCGCCACGGCAACAGATCGCAGACGATCAAGAGACCCGCGCCGGCGGCACCTGAGCGTGTCACACGCTCAGCACAACGCGTCGGTTCCCCCGGCCTCGCCCGCCGCCAACCGTGACCGCCTGTTGCCGCCTGCCCCGAAAGATGGCGCTCCCGGCCCCGGCCCGCGCGGTGAGCGCCCGTCACACCCGCCGCGTCCCCCGCGCCCGGAAGAGGATCAAGCGCCCGCCCAGCCGGTGGACCCACAGGCTGCGTCCGCCGCCGTGAAGACGGCGAACGATGCACTCGGAAGCCTGGGCATCGGGCAAGTCTGGACGCGCACCGCGCCACGCGGTGAGCAGCAGGTGCAGGCCACGCTCATGTTTCAGAGCAAGGAGGCTGCCCGGCTGGAATTTGATCCCATCGACGGCTCGCTGTTGACGCGAGGTCAACACCTCCCGCCCCCGCCCGACGGTCCGGGTGCTGGTCCCCGCGAGCAACGCCGCCCGGCGACGCACCCCGACGAACCGGTGCCGCCTGCCTCTGCCGACGCCAACGAGACGGGCGATGCCCCGGTACCAGCCGCACCGATTGCTCCGGTGCCCGCTGCCCCGGTGAACCTCGATCCGATCAAGGGGAAGCTGCCTGAATTCCTCAAAGGACTGAGTGCTGGCCAGGGGGCTGAAGTCATGCCCCGCGAAGGGTTCTGGAAGGTGCCGCTCATCTATCGGAATCGGGTCGTCGGTGAACTGCGCTTATCCGGTGACGGCGCGAAGGTCATCCAGGACTTTGGCGCGTCGCGCGACGCGGCGGTCTTCGCCCGGTAAATATCTAACCGTTGCCCTCTCTCAAGAACCGGACGCCGAGGCAACCATCGGCGTCCGGTTTGCAGCGTCTGGCTCGTCTCGGAGCGGTAGCTCCAAGCGGTGCAGGCAAACGCGAGTGATCCATACCACCAAGGCGTACATTGATGGCTTCGGCTTGGAGGAAATGAGTTTCCTGCGAACCGACGCTTGCGAGACTGATCGTCAACAAATCGTCGGGTACCGGCCGCCCGTCGCCCCTTCAGGCCTTGGTGGATGGTGTGAAAGTTGCTTCTTTATTTAGCGGTTACGGGCAACTAGGCGTAGCTTCCGCCTGCTGACCCATGGACGAAACCCTTCCTTCCAACGACCTTGCTGATCCCCGGAGACTGGCGGTCCTGGAGAGCTACGGCATTCTCGACACGCCAGCCGAAGCGGAGTTCGACGAACTCTGCAAATTCGCCGCCCAGGTCTGCGGCACGCCGATGGCGGTGATCAACTTCCTGGACGCGGAACGTCAATGGTTCAAGAGCGAGCTTGGGATGGGGGTGCGCCAACATCCGCTGGATCGCGCCGTGTGCCGGCACACGATCCAGCAAGAAGCGCTCATGGTCGTGCCGGACCTGCTGGACGACCCGCGCTTCGCCGGAAATCTGCCGGAGGGCGGCGGGGCACCGTTGCGCTTCTATGCCGGAGCCGTGATCCGCACCCGGGAAGGCGTGGCGCTGGGCACCGTCTGCGTGTTCGACCACCAGCCGCGCCAACTGGGTGCCTTGCAGTCCGATGCCCTGCAAACCCTCGCCCGGCAGGTCGCCATCATGCTGGAGTTGCGCCGGGAGGCCCGCGACGCCCGGCAGCTCGCCGCCACCCGAGGCGAGATCAACGTGCACCTGACCAGCGCGGCTCCCCTGCGCGACGCTTTGCAACATTGTACCCAGACCATCGTGGACTATTTGCAAGGAGCGTTCGCCCGCATCTGGACGCTCGATGAGGCGGAGGCAACGCTCGTGCTCCAAGCCAGCGCGGGTTGCTACACCCATCTGGATGGTCCCCACGGGCGGGTGAGGGTCGGCGATTTCAAGATCGGGCGCATCGCGCGGGACCAGCAACCGCTGCTCACCAACGACGTGCTCCACGATCCGAACATCGGCGACCCCGAGTGGGCGCGGCGGGGG
>CAHJWO010000393.1 GCA_903642295.1 PVC group bacterium | reverse complement strand
GCGCTTTGGCGAGGCGCCAAAGCGGGCACGCGAGGCGCGTGCGCTCCCCGACATCCTCCGCAAATTGAAAGACCTTGAGAAAAGGGGACAGAATGTCGCTTCACTGCTCCTCAATCTGCGAAAATCTGCGGAATCTGCGGACACTTTTCTCTCTGGGGAGCACTTTTGTCGGAGATCTATTTCAGCGACCGCCGGATTTCAGTTCGGACACCATCGCGTCCACTTCGCTCGCCGTCGCACCGATGTCGCGGAAGGTTTCGAGGTCTTTTTCCTGCTCGGGCGTCGGGTAACTGGCCGGGTTGGCGAGTTGCGCGGCGGTGAGGAGCCGGCGGGCGGCCAGATTCGGATTGGTATAAGGAAAAGCGTCGGAAATGAGTTTGCTGATTTCCGGACGCAACACGAAGTCCATGAACCGTTCGGCGGCGGCCTTGTGCTGACAGGTCTTGGGGATGGCGAGGTTATCGATAAAGCGGTGGCTGCCCTCGCTCGGGAGAACCCACCGGAACCGGGCGGGGTCCTGGCGGTAGAGCACGGCCCCCTCCCCGCTCCAGACGACGCCGAGGTCCACGTCCCCGGCCAGCAGCGCCGTTTTGGGGCTGTCGGAATCGAACACCTTGATCTGCGGCAGCCACCGCGCCACGATGGGCTTCGCCTTTGCCAGCGTGGCGGGCGTGAGGTCGTTCGTCGGGATTTTGAGGGTCGCCAGCGCCCAACTGACCAGTTCGCGGCTGTCGTCCACCACTACGATCCGACCCCGGTGCTTGCCGTTGAACACGTCGTTGAAACCGGTGACCGGTTCCTTGACCCGCGCGGTGTTGACCACGATGCCCACGGTGCCGACCATCCACGGCAGGCTGAATCGGTTGCCGGGGTCGAAGGCCAGATCGAGGAACTTCGGATCGAGGTTTTTGACGTTCGGCAGTTGGTCCCGGTCGAGCGGCAGCAGCAGGCCCGCCTTGGCCAACGCCTCGACGGTGTACTCGCTGGGTTGGATGAGATCGTAGTTGCCGCCCCCGGCCAGCAGCTTGGCCAGCATTTCCTCGTTGGACGCGTAGTTCTCGACCGTGACCCGGATGCCCGTCTCTTTCTGGAAGGCGTCGATGACCGGACGCGGGATGTACTCGGACCAGCAGAAAAGGTTGAGCGTCTCGGCGGCGCGGGCGGGGAAGGAACCAGGGAACCAGGGAACCAGGAAACCAAGGAAGATCCAAAACCCAAGGTTCAAGGCCGGGTTCCGCCGGAGGCGGGAGCGGAGGCGAGTCGTCATGGGGTGGGAAAGGGCGCAGGGCGGCGGCGGGAGAGCGTTTCGGCGAGGACGGCGGGGATCGCCGTGGCCAGCAGGAACAGCGTGCTCAGGGCGTTGAGCCGGGGGTTGAGGCCGATCTTGGCGAGGCCGAAGATCTTCTGGGGGAGCGTCTGCGAACCGGGGCCGTTGGTGAACACGGTCACGATGTACTCGTCGAGCGACAGCGTAAAGGCCAGCAGCGCGCCGCCGAGGATCGCCGGGCGCAGGAACGGCACGATCACCTGCCAGAACGCCTGCCCGGGGCGCGCGCCGAGGTCGAGGGCGGCTTCCTCCAGGTGCGGGTCGAGCCCGGCCAGCCGCGCCCGCACCGTCACCAGCACGAACGGAAAGCAGAACGTGACGTGCGCGATGGTGACCGTGCCGAAACCCAGCGGGAAGTGCAGAAACACGAACCAGAGCAGCAGACTGACGCCCATCAGGATTTCCGGCACCAGCATCGGCACGAGGATCAGCCCGCCCAGCGACGCCTGGACCGCGCGCGGCAGCGGATAGCGGTGCAGCAGCCACGCGCCCGCCGTGCCGAGGACCGTGGACACCCCGGTGGCCGCCGTGGCGATGACGAGGCTGTTGCGAAGCGCGGCGAGGAGGTCGGCGTCGTGCCAGAGTTCGCCGTACCAGCGGAACGTGAAACCGGTCCAACGGATGCCGAGCGCCGCGTCGTTGCAAGAATAGGCGACGAGCAGCCCGACCGGCAGATAGAGAAATGCGAGCACCGCCGCGGCCCAGAGCGCCAGCCACGCGCGGCGGGACCCGGCGAATCGCAGGGGAACGTTTCCTTTCACGGACGGTTCAGTACCACGTCTTTCGCCCGTTCCCAAGTTGCACTCGGGAATCCCCCTGGCGGCGAAGTCGCCCTTCGTCTGGTCAGCGTGGGCAAGGCAGTTCAACCGCCCGGACAGGGGCATTCCCAAGTGCAATTTGGGAACCAGGAGAACCGGGGCGGCGACGGCACGGACGGCACGGACGGCAGGCGCGTTGCCAAGCGCGGCGCGCGGGTGTTTAATCCCCTTGCCATGAGCGCGCTGCCCAAACGCTTCTTCACCCCGGACGAGTACCTCGAACTCGAAGGCAAGGCGGAGTACAAGAGCCAGTACGTCGGCGGGGAAATCTTCGCCATGGCCGGCTCCGAGCCCTGGCACGTGCAGATCATGGACAACCTCACCAAGGCGTTGGGCCGGCGTCTCGACGACCGCCCCTGTGCCACTTTCTCCAGCGACATGCGCGTGCAGGCCGCCGAGGGCGAACTCTCCACGTACCCCGACGTTTCCGCCCTGTGCGGCGAACCGCGCTTCGACGACCGCGTGCGGCCCGGCAGCCTCCTCAACCCCCAGGTCATCTTCGAGATCCTCTCGCCCTCCACCGAGGCGTTCGACCGGGGCGAGAAATTCGTGCGCTACCGCAAGCTGCCCTCGCTCTCCGACTATGTGCTGGTGGCCTCGGAGGTCATGCGCGTCGAGCACTTCGTGCGGCAGGGGAACGGCGCGTGGGTGCTGACCGAGTACAACCAGCCCGCCGACGCGGTGCCGCTGGGACCGCTGGACTGCGCGCTGCCGCTGGCGGAAATCTACCGGCGCGTCACGTTCCCCGGCGACCGGCCCGCGGCGTGAGCGGCGGTCCCGGTGTCACGCCCGGCGCAGGCGGCGGCGCAGGGTCAGGCC
>CAHJWO010000392.1 GCA_903642295.1 PVC group bacterium | reverse complement strand
CGCACCGCGCCCGCCCGACCTTTACCAGAGAACCGCCCCCCGATGCTACCAGCAGTTTGCCAAAACCTGCTTTTTCATTAGCTGGCGTGCTCTTGGCGCTTCTGATTCAATTCCCTCGCCGCCATGAAAAAGGAAAACCTCCCCTATCTCAGCCTCGTGTTCCTCACCGGGTTGAACCTTTTCAACTATCTCGACCGGTTCGTCCTGCCGGCGGTGCTGGTGCCTCTGCAGGCCGACCTGCACCTCAACGGCTCGCAAGCCGGTGCGGCGAACACGGCCTTCATGATCGGCTATTTCGTCACGTCGCCGTTCTTCGGTTATCTGGGCGACCGTTTTCCGCGCAAGTGGCTCATCGCCGGGGGCATCTTCTTCTGGAGCCTCGGCACGACTCTCAGCGCTTTCAGCACCGGTTTCGCCATGCTCCTGTGCTTCCGGGTGTTGGTCGGACTGGGCGAGGCGAGTTACGCCACGCTCGCCCCGGCGTGGCTCTCGGACCTGTTCCCGAAGGAAAAACGCAACAATGCGCTGACCATTTTTTATGTCGCCATTCCGGTCGGCTCCGCGCTCGGTTTCATCGCCGGCGGCCAAATTCTGGCCCACACTGACAGCAGCTTTTTGCTGCCGCTCAAAAACTTTTGCAATCACTTTGTTGGCGCAGGGGCGGCCCCGGGCAGCGGCAGTTGGCGGCCCGCCTTCCTGCTCGCGGGCGCGCCCGGTCTGATCCTCGCGCTCTGCCTGCTGTTTTTGCGCGAACCCGCCCGCGGCGAAAAAGACGAGCAGACCGCCGGAGCATCGCACGCGCTCCCCACGCTCGGCGACGTGGCGCGGCTCTTCCGCATCCCGGACTTCAACCTCGTGCTGGTTGGCTACACCGCTTATACTTTCGCCTTGGGCGCGTTCGGCTTCTGGGCCGCGAAGTTCCTCAATCAGGTTCACGGCATCAAGTACGAGGATGCCGATCATTTCTTCGGTTTGACCTTGGTGGTGACCGGCCTGGTTGCCACGATGCTCGGCGGCTTCGCGGCGACCGCCTGGCAGCGGCGTTACCGGGCGGGGTATTCCACGCTGCTGTTCCTGTCGGTGCTGATCGCCGTACCCGTGGCCTCCGTGGCGTTTCTGACCGGCAGTGTGGTCACCTCAAAAATCTGCCTGGCGGCGGCGATGTTCCTCCTCTTCCTGCCGACGGGTCCGATCAACACGCTCATCGTCGAAGCCGTGCCCGCGATGTTGCGCGCCAGCGCGATGGCGCTTTCCATCTTTGCGATTCATCTCTTCGGCGACCTCTGGAGCCCGCAGATCGTCGGATTCCTTTCGGATGTCTGGTCGGTCCCGGGCCATCCCGCTGCCGGTCTAGGCAAAGCCGTGCTGATTCTGCCTGCGGTGATGGCCGTGGGCGCGGTGTTCTGGGGCTGGCTCGCTTGGCGGCAGATGCGAGCGGCGACGGCATCCGACCTCCCCCCACCCGCCGCTTCTTGACCAGACCTGGGCCGGTCGGATGCTGCTCGTCCCGCCTTTCTTCTCCGATGCCGACTCTCTACATTATCGCCGGTCCCAACGGGGCCGGAAAGACCACTTAACGCCGATTCCATCGCCCAGGGGTTGGCGCCTTACAATCCCGAAGCCGCCGCGGTTGCGGCGGGCCGGTTGATGATCGCCCGGTTACGCGAACTGTTTGCCCAACGGGAAAGTTTCGCCTTCGAGACCACGCTCAGCGGGCGCGCCTACCGGCTGTTGCTGGCCGAGATGAAGGGCGCCGGATACCGGATCGAACTGGATTTCCTGTGGCTGCCCGCCCCGGAGAAATCTATCGACCGCGTTGCGGAACGAGTCGTTCAGGGTGGACATCATATCCCGGAAGATGTCATCCGCCGCCGTCACGCGAAAGGATTACAAAATCTCTTCCAACTCTACCGGCCCTTGCTTGACCGCTGGACCCTTTACGAAAACGCGGATTTGCCCGCCCGGATTATTGCGCACGAAGAGCAAGGCAATCTGATGGTTCTGGATTTAGAAGAATTTGCTAAAATTAAAAAGCTCACAGAAGATGGTCCGCAATGAGCAATCTCCCACAAGGTTTGGATGCCAGGGCTGAAAGCGCAATGCGCGCCCTTCGCCGCGCCTCGGCGGACGCCATCGAGCGGGCGCGCATCTTCGGCACTCCTCTGATTTACGGAGACAAGGACGGTAACACCGTCAAGGTCATGCCCGAAGATCTGCTCCGTGAGAACCCCAATCTCATCCGCGAACTCATGGGCAATGACGATCCGCCCATCGGCCACTGGGGCCCGCTCCCTCACAACCAGACGTTTCGCGGACGCGTCACGAACGAGTAAAGCGGAAGAACGCCTCCGCCGTTGCCGTCGTCCGCGCGGCCAGCGATTCCAAAGAAATTCCGCGTGTCATCGCCACCACGGCGGCGACTTCCCGGGTGTAAGCAGGTTCGCAACGTTTCCCCCGGTACGGCACCGGCGCGAGGTACGGGCAATCGGTTTCCACCATGAATCGGTCTTCCGGCACCGCCGCCGCGGTCTCGCGGACCACCGCACCGTTTTTGAAAGTAGCGATGCCCGTGAACGACACCAGGTGCCCCAGCGCCAGCACTTCTTTCGCCTGCGCGGGCGTGCCGCCGAAACAGTGAAACACCCCCCGCAGCCGCCCGCTGTAAGGACGCAGGATTTTCAGCGTGTCCTCCCAGGCGTCGCGCTGATGGATGACCACGTTCAGGCCCAACTCCGCCGCCAACTCAAGCTGCTGTCGGAACACCTCCGCCTGGCGCGCCTTGTAAACTGCCACGGCCTCTTCTCCCTCCGGCAACCGGTGGTAATCCAGCCCGGTCTCCCCGATACCGCACACGCGCGGATTTGCCGCCAGTTCGCGCAACGGTGGGACCGCGTTGGCAGGCGCTTCGTCGGCGGTGGTCGGATGGACTCCCACGACGGCATAAATCATCGGGCAGCGTTCCGCCAGTTCCACCGCCCG
>CAHJWO010000391.1 GCA_903642295.1 PVC group bacterium | reverse complement strand
GTCCAGCGGCTCAACCACGGCATCGGCTACGGCACGGCGGCCATCGAACTGCTCCTGCCGACCTACGGCGAAACCCTCGGCATCAAGGGCAAAAGCTGCACGCACTGGGCGCTCAACCCCCACCCCACCCTCATTCCCGCCATCGAGTCCGGCTGGGTGCAGCAGATCCATTGTTTCGGCTCGGAAGTCGGCATGGACGAGTACATGCGCGCCCGCCCGGACATCTATTTCACCGGGCCAGACGGCTCGTTGCGATCCAACCGGGCCTTTTGTCAGTTGGCGGGTCTGTACGCGTGCGACATGTTCATCGGCTCCACGCTGCAAATCGACCTGCAAGGCAACAGTTCCACGGTGACCCCGGAACGGATTCCCGGCTTCGGCGGTGCGCCCAACATGGGGTCGGACGCGCATGGTCGCCGCCATTCCTCGGACTCCTGGCGGCGGGCCGGGCGGGAAGGCAGCGACGCCCCGCCGTCCATGACGCGCGGACGCAAATTGGTCGTGCAGTTGCTGGAAACCTTCGGCGACAAGATGGCCCCGACGTTCGTCGAAACGCTCGCGGGCGTGGAGTTCGCCGAGAAGATGAAACTCGATCTCGTCCCCATCATGATTTACGGCGATGATGTGACCCACGTCGTGACCGAGGAAGGCATCGCCAACCTGCTGCTCTGCCGCACGCCGCAGGAGCGCGAGCAAGCCATCCGCGGGGTCGCCGGTTTTACCGCCGTGGGCCGGGGGCGCGACCGCAAGCAGGTCGAGATTTTACGGCAGCGCGGGATCATCCGGCGACCGGAGGATCTGGGGATCAATCCTTTGGACGCCAACCGGCATTTGCTGGCGGCGCGTTCGGTCAAGGACCTCGTCCACTGGTCGGGAGGCCTGTACCGTCCGCCGGGCAAGTTTCGCAACTGGTAGCGTGGGCCAAGCCTGTCCCTATCAGTAAACTTCCCGGCCATGTTTTTCTGTCATCCTGAGCGGAGTGTAACGGAGCCGAAGGACCTTCCGGCCGTCGGCAGACACCGCCGCCTTGCCTACCGGCGGCCGGAAGGTCCTTCGACTGCGCTCGTGCCTCGCTCCGCTCAGGATGACAGAAAAGAAAAGCCGCATCTCGTTCCATCAGCGCACACCCTCACCACCCTTCTTATGGAAACCTTGCAAATCCATCACGACGCCGCCCGCCCCGCTTTGGGGGAAAAACCCTCCGGCATCACCGGGGTGGTCGCCTCGGGCAACCTGGAAGTGTTGCTGGAGCGCGTGCTGGACGGCACGCGGTGCGAGGTCCACATCAAGACGCCGGTCGGCGGCTTCGACGACGTGTGGCGCGCGGTCGTGGCTGATTTCATCGAGCGTCATTCGCCCGGCGGACTGCGCATCTCGATCAACGACGGCGGCGCGCGCCCGGACACCGTCTCTCTCCGTCTGGCCCAGGGCGTCCGTCTGATGGAGGCCACCGAATGAAGGACGCGCTGACGAAATACCGCTCGGGCAGTTGGTACGAGGCGACGGCGCGCGAACGCCTCGCGGGCCTGCTCGACCCAGACAGCTTCCGGGAATTCGTCGGACCCACCGCCCGGCAGGTCAGCCCGCACCTGGCGCTCTTCGACCTGCCGGAAGCCTTTGACGATGGGATCGTCGTCGGGCGCGGCATGGTCAAGGGCCGCGAGGTGCTGGTGGCGGCTCAGGAGGGGCGCTTCATGGGCGGCACGTTCGGCGAGGTCCACGGCGCGAAACTGGTGGGCCTGCTGCGTTGGGCGCGGGACCATCCGCACGCCCCCCGGGCGGTGCTTTTGCTGCTGGACACGGGCGGCGTGCGCTTGCAGGAAGCCAATGCCGGGGAACTGGCCGTTTCCGAGATCATCCGGGCGATCCTGGAGGCTCGCGCGGCGGGGGTGGCCGTCATCGCCCTGGTCGGGGGCCGGGCGGGCGCGTTCGGCGGCGGCGGCATCATCACGGCCTGTTGCAGCCGCGTCGTCATCTCGGAACAGGGACGCACGAGCGTGTCCGGGCCGGAGGTCATCGAGACGAACATGGGCGTCGAAGAGTTCGACAGCCGCGACCGGCCGCTGGTCTGGCGCACGACCGGCGGCCGGACGCGCCGTCTCCTCGGCGGGGCGGACGCCTACGCCTCCGACAACATCGAGAGCTTCCGGGATGCCGCGCTGACCCTGCTCGACCACGCGCCCGCCTTCGACCGAGGGATGACCGAACGCGAGCACGCCCGGCTGGTCCGTCGGCTGGAACGCTTCGGCCAGTGCCGCGATACCCCGGAAATCTGGCAAAAGATGAACCTCCCCGCCCCCGAAACCATCGCTGATTTGTCCGAGGAAGATTTTCTCACCCTCGTCCAGGCGCAACCCGAGTCCAACCATGACGCTCGCTGAACTGCTCGCCGCCCTGTTTCCCGCCGGGCATGACACCCGGGTGGACGCGGAAGACATCCTCTGCGGCACCGCGGCCTACGGCGAAGGCAAAACCGCCGCCGTGCTCGGCGTGGTCAACCAGACTCCGCTGGGACCCGAAGGCGCGGCGGCTCTCGCCGGTCACGTTTTGGATGTCATTCGCGATTCGCCGGGTCGACCCATCGTGGTGTTGCTCGACGGCCTGAGCCAGCGGATGCGGCGGCGCGACGAGACCCTCGGCCTCAACGAGTACCTCGCGCACCTGACCAAATGCTTCACCCTCGCCGCCCGCGAGGGGCACCGGACGGTCGGCGTGATTTTCGGGCGCATCGCGGCGGGCGCTTTCATCTCCACGGGCCTCGTGCAGGACCTGCTCGTCGCGGTGCCCGGTGGCGACCCGGTCGTCATGGACCTGCCGTCCATTGCCCGGGTCACCAAGCTGCCGCTGGAACGGTTGGAAGCGTTGGCGAAGGACACGCCGGTCTTCGCGCCGGGACTGGTCCACGCGCCGCCCATCGGGGCGGTCGCGGAAGTCTGGGACGGCGGTGACCTCGCCGCCCGGCTGGCGGCGGCACTGGCCGG
>CAHJWO010000390.1 GCA_903642295.1 PVC group bacterium | reverse complement strand
AATCTGCGGAATCTGCGGACACTTTCCGACTTTTGTCGGAAGTCCAATCTTTCACGGCGCACGGAGACATCAGCGCGCGGAGACGGCATCCGCGCACCGGGCGCAGAGCGTGGGATGGTCGGCGACCGTGCCCACCTCGGATCGGAAACGCCAGCAACGCTCGCACTTTTGATGCGTCGTCGGGCGGAGCATGGACGTGACCGGGGCGTCGGAGTTGGTGTCAGGGCCGCCACCGGTGATTTTCAGGTCGCTCAGAATGAAGAACTCTTCCAGTTCGGCGTCGAGTCGAACGAGACGTTCACGCAGGGCGGCGTCGGGCACGTGGAGGGTCACCTCGGCTTCCAGGGCGTTGCCGACCGTTTTTTCCTGACGGGCGGCTTCGACCGATTGCGAAATGACCCCGCGCAGGGCAAGGAGGTCTTCGATCTTGAGATCGGTTTCGAGGCGGCGATGGCTGACCGTTTCCTCGGGGAAAAGTTCCAGGTGGACGCTCGTCGGGTGGCCCGCGTGGTTCCAGCCTTCCTCCGCCGTGAACGGGCAGATCGGCGCGAGCAGGCGGCAGAGCGCGTTGAAGACCGCGTGCATGACGGTCTGCGTCGCGCGGCGGCGCGGGGAGTCCGGGCGGTCGCAGTACATGCGGTCCTTCGTGATGTCCACGTACAGGCTGCTCAGGTCCACCGCGCAGAACTGGTTGAGCGTGTGGTAAACCTTGTGAAATTCGTAGGCGGCGTAGGCGTCGCGGCAGGCCGTGATGACCTCTTGCAGACGGCCCATGATCCAGCGGTCCACGAATGTGAACGTCGATTCGTCGGCGGGTCGGGTGGGATCGTAGTCGGCGAGGTTGCCGAGCAGGATGCGCAGCGTGTTGCGCAGGCGGCGGTACGTTTCCGCGAGGCGCGCGAACATTTCCTCGCCGAAGGGGACCTCGTCGGTGAAGTTGACGCTGCTAACCCAGAGTCGGACAATGTCCGCGCCGTGCTTGTTGACGAAATGCTCGGCCACGGTCGGTTTCGTGTATTGACCCTGCTCCGACTTGGAGATTTTCTTGCGGGTGTCCACGTCCACGACGAAGCCGTGCGTGAGGCATTCCTTGTAGGGCGAGCGGCCTTGCAGGGCGACGCTGGTGATGAGCGAGGACTGGAACCAGCCGCGGTGCTGGTCGGTCGCCTCCAGGTAGAGGTCGGCCTGGCCTTCGACGCCCATCATCTTCTGCACGACGGCCAGCCAGCTCACGCCGGAGTCGATCCACACGTCGAGCGTGTCGTTGCGGCGCGTGGTGCCGGGCGGGAGGGCGAGGGCTTCGTTGATCGTGTTGTCGTCGGCGTCGAACCAGATGTTCGTCCCGTGTTGGGCGACGAGGTCCGCGACTTTGTGGATCAGCGCGGGGTCGAGGATCGCTTTGTTGTCGGCGTCGTAGAACGCGGGCAGCGGGACGCCCCAACTGCGCTGGCGCGAGATGCACCAGTCGGGTCGGGATTCCACGGTGCCGTAGATGCGGTTGCGGCCCCACGGCGGCAGCCACTGGACCTCGTCGATGGCGCGGAGCGCGGCGGGGCGCAGTTCGTCCATGCGGATGAAGAACTGGTCCATCGCGCGGAAGATGATCGGCACCTTGGAGCGCCAGCAATGCGGGTAGGTGTGATGGATCTTGCCCTCGCCCGCCAGGGCGTTGAGACCCCGGAGCATCTCGATGACCTTGGGGTTCGCGTCGAAGACGTACATCCCGACGAGGTCGGGCACGCCGCAGTCCTCCGTGAAGCGGCCTTCGTCATCGACCGGCGAGAAGACGGGCAGACCGTACTTGCGCCCGATGATGTAGTCGTCGTTGCCGTGGCCGGGGGCGATGTGGACGCAGCCCGTGCCGGCGTCCATTGTGACGAATTCGCCGAGGATGATTTGTCCCTCGCGGTTGAGGAACGGGTGCTGGTAGCGCCAGCCTTCGAGTTCGCCGCCGAGGAAGCCGGGTTCGTCGAGGGCGGGTTCGCGGACGTAGCCGGTGGCCTTGCAGAAGGATTCGACGAGGGCGTTGGCGAGCAGGAGGATTTCCAGCTTGCCGGTGTGCGGATTGCGGTAGGTCTGCGCGCGGTAGCCGAAGCCGGGGTTGACGGCGATGGCCTGGTTGGCGGGGAGCGTCCAGGGCGTGGTCGTCCAGATGACGACGCTGGCCAGACCTGCGAGCGGGCCGTCCGTGAGGGCGAACTTGACGAAGATCGCCGGGGCGTCTTCCTCGTGGTATTCCACTTCGGCCTCGGCGAGGGCGGTGCGCGCGCCGGTGGACCAGTAAACGGGCTTCTTGCTCTCGTACACGAGGCCGCGCTCGACGACCCCCGCGAAGGCGCGCAGGATTTCGGCCTCGTAGGCAGGGTCGAGCGTCAGGTACGGGTGATCCCAGTCGCCGAAGATGCCCAGGCGCTTGAACTGGGTGCGCTGCACGTCGATGAACTTGCGCGCGAGTTCCTCCGAACGGCGGCGGACCTCGACGGGCGGGAGACCCTTATCCTGCTTGACGACCTTGAATTCGATGGGCAATCCGTGGCAGTCCCAACCGGGCAGGTACGGCGCGCGGAAGCCGGCCATCGTCTTGGATTTGACGACGAGGTCCTTGAGGATCTTGTTGAGCGCGGTGCCCATGTGGACATCGCCGTTGGCGAAGGGCGGGCCGTCGTGCAGGACGAATTCCTGTGCTCCGGCCCGGGCGGCCTGAATCTGGCCGTAGATGTCCGTTTCCTCCCAGTATTTGAGGAGTTCGGGCTCGCGGGTGACCAGATTCGCCTTCATGGGGAAATCGGTCTTGGGCAGGTTGAGCGTGTCTTTGTAACTGGTGCTCATGGGATCGGTCGTAAACGGCAGCGGCAAAAAGGGAGGGCAGACTACCACCCGGGGGGCGGGGGGTCAACGGAGGCCGCAACCGGGCCCAGGTCTTTCAATTTGGGAAAATTCAATTTGTAGGGCGGGCGCTCCGCCTGCCGAAGCTGGGCGCTCTGCTTT
>CAHJWO010000389.1 GCA_903642295.1 PVC group bacterium | reverse complement strand
AGATTGCTCAGGAATGTCTCATTGCGTCAAGCCACTTTTTTCGTGAACCTTTTCTCGTTAAAAGCGCGTGGGTAAAGGGTTACCACGGCAAATGACCGGGTGGGCAGGCCGTTCGGATGGCTAACCGTTCCCGAACGGTTGAGCGTTCACCCGGCTGACAACCAGAAATAGATTTCCGACAAAAGTCCGCCGATGACGCAGATTTCCGCAGATTGAGGGAAAAAATCGGGAGGGAAGCCGGTGCCTGGTCTGGTTTAATCTGCGGAACTCTGCGTCATCGGCGGACCATTTCCGACTTTTGGCGGAGGTCCAATGTGTCCTCCCCGTCAGGTTGCCCGGTGGTTTGGCCGCGGATTTGGGGTTTGCCTCCGGGTAGTTATTAGCCGAGTGCCTGCTGACGGCGCGCCTGCGACCCGTCCCCCGGCCCGCACTCGGGAACGAGCATAAACCCTCGCGCCGCGCTGCGGCCCAACTTTCAGGATAGACCAAACGTATCATCAGGTGCCGTGAAACTCTCCGCCATCCGTGCCGCCCTGGCGGACCTCCAACTCACGCCGTCCAAGACGCTCGGGCAGAATTTTCTGCACGACCAGAATCTTGCCCGTTGGATCGTCGCCCAACTCGACGCCAAACCCGGCGACGAACTACTCGAAATCGGTCCCGGCCTGGGCGCGTTGACGGGTGCCGCGCTGGCGACCGGCGCGACGGTGCGAGCGCTGGAGAAGGACCAACGCCTCGCGGATTTTCTCCGCGCCCGTTTCGCCGACGAACCCCGTTTCCAGATCGAGCACACTGACGCGCTGGAGTTCGATCCGCGCACGCTCTGGGCCCGGGGACCGGTAAAGATTTTCGGCAACTTGCCCTATTATATTTCGACGCCGTTGTTGTTCCATTTCATGTCGCCGGCCGTACCGGTGGCGCGCGGCGTGTTCCTGTTGCAGCGCGAACTGGCCGAACGCATCGCTGCGGCGGAACCCGGCACGAAGGACTACGGCATCCTGAGCGTGGTGATCGGGCGGCGCTGGCGGGTGCGCCTCCTGCGGACCCTCCCGGCCAGCGTATTCCTGCCCGAGCCGAAGGTGGATTCCGCCTTGATTGGCCTGACGCTCCGCGCACCGGACGAGTTGCCGCCGTGCGATGTACAAACCTTCGAGCGCATCGTACGGGCCGGGTTTTCGCAGCGGCGGAAACAGCTTCGCAAGCTGGTGCGGGAATTCCTTCCGGACGGGTCGGAGGCGAAGTGGGGCGAGCTGGCCGCCGGGTTCGGCTTCGTTGAAAACGCACGCGGGGAGGAACTGACGCTCCGACAATGGATCGGCCTGGCAAACCACGTCCAGCCCGTGCAGCCGGGAAATGCCCAGGATTCGCAGGGTGAGATTTTTGACGTGGTCGATGCCGGGGACCGGGTGACCGGCACGGCGACACGCGGGGAAGTGCACGCCCGCGACCTCTGGCACCGGGCGGTTCACATCCTGGTTTTCAACGCGCGCGGCGAGGTGTTCCTGCAAAAGCGTTCGCCCTGGAAGGACAAGCATCCCGGCAAATGGGACAGCAGCGCGGCGGGGCATCTCGACAGCGGCGAGGATTATGCCGAGGCAGCCCGGCGCGAGTTGGCGGAGGAGCTGGGCATGTCGGCGGTGGAAGTCGAGGCAGGTCTTCTGGAGGAGGTGGGTAGCCTGCCCGCCAGCGAGCGCACCGGCTGGGAATTCATCCGCGTATTCCGCTTCCGGCACGACGGGCCTTTCGACTGGCCGGCGGCAGAGATCGAATGGGGCGGGTTCTTCCCGGTGGAGACCGTCCGGGAATGGACAGCGGGTCACCCGGAAGACTTTGCGCCGGGCTTTCTGAAATGTTGGGCGCTGCCCATATTCTCAAATCAGGGAAACGCAGGACTTCTCATCCATGAGAAATTCGCGGGCGTGAAAAACACTTGACCTACCCGCCGACTGGCCGCACTTTCCCCGTTCCCAAAACCACCTGTTTATGTCGAAAGTTTGCACGATCACCGGCGCGCACGTTTCCCGCGGCCACGTTATTCACCGCCGCGGTCTCGCCAAGAAAAAAGGCGGCATCGGCCAGCACGTCACGGCCAACACCAAGCGGACCTTCACGCCCAACCTGAAGGATCGCCGCATCTGGGTGCCGGAATTGAGCAAGTTCATCAAGGTCAAGCTGACCGCTCGCGCGCTCAAGACCGTGGCCAAGAACGGCGCGTTCTCGACGCTCAAGAAGGCTGGCGTCATTTGACGCCCTCCAGGTAGGGATGGTTATCCCGGCCGGCCGTGGCGGGCTATCGATCCCGCTTGAGAAAAAACGCGCTCTGACAACCTGCTAGGCGCGCGTCCTGCTCTGACAGGGTCCTGATCCAACCGGGTCGCCGGAAACCGTTTTCCGGGCGTCAACCCTTCCCGGTTCGATGAAGGAGCATCGCGTCCCATGGCCTACAGCGTCCAGAGCAAGAAATCCGGCAAAACTTATTTTCTCCACTCGCGCGACCAATCCCTGCGCGGGGGACACGTCCAGACCATCTACTTCTTTGCCGCCCAACCAAAGGACGGCGTCATGGACGGCATCCCGAAGGGCTATCAACTGGCGGAAAACCTGAAGACGGGCCTGCCGCTACTCAGGAAGGCCTGACCTTACGGTTCAGCCCCGTTGTCAGACGGGTGCGGTGATCTACCTGGCCCTTTTCGGTGGAAGGGGGCGACTCTCGCCGTTCGGCGAGTTTTGGCCGTGTCTCAAGTCTGGGGAGCGCACGCGCCCCCGCGTGCAGTGTCCGACGCCTCGTCGAACACAGGAATGCCGGGCGACACCCCTACGACCTTCCGGTGGGGGCACCGAAAGGAGCACGCGGGGCGTGTGCGCTCCCCCATCTGAGACATTTCCCGAATTTTGTTTGCATTGCTTCACCGGTATGCGAAGTTGAGGCTGCACAGAAAAAGAAGCTCATTTAGATTGATGGTGGATTGTTCAGTTGGGTTAAGTCTCAGGG
>CAHJWO010000388.1 GCA_903642295.1 PVC group bacterium | reverse complement strand
GGAGCGGAAAACGCACTCTTGCCGAACTGGCTGCACCTGCCCGTCGCTTATCACGGACGTTCCTCTTCGTTGGTCATCAGCGGCACGCCCGTGCGCCGCCCGCTCGGGCAAATGAGGCCTCCCGACGCCGACGCGCCGGTCTTCGCTCCCTCGAAATCTCTCGATTTCGAACTGGAAGTCGGTGCGCTCGTCGGCCCGGGGAACGCGCTGGGCGAACCCGTGCCCGTGGACGGCGCCGCCGCTCATCTTTTCGGGCTTGTTCTGGTCAACGACTGGAGCGCACGCGACATCCAAACGTGGGAATACCAGCCTCTAGGACCCTTCCTGGCGAAGAACTTCTGCACCAGCCTGTCCCCGTGGGTCGTCACGCTGGAAGCGCTTGAGCCCTTCCGCCTGCCCCTTCAACCACAAGACCCCGCCCCCCTGCCCTACCTGCGCGGGACGCAGGACTGGACGCTCGACCTCACGCTGGAGGCGCATCTACAAACCTCGCGTTCCGCACTGCCTCACCGCATCACCCGGACAAACTTCCGCCACCTGTACTGGACCTTGGCGCAGCAGCTTGCCCACCACACGATCAACGGCTGCCCGCTGCGGCCCGGCGATTTGCTGGCGTCCGGCACCGTGTCCGGCCCGACCCCCGAGTCGCGTGGTTGCCTGTTGGAACTCACCTGGCGCGGCACGCAGCCGTTGACGCTGCCGGGGGGCGAAACCCGCACCGGCCTCCAGGACGGCGACCGTCTTACCCTTACCGGCTGGGCGGAGGGCGATGGCTACCGCGTCGGCTTCGGCGAGGTCACGGGCGAAGTGCTGCCCGCCTTGACCATTTGACAAAATCTTTGCCTTCCGGCGTTTTGATCGAAGAATCGTTGACCAACCCCCCGGTTTCCAGCAGCCTACGGGCATGATGACCACCGACCAACCCGTGACTTCCCCCTCCGCCCGTTGCGACGGGGCCGTCGCCCACCACAGTCTCTTGCGGCACCCGTTCTACCTCGCCTGGAGCGACGGCACCCTGCCCGTCGCCGCGCTCAAGGATTACGCGCGGGATTACGGCATCTTCATCCGCACGGTGGCCGCAGGCTGGGAAGCGGTGGGCGAGTCGCACGTTGCCGGGATCGAGGAAGGCCACGCCGAGGTATGGGCAAACACCTTCGCGGCGGGTCTGGAAACCCAGGTCGATGGTCCGCAGACCGAGGAGGTCACCACCCTGGTGGACACCGCGAGCGCGCTTTTCGCCGACCGCGTGACGGCGCTGGGCGCACTGTACGCCTTTGAATCCCAGCAGCCCTATACCGCGCAGAGCAAGCTCCGGGGCCTGCGCGAACATTATCAGCAGCTTCCCGAGTGCTGCGGCGAGTATTTCCGCCTGCACACGGATGACTTCGACGAACCCGCCCTGCTGTCGGAACACATGAATGCGCTCTCCTCCGCCGAGGCCGACCGCGCCGTCGCCGCGTGCGAGCGTCTGAGTGTGGCGCTGCACGACGCGCTCAGCGGCCTCTACGCTCCGCACAAAAACTAACTGCCGCGTAGCGGCTCCAAAAACCAGGTAGGGACGGCTGTCCCAGCTGTCCCCATCGGGCCGCAGGCCCTTCTGGAGTCTGGGCTTGGATGATAACCTCCGAGCCCCTTCCGCCTCCACATCGCCTGACCTCTTCAGCCCCCACTAAACCCCCAATTTTACCGCCAACCGATAAGCCGCCAGCAACCGCGCACGATAAGCTTCCCAAGTAAAACGCTCCAAGGCCCGCGCCCGGGCCGCTACCCGCATCGGCGGCAATAGGTCTGGATTCCGGTACAGCCGCTCCATCGCTACGCACAACGCATCGAGATCGTTGCACGGCACGTTCAGCCCGCTGAAACCGTCCACGACCACGTCGCCCGACTCGCGCGTGGTGATCTGCGGCAGGCCGCACGCCGCCGCCTCGCACGTCACCTTCGCGCAGCCTTCGCACTGCGAAGGGAAGATATGCACAGTCGCCGAACGGTAATAATCCTCCACCCGTCCGGCCTTGCCGACCACCCGCACGTTCTCCTTGGCAAACCGCGTCAGAAAAGGCCGGATTTCATCGTGGACATGCCCCACCAACACCAATTCCGCATCCTTGAGGTTGAGCCGGTGCCACGCTTCGAGCAGCAGATGGACGCCCTTGCGTTGGATCAGCGCCCCGACGAACAGCGCCCGGAAGAGCGGCGGCGTCTCGCCGGGCTGGAAACGCGCCACGTCCGCGCCCTCGTCGGTGTTGAACACGCGCTCCGGCGCGAAGCCTTCCGCCAGAAACGTGTTCGTGGCGTGAGTAGAGCGGGTCAGAATCAAGGTGGCCCGCTCGTATTCCTCACGCAGACGCGCCGGAACGATGGGCAGCCGGTCCAGCCACTGGCGCGGCAGCAACCGGCCCGACCATCCGCCCGGCGGCGGGATATTCTCGTACTTGCGGAACCCGTGTGCGACGTGCCACGTCGGGATGTCCAATACTGCAGGCAGACCGCGCCGGTTCGCTTCCCGCAATGCAGCCAGGCTGTCGCCCGACCAGCCGTGGTAGAAATCGTACCGCCCGGTGGCCAACTCCTGCGCGGCGGCCCGGTCGGCCCAGCGGCGTTTCGCGCCGTAATAATAAGGACGGTCGAGGAACGAAATCAGTCGCACGGGCGACCAGCGCAGGGAACGTACCTTTGCAGCGGGAATCTCCGGGCAGCGGTTGCGGTACGCCACCGCCCGCCCCAGAAATCCACCGCTCTGGGAAAGCACCAGTTGCTCCTGCGCGCAAAGGTCCAGGCCGATGCCGCCGATCCGCGCACTCGTGGCGTAAAGGAGGTTTCGCGGCAGAGAGCCGTCGTTTGGCATCGAATCAACACGCATGGGCAAGCGCCCGTATGTTACGCGGGATTGCGGCCATTCGTCCAGACTCGGCCGGAAAAGTGCAAGGTCTTTCAATTTGCGGAGGATGTCGGGGAGCACACGCACCTCGCGTGCCCGCTTTGGCGCCTCGCCCAAGCGCGGGGG
>CAHJWO010000387.1 GCA_903642295.1 PVC group bacterium | reverse complement strand
CTTGGATCAGCCTGAGGTGCCCTCGACGGTGGAAGGTCCTTCGGCTCGTTCCACTCGCTCAGGATGACAGACCTTGGGGGAGGATTCAGTGCAAGGCTTATCCAAGCGGGATGCGCTCTAGTCGCGGCAAAGGCAGTGCAATTCCGGGTGCATCGGGCACAAGCCGAAGGAAGCGAGCCCGGTGTGGTTCGGGCAGGCTACACGGCATGAACTATAGCAATCACGCCAGCCGACTCCAACTCCAAGACCCCTCCGTTGCGCAAGCGCCACAAAAGCTCCTCAGTTTGGAGCCAGGCCGGCGCGGTCTCTGCCTGCGCGTACGCACCGCCGCCACCATGGCCCGGCGCAAATTCACGCCGTATCGTCTGCCGGTGGCCGCCGCCATCGCCGTGGCGGCCTGCTTCGCGCCGATCCACATGGCCCGGGTGCAGCCAGGCGACCGTCCGTTCGCTTCAAATCTCGTCCATTCCGAGGAAAAGTGATCGCCCTACTTGGAAGCAGCTACCGGCGGCGCCAACTGGTCCGGCGGTGAGGGCAGCCGTCTGCCGCTGCCACTCGCGCGCCCGGAAATTTTGACGTGCGGGTACAAGCCCGGACAGCAGCCGAAGAGTTCGACGAACGCTTTGTTGAACGAACTCAGACTCGCGTAGCCGACCGCCACCGCCGCCTCGGTGACGTTGGCCTGGCCGGTGCGCAGCAGTTCGGCCGCCTTTTCCATGCGCTTCAAGCGCAGGAACTTCGGGATGCTCGCCCCAGTTTCCTGCGCGAAGATGCGCGAGAGGTAGAAGGGGCTGCACCCGACTTCCTGGGCAAGCATTTCGAGCGAGGGCGGGTTCTCCAGGTCGCGCTCGACCAGGAAACGGACCCGCTCGATGCGTTCGCGGTTGTTGCGTTGGTGCCGCTGGCAAAAGAGTTCCGCCGGGTTTTCGTCCGGATAAATGGTTTGCGCGAGAATCTCCAGCACCCGGCCCAGATACCAGAGGCCTTGCGCCGGAGCGGCGACCGGAGGCTTGATGAATTGAACCCGCGTGGCGAGCAGCGAGGCGGGTAGCGGTTTGATTTGCAGATAGGGAACGGACTTGCCGCCGCTCTCGACAAAACGCCGGATTTCCGGCTTCAGCTTGACGAGTTCGGCGGCAAGATGCGCCCGCAAAAAGCCGGGAGAAATCTCCAGCGTGAGAAAGCGGTGCAGACTGTCCGCCCGGCGGACCGCGCGCAGCCGCTGGTCCTGCAAGGTATAGATGGCCACCTCTCCCGGGCCGATGGAACGTTCCGCGTCGGCGTCTTGCAGCGTGCCGCTACCCGAGAAATTCAGGCAAATTTCCAGGCTGCCCGGATGGAACGACCGGCCCCAATCCAGATCGTGCGCGAGGCGGAAATCGTGCCACTCGATGCTCAGGCCCTGCTCGGAGAAACTCCCGTACAGCCTCCGCCAAGTGCCGTCGATGGGGGTCCAGGCGCCTTCTTCGGACATGGGCTGATTTTTGACGATGACCGTGGGTGGTTGAAATCTGACCGGGAAATCCTGCACCCACCAGGAGTGAGGCAGTTTGCCCCGAGATTAACCCGCTTTGCCCGGCCCCGGCAACCGCCGGAGGCCTGCACCGCAACGCACCGCTAATGAAACGCAATTCCGGGCGGGTGCGGCGCGAACCGCGTCGTGGGCAGCGCATTTCCAAGCAAAGTGACCGCAACGCGGAGGGAGCATAAGGTCCGCGCTTGCGCCATACTCGCCGTCTCATGACAGCACTCGTCCCTCGCCTGCTCCGCTCCATTTCATCGCCTCGTGGCCTTCGTTTGATCAGAAACACCGGCTTGGCATGCCTCACCGGCCTGGTGGGCGCACTCTGCCCTTCCGCCCGGGCGGACTCGGCGGTGAAGCTCGAAAACGTCAAATCGTATCTGGTCCAGCAGGCGGCCAAAGTCGATGCCGCCGCGCACGATTTCGAAGCGAACGCCCAATCTTACCAAAAGATTCTGGACGCCAACGGCGGCGACTACAACAAAGCGGCACTGGCCAGCGGCCCGGAGCTTCTCTCCCTGGTGAAGAAGATGCAGGGAGATTACCTCAACCTGCACATGAACGGGTATGAAACCATCGAAGGCATCGTCGCCGGCGTTCACGGACTGGTCGGATACGACATTTACTTCGATTCCGGCGTGCCCAAGAGCCAGGGTTCGACCGATACGCCCGTGGCTCCCGTCATCGTCAAGGATGCCAGCGGCAAGGTCATCGTGGACCGCGACGGCAACCTGTTTCACTTCGTCATCGAGCCTTGCCTGTACGGGGCGAAATCCACCTTCGTGGAAAAGCTAGATTCCGCCGCCGCGCAGGCGCTCGGCATCAAATACCTGCCCCGCGCGAACGTCGCGCTCGCCGCCGCCAAGGATGCCGTCCGCGAAGCCGGGCTCTTCGTGGCCTCCTGCAACGCCTGGCAGCCGCGGCTCGACGAGTGCGTCGGCGCGCTCGTGTGGATGACGCCGACCTTCAACACGTACTTCAACGACCTGCGCGACTCCCTCTATAGCGCGAGCCCGACCGCCTACATTTCCGAGAGCCGCGTCAAGGACATGCGCGGCATCATGAGCAGCCTGCGCCTGACCTACAACACCATCGACCCCCAGTTGCAGCAAAAGGACCCGGCGCTCGCCCGCCAGCTCAGGGCGGAGTATGACAACATCATCGCCTACATCGATCAGGCCGATGCCCGCGACCGCCGCGCGCGCGATGCCCACGCCAAGCTCAGCCGGGTCGAGATCGAGGAAATGGCGCAACATGCGAAAGGCATGAGCGACCAGCTCGCCCCGCAGATCAAGCTCGCCGCAGCAGTGATCGGCGTGCAGGTGCCCCGGAAGCCGTATCTCTAAGATCACCCGCCGCCGCTGTTACCGTCGGAGGGAGCAGCGGCGGGGCCTCCCGACTACCTATCTGCGAAATAGAATCTCGGTGGATGGCGATCTCCGAGCGCCATGTTTTCCTTACGGCGTAGCCGCCATGCTGCCAAGCCTTTTAGACCGCTGCGCGGTCACGAAAAC
>CAHJWO010000386.1 GCA_903642295.1 PVC group bacterium | reverse complement strand
GGTGATGCCGCCGGGGATGACGCGGGCGGCGCGCTCGAACAGGGCGAGGCTGCGGGAAAAGGAGCGCATGTGGAGAAAGTCGCTCAAAGAGGACAGGAGACAAGTAGATCGAGACTTGCAAGCGGTGAGCGATCTCTTAGGCTTGCCGAATGAACGCTGGCTCCACGGTCAAGGATTTGAAGGACACGTTGGACTTTGCTCCGACCAAGGAAAATTCGGGCCGGTACGTCATGCCGTTCAAGAAATCTTCTCAGTTGCCGGAAGAAAAAATGACCGATCAGGACTGGGATCAATTTGAGAAAGATATTGTGGATGCGTTCGAGCAGATTCCATGAACAGAGCGCAGATCGATTGCATTGCAGACACGAGTGCAGTCATTCACTTGTCCCGAAATGATCCCAAGGCACATGCAATCATCGGGGACGACAATTTTGTCATCACTTTTGTCACCGTCGCGGAACTGGCATTAGGAATTCGTAAAGCAACTCACCGGAAAGCTGCTTTTCAGCGGATCGACACAATTTTGCAAGGTAGACAGGTGCTTTATCCTTCCGAAGTTACGCCTCTGGTGTACGCGGATGTTTGTTACGGGCTGGAAAAAGGCGGCGTCAGAATCCCGAGCAATGACATGTGGATCGCCGCACTGGCAATA
This sequence comes from PVC group bacterium, assembly GCA_903642295.1. Classification (GTDB taxonomy): domain Bacteria; phylum Verrucomicrobiota; class Verrucomicrobiia; order Chthoniobacterales; family SZAS-18; genus CAHJWO01. The sequence continues at coordinate 2,398 of CAHJWO010000386.1, read as the reverse complement.
GAAAACGGGCTGCCGCTCGTGGCTCGGGACGAGCATTTTACGAGGGTGAACAACCTGCAATTTATTTCCTACTAACGGTTGACGCTCACGCAGCCGCGCCGCTGAAGGCCATCGTGGGAATAGCGGGAGCGCCGGGGGGCTTGATGTAGCCTTCCACGCGGTCCATGACGACGCTCATGCCGTCCGCCAAGGGGATGAGTCCGCGCACGTCCACCCGGCCCAGGCCGACGGCGGCGTTGGGGTCCAGGCGACCCAGGAGCGCGTCGTCGGCGGTGGGGAGATCGACGAAGGTGATGACGGCGTCGGGGGTGGCGCCGGGAGCCGGACCGAGGGCGCTGGTCATGCGGCCCCTTGTCCAACGCATGTGGCCGGTGAGGTCGAGAGCCGGCACGCGGAGTTCGACCGTGCCCTCAGGAGTGTGGCTGAGGGTGTGACGGGAGACGGGGTCGGTCTCGGCCACGATAGGTACCGCGCCGATTAACACCCGGAAAAGCAGGCGCAGGTGCAGCAGGCGGAAAGGCTCGTCGGCAAGGGCGTCGGGGGGGGCCTGGAGGACGCGGTCGAGTTGCCTGGTGAGCTTGATGAAGGTCTGAACACCGAGGATGCGCCAGAAGCCACCCGTGGGCAGGGGCGGAAACGCGGCCTGGTTGAGGAAGGTGCGGTTGAGTTGGTTGGCGGTCAGGAACTGGAGCGTCAGGCGCGAGGGGGCGGTGTCGCCGGGGGTGACGAGGAGGCGGCCGTCGCCGGGCGAGGTGAGCGTGGCGGCGGGTCCGTTCAGAAGCTGGAGGCGCAGGGAAAAGTTCCAACCGGCGGCGAGTTGGCGCGTCTCGGGCGAGAGCGCGGCGAGGTCTTCCAGCGCGGGCAGAACGGCGTGGAGATGCAGGCGCGCGAGCGTTTGCGGTCGGTCGGGAGGGTGGGTCATCGAGAGGGTGAGGATCGGAGCGGGTGGAGAGTTTTCGAGCGGATCGGTTGTTGGTCGTTGCTGCTGACGGTGCCCGGAGGCCGCCAGCCACCGCCAGAGTCCGGAGGGGCCTGCGGCCCAATGGGAAGGCCTCGGAGAGGCCTCCCTACCTGGAGGGGCCTGGCGGCCCCTGCGGACGGCTGGGGCAGCCGTCCCTACCTGGCCGTGCGGCGCCGGGAGCGGAAAGGGCTGATGGAGTAACGCGGGTCCTCCTCCAACAATTGGACGTAGGGGGCGCGAGGGCCTTTGGTCGGCGGCTCGGGCGGGAGGGCGGCGGATTGGTCGGCCACCCGCCGGAGAATGTCCGTCGGGTGCGCCCGGGGGACGCATTCCTGCATCCGGCGGCGCAGGGTCGTGACTTGCTCGGGGTGCGCGGCCCAGTCAGCGAGGATTTCGGACAAGGTATCTGGGCGGTACACCTCCTGCGCGATGCCGTGCCGCCGGGCGTAGCGCAGCGTGATGAACTCCTGCGGCATGAAGCCACCCAGACAGTTGAAGAGAATCGGGCAGCGGCTGATGATCGCCTCGCTGGTCGTGCCCGTGCCGGGACGGCCCACCACGGCGGAGGAGACCTGCATGAGCAGGTGCATCATGTGCGAATGCGGCAATGCCAGCACGGGCAGCACGGCGGCGTGGCGGCGGCCCCAACTGCGGACGCGGTCCAGCTCGGCGGGGTTGTGGCCGCAGAGGGCGATGACCTGGAGGTCCTTGCGCGGGCGTTTGTTGCGCAGGGCTTCGAGGAAGGCGAGGTGGTTGTTCGCGCCGTGCTCGCCGGTCGAAAGGAGGAGCGTGAATTTCTCCGGATCGAGGCCGAGGCTGGTCAGGAAAGTGGCGCGTTCCCCGGGGGAGAGCGGGGTGTGGTAAAAGCTCGGGTTGAGCAGGAAACCGCCGACGACGGCGCGTTCCTCGGGCATCCGCAGCTTGCGCGCCATCGCCACGGTCTCGGGGACCGCGCCGATGAAGAGGTCGGCCTTCGGGTTGACCCAATGGCGGCTGAAACCGTACTGGCCGAAGAGTTCGCCGCAGTAGGTGATGCAGCGGACATTCTCGCGGCCGAGGTGGGCGCGGGCGAGGTCGAAGAAGCCGTGGTTGAGCGAGCCGTGCGTGCTGAGAATGACCCGCGGGCGGACGTGGTCAAGGATGGCGCGGAAGCGTTCCTGACCGAGGAGCCGGTGGCGCGAATAATGGAGCCCGGCGACCTCCAGGAAATTGAAATAAACGTGGTGCGCCCAGGGGGCGTGGCGCTGGATGCGGTTGTAGAGGCCGACGCCGAAACGGTACAGGGCGTGGGTGTTCTCCAGGCACTTGTGGATCTGAATCTCGTTGGCGGCCGCCGCCCCGGCGGTTTCGCGCGTCCAGTGGACGAACGAACTGGCGCGCATGTTGTGCCCGCCGCCGGTGCTGGATGTCAGGATAAGCGTGCGCACGGAGGAAGGC
>CAHJWO010000385.1 GCA_903642295.1 PVC group bacterium | reverse complement strand
GATAACGCTTTGTACCAAGAGCGGATCGCCGACAGACTTCTGTGAGAAATCACAACGCCCCGTAGCGAATCTGTAGATTCGAATCGTAGCTAGCCTGCCACTCCAACTTAAGTCATCCAGAGCGAGCCTTGGCACGCCGAAAGATTTCCACCGTGGTCAACTCCGGCAATGTTATCGTTCAGGCTTCCAGTGTTTTCCCTTGCACCCTCAAAGGTTTTCTGTTGTCAATCACGCGCTCGCAATTGCGCCCACGATAAGCTGTGGACGGCAAAATTTGGTTCTCCCCGACAGCTCAGTTAGCTAAAACCCTCACTCCCTGCTTTATATGAATCGTTCTTTTGTCATTTACGGCGTGGCTTGCGCTTTGCTTTTCGGTGCGCGCCATGCGTCCGCCCAGTACAATACTAATTCGGGTTATTGGGATCATCATGGAAGTCCGAGTGGGAACAGCGGGAGTCAGGGGAGCGATTCGGCGCTCCTGGAGCAGATGGCTGCACGGAATGCGGCCATGCAGCAACGCAATGCACAGATTATTCAGGAGGCAGAGCAGCGCCGCGCAGCCGCCGAGAGTGCGGCGGCCTCGCAGGCGGCGACCCGGCGACAGGCTAATGCGAACGCGCAGGCAGCCAGAAACGGGCAGGGTCTCGTGAGTGCCGCCCAGGGTGCTGCGGACGCTCTCAATGAGGGGGCCGCCCAGCGGGTCCGGGAAGCCGAGGCCAAGGCCAACTCCCGCACGGGGGATGTGCCCCCTCTGCCGGAGGGTTTCGAGGCAACGGGCGACAACCTGACAGCCTCTCAAGTGGCGCAACAGGTGCGCGCCTACCAGCGGCAGCAAGCCGCAGCGCAACGCGCTGCTGATACGCAGGCCCGCGCCGAAGCGAAGGCAGCGGCGGCGGAAGCCAAGCTCGCCGCGCGCGAAAACGGCGTCGTGGAAAGTGAATACAAGGCGACGATCAATACGGCGAACAGCCGCGCCAACGCCGCGTTGAAGGACGAGGATGCACGCTTGGACCAACGGCTTGCGAGTACTGAATACTGGAGCCCTGGTGACAGCAGCAAGGCGCGCAGCCGCGGAGTGGACTGGAAAAAATATGACCAGCAAGTCGAGTCTTGGAAACAGGGGTTAGACGCCATGGGCGAGTCCGCCGCACAGGTGCCAAATTCACGGTCTTCCCGTCCGACGATGGGCAAGGACGGCAAGGTGCTGACCCGTGAACAACAGGCGCAAATCAGCGACAACGATTACCTCAAACTCATCCGGTCGCCCCATGCAAAGTATTAACTTGATCGGAAGGTCGCTCGTCTTGGCGGCGCTGGTGGCCATAGTCGGGGCGGGTTGCGAGTCCACGCCCGGGGGGGCGGCAACGGGTGCTGGGGAAGCGCAGGGTTACCACGCCCGCGCAACCGATGAGGCGTACACCGTCGCCGTAGAGGGAAGCTCCCAATTTGCAAAATATTACTTCCCTGATTCCGATGATAAATTGATCTTGGCGAGTATGGAGGGCAACACCGCCCGCCAGATCGTTTTTCGAGGAAAAGATATTGCCGCCGTTCCCCACGAAATCAAGGAATCCATCGTGCAATTAGAACGAATCATGTGTGAGTTGCAGATGGAAAGCAAACGCATCTACGATAACGGGGATAATGCGGGCAAGCAAGCGCACGGCGAATATCTCGCGAGTGTCAGCCAGAAAGTACGCTCACAGACCGCTCAAAATTTGGCCAACAACACGGCGACGAATACGTTCGTAACCGCACAGATGCACAACATGACGGTGTGGAAGGCCGAGCAGGTTCGCCTACAAGCCCAGGACGTTGCCAATCACCAGGCCACGGCTGTCAAATTACTGTCTGAACGCGGCATTAAGACCTTCCGGGTGTATCAAACTGGCGACGGCCCAAAGGCCGTGCTGCTTCCCGAATGGCAATGGGGTCGGTAGACAAGGGCGTTTTCGAAAACACCTTCCTGCTCTACCGCTATCCCCGGTCGAAGGCGTGCAATTTTGATCCAGTATTAGTCCGCTTAGTAATTCATCCGAAACGTCGGGCTGTCTTCTGGCCGCGAGCGGCGGCGGTCGTAGATCCGGGTCGTGGCGATGTTGGAGTGACCGAGCCACTCCTGCACCTTCGTAATATCCGCGCCCTGGTTGAGCGCGTGCGTGGCCGCCGTCGCGCGGGCGACGTGCGGTCCGAACCCCGTCGCGCCCAAGCCGAGTCGTCGCGCGTAGTAGCGCACTACACATTCATCGACCTTGCCGGGTGTGAGCGCGCTGTCCAATTTTCCTGTTCTCGAATTTTTCAGAGGCCGGAACAACGCCCCTCCCCCATCCTCTCCGTGCCCGGCGGCAGCCAGATAGTCGGCGATCCGGCCCAACGCCGCCGCGTGCGCTGGCACGAAGCGTGTCTTGCCGCCCTTGCCGTGGACGCGCAGGTGCTTCACCCCGTGCCGCTCCTCCACGTCTTTGACCCGCAGCTTGCAAAGCTCCTCCCGCCGCAGTCCATGAAAGAACAGGACCGCGAGGATCGCCCGATCCCGCTTTCCTTTGAGTGTGTCCTCGGGCGGCGCGTCGAGGAGCCGCCGGGCTTGGCCGTCCGCAATCGCCGGCGTTTTCCCCTCCCCGCTTTCCGAGCGTGGCCGCTTCACTCCACGCACAGGATTGTGGGTCACCGCGTTGCTCTCGCACAGATGGTCAAAGAGCGAAGCGATGGCCGCGAGCTTGCGCCGGATGGTCGCCGGTCCGTTCCCCCGCCCTTCCAGATCCTCTCGCCAAGCGAGCAGGTGCGCGCGGGTGACCACGCGGAACTCCGTGGCCTCTTTCATTCCGAAAAACGCCATGAACCCCGACACGTCGTTGCGGTATGCGCGGCGGGTGTGCGGATTGGTGAGGTTGGCGAACCACGTCACTTCCGCCGGCACATCCGCCAGTCGGTAGAATGCGGGGTTTGCCAGTTCGTGGCCTCCACCGGTCCCGACGACGCTCAGACCTCCTTTTTCGACGTTTTCGTCCATTTGCCCATTTTAGGTTGATAAAAACGGTTATCAACCCAAAATGCATGGTTGAGCGTTTTGGTCACGATCCATTCGCTGAAAACGCTTTTTATCA
>CAHJWO010000384.1 GCA_903642295.1 PVC group bacterium | reverse complement strand
TCCTGCATCCTGCATCCTTCAGCCCCCCTTCACCCCGCCCGGCAGCGACCGGGTATCGCCCACGAAATTCATGTACGCCAGATACGCCAGGAAAAACGCGGTGATGTACATCCCGATCCAGGCTGTCCCCGCGCAGCATACCGCCGCGCACACGGCCCCGATGATCCGGCAAACGCCGATCCACCTTGGCCCCAGCACATCGCGCAGCACCTGTCCGCCGTCGAGCGGCAGGATGGGCAGCAGGTTAAAAAACGTCCAGAACCCGTTGATGAAAAACAGATCGTTCTTCACCTCGCGCAGCAGGATCGCGGAACGGGTTGGCGCGTAGAGCAAATCCGCGTGGCCGGACCGCACCGTGAGAACATAGGCGGCGAACGCGGCCAGGAACATCCCGAACCCCGCCGCCGGCCCGGCCAGGCTGACGAGGATATTTTTCCCGCGGGGAAGCTGTCCCCCCGGCAGATACGTCAGCCCGCCGAATTGGTACAGCACCACGTATGGCTGCAACCCGAACGCCCGGCCCGCCAGCGCGTGCCCGAGTTCGTGCGCCACGATGGACACCAGCACGCACAGCACCCACACGGCCAGCAGCCACAATCCATCGTCCCCCCGGGCCGCGCTGCTGCCGAGGATGGCGCTGCCGATCCAGAAGTAAGTGGTGATTCCGAAGGGAATCCCGAAGAGTCGAAAACGAATCATGGCACCGGAGCAAACTCAGAAAAACCGCCGCACCACCGCCATCAACACGCTGAGCACCACCGATACCACCAGCATCGAAGCCAGCGGCACGTACACGCGGGTATTCGGCCCCTCGTAGCGAAAATCCCCCGGCAACCGGCCGAAGTGGTTTAACAGTCCGCTCCAAACCAGCCCGCCGACGATGACCAGAGTCACCCCCGCCGTGATGATGATCAGACCCGTGCCGCGTGAATCCATGCAATATCTCTCCTACCCGCGCAACGTCCCGCACCCCGGCTCCGAAAGCAAGCACCACCCGGCCCCCGGCGAAAGGACGCCAGGGGAAAGCGACATCCCGGCTTCCGAACAGGCCAGGTGGATGGCGACCTCTGGGCGCCGTCATGCCCGTGCCGACAGCGCCTTGCGTTCGCATCAACCCTTGCCGCGTAGCGGCTCGTACCCGGGAAGGTCCTGACGGCTGTCCCAGCCGTCCCTGACTGTCTGGAAACCGCCCCCAACACCCAGGCCTCATCTAACAGCCACCCGCCCCACGAAGACAGCGCCGATCCCGCCCATCCCTCTTCCACGGGCCCCTGAAACCCACGCTCCCCCCTTGCCTGCCCAGCACTCCTCCCGTCAGATCAGGATACTCCTCCTTGATCCTTACTCTATGGCCTAGTAGCATTAGCTTCTCAGCTTCACCTCCCATCTCAACCCGTGAGCCTTGAATCTTGAACCTTCCTTGATTTTTGATTTCTTGGTTCCTTGAATTCTTGAACCTTCCGCCTCCGGCGGTCCTTTTTATGGCCGAAGATCCCAACGCCCTCCGCATCGACGAACTCAAAGCCCGCGTGGGCGGTCTGCGGAGGTATCTTTGACTTGCCGGGCAAACAGGCGCGCCTGAACGAACTCGAATCGCTCATGGGCGAACCGGGGTTCTGGGACCGCAAGGAACAGGCCCAAAAACAGGTGGAGGAGGTCAGCGCCTTGCGCGCCCGGGTCGGCCCGTTGGTCGCGCTGGAGCGGCAGGTCGATGATCTGGAAACCCTGCAACTCCTTGCGGAGGAAGAACCCGACGACGCCCAAAAACAATCTGCTTTCGCGGAATACGCGGCGGAGTTCGCGCGCACCCGCACCCAACTGGAAGATTTTGAGTTGCAACAACTCCTCGCGGGCGAAAACGACAAATCCAACGCCTACCTGACCGTCCACAGCGGCGCGGGCGGCACGGAGTCGTGCGACTGGGCGGAAATGCTGTTGCGCATGTACGAGCGCTGGGGCGAGCACCACGGCTTCAAGCGCGAGGTCATGGACATCCAGGAGGGCGACGAGGCGGGCATCAAGTCGGCCACGATCAAGGTGGCGGGCGAGTTTGCGTTCGGCTACCTGGCGACGGAGCGCGGGGTCCACCGGCTCGTTCGCATCAGTCCCTTCGACGCCAACAAGCGCCGCCACACGAGCTTTGCCAGCGTGGACGTGGTCCCCGAACTGCCCGACGACGCGCCCATCGACATCGACGACCGCGACATCAAGCTCGACACCTTCCGCTCGGGTGGCAAGGGTGGCCAGAACGTCAACAAGGTCGAGACCGCCGTCCGGATCACGCACCTCCCTTCCGGCCTCGTCGTCGCCTGTCAGGCCGAACGCAGCCAGATGAAGAACCGCATGACGGCCATGAAGCTGCTCAAGTCCAAGCTGACCCAGATCGAGGTGGACAAGAAGCGCGCCGAGGTGGACCGCCAGTACGGTGAGAAGGGCGACGTGGCCTGGGGCAGCCAGATTCGCAGCTACGTGTTCCAGCCGTACCAGATGGTCAAGGACCTGCGCACGGGCGTGGAAACGGGCGACGTGCAGGCCGTTATGGACGGCGAGATCGACCCCTTCATCCACGGCAAATTGCGCGGCCTCAAACGCGACAAGAGCGGCGCGGGCGCGGACGACGACGAAGGCTTGTAGTCACCGTGGCAGGCATGTTAAGCTCCGGTCATTATGGGCATGACTTGGGAAGAAATTTGCGATGACCCGATCCTGGCCGAACTGCCGTACAAAATCGAGAGCGACGAGTGGGGAAACATTGTCATGAGTCCGCCGCCCGGAGCCGACCATTCTGATTATCAGGGGGAAATCCTTTTGACCTTGGCCCGGCTGTTGCCGAAGGGCTACGCCCGCCCGGAGTACCCGCTACGCACCAACAAAGGAGTGAAGGGAATCGACGTGGTCTGGGTTTCATCGGAAAGGCGGAAACAGAAGCCGGAGAAGTCCAACGTGCATCTGCTCGCGCCGGAGATTTGCATCGAAGTCTTTTCTCCGAAGAACACCGTCGCGGAGATCGACGAAAAGATGCGGCTCTACTTCGAGCGCGGCGCCCAGGAATGTTGGACGTGCGACGGCCAGGGAGTCATGAATTTTTACGATCCGGCTGGATCGATCAAACGGTCTAAACTCTGCCCGA
>CAHJWO010000383.1 GCA_903642295.1 PVC group bacterium | reverse complement strand
CCATGTCCACGACGCGGTAGCGGTGACACGGTACGCGATCACCGCCGGATTGGTCTCGCTGGAGTAGCTCGCAGGTCTGTCATGAGGGGGTGCCTGCCCGCGGATAGCATCACGATGGACTTCCATCGTCAAAATCGTCGCCGGGATTGCGCAGGGCCAGCAGCAGCCATCCTGCCAGCAGGCACAAGCCTCCGAGCGGTGTGACAAAAACCAGCCAGAACGTGCGGGTCAACGCATAGAGGTAAAGGCTGCCGCTAAAGCCAAAGATGCCGAGACCGAGGAAGATCCACGCCCCCTTTGGAAACGGTCGCAGGCCGGAGACTGCCAGCATGACCACGGAATGAATCAAATGATAGAACACCGCCTTTTCCCAGAGTTCGGCGGTGGCCTTTTGCAGCAAAGTCGCTTTTAAAGCGTGCGCGCCGAACGCCCCGAGCGCCACCGCCAGCAATCCCGACAGCGCAGCGGACCGAAACGCCAGGGCGGGACGCCGAAGGGTCATGGCGCTTTCGGCAATGCTACCCGAGCCGGGGCATTTAGCACCGGGGCGAAAGGCGTGCCGAGTCCAGTCGGAGTTTCCGTCGGGTTGAAATTGGTCGGTGCCGCCAGAGAGGTGCCAGTCGGGATGGCGGGCATGATCGACACGAAATACGGGGCCAGTTCTTTTTCGTGGGCAAACGAGAAGAAATAATAATCTCGCAGGCGGATCAACAACTCGCGTTCCGGGAGCAAACTCTTCGCCTGGTCGAAATAGCCCTTGGCAGCCGGAATATTGCCCCGGTGCAGCTCGACGGCGGCGGCGGTCAGCACCCAATCCGCAGCCGGGGGAATTTGGGTCAGTTCCGCTTTCATCTCATCCGCAAAGTCTGCTTCCTGGCCCAATTCAACCTGAGTGAGTCGAATTTTCAGCCGGTAAAAGCTATCCGACATGGGCTCCCGCAACCGGTAAAGCGCCTTCCGAAGCGCCGTGAGCGCGGCGAGCGGTTTCCCACCCCGTCGCAATGCTTCTCCGAGGAAAAACGCGTATCTGGCATCGAATGGGTCGAGTTTTGACGCCATTTCCAGTTCGGGGATTCCGTGATCGATGCCGCCCCGACGGTTGGTCATCGTCCCCCGCAGGTTGTAGCAAGCCGCCACTTCTTCCCCCTCGGAGATGGAAAGATTGAGCAAGGGCAGCACCTTGGGCAAGTCACCAGAGGCGTAAGCGAGCAGCGCCAAATGGTAATCGAGGCCGACAATCCTGCCACCCCCGTCCTTCACCGACTGGAGAAGTTCGAACGCGCGCCGGGGATCTCCCGAGAATTCGACGGCTGCCTCGTCGTCCACCTTCGCCAGCAACTCGTCCGACAGGATTCCGAGCGATTTGCCGTCCGGCGACTGGCCGTCTTTCATCACCACCGGGTTGCCAGCGGCGGTGCGGGGTGCCGGGGCGGCGTTGGGCACGGTCGCACGCCCCACGAAAAAACTGCCGACCAGCGCCGCAAAAACCAGGAACTGGATGGCCATCGTCAGGCCCGGCGGTTTGTTCGAAGTGTCTTTCGAGCGCCGTTTGCGTTCGATGTTCAGATGGTCGGCCGGCAGGCTGATCGCGGAAGTAAAAGGGGGCCGTTCCGTTTCCGCCGCCGGAGAGGGGGAGGTGGTACCCGGGTCCGCGGAAGCATCGACCGGGTCCGGCCTGGCAGCTTCCACCGTGCTGCGCGAAAACTTTTTCTGCTCTTTCGGCAGCACCCCGCGCCCGGGCCGCGCCGCCTCTTCGTCGGTCGGCGTCCCCTCGCCCATCATTTTCATCCAGGCCATGAACTCCGGGAAGCCCGGTGGCGCTCCCGCCGGTGGCGCATCTTTCGGGGTATGGGCGTTGGGCGGCTTCGCGCGAGGTGCCCGGGCAACGTTGTTTGGCGACGCACCTCCCTCCGTCGGCACCGGCTGAGAGGACGGCGGGGGAACTGGAGGATCACCGGTCGGTTCGGACATAATCGTGCCTGTGGATGAGGCATCGCTACCTAGCGGATTCTGCCAGCAATGTAAAGCGGAGAGCAGGCGCCGGGCTGGTAAAAGCAAAAGGTGCGGATACCATTTACATCCCCGCCCCGCTGTTCTAAGGCTGAGCAAGCCGGGTGCGCCTTCCTTTCATTCATGAGCACGAGCGCAAGCGACCCTGATTCCCGCCGCAGCGTGGTGGTCCAGAAATATGGCGGCAGCAGCGTGGCCGGGCCGGAAAAGATTCGTGCCGTGGCGGAACGGATCATGCGCACATGCGCGGCGGGTCACGCGGTTTGCGTCGTGGTTTCCGCGATGGGTGATACCACGGACGAGTTGCTGGCTTCCGCCAAGCGGCTCTCCCCCAACCCGGCGCGGCGGGAACTGGACATGTTGCTTTCCGCCGGGGAGCGCATCTCGATGGCGTTGCTCTCCATCGCCATCCGTGAACTCGGCGGCGACGCCATTTCGTTCACGGGCAGTCAGAGCGGCATCATCACCAACGACCGGCATTCGGACGCGCGAATCATCGAGGTGCGGCCTTTTCGCGTTCAGGACGAACTGGCCCGGGGCAAGATCGTCGTCGTCGCGGGCTACCAGGGGGTTTCCTACAAAAAAGAGGTGACGACCCTGGGACGCGGCGGGAGCGACACCACCGCCGTGGCGATGGCGGCCGCGCTGGGGGCGGAGTGGTGCGAGATTTGCAGCGACGTGGACGGCGTGTATTCCGCCGATCCGCGCGTGGTGCCTTCGGCGCGCCGCATCGGCGAGCTTTCCTACGAGGAAATGCAGGAGATGGCGGAGGGGGGCGCGCGGGTGCTCAACGCGCAGGCGGTCGAATTTGCCAAGGAAAAGAACATCGCCCTCTTCGCCCGCGCGACCGCCCAGCCGCCGCCGGATCGTTCCGGCGACATCGACGGCACCGTGGTGCGCCGGTTCGCGCCCCGGCAACCTGGCAGCGTGGCGGCGGTCGTCAGCGAGCGCGAGGTGCTGGTGCTGCACGCCGAGGGGGTCGCCGCCCTGGACGTATTGCGCTGGCTGGAGGAACGCGCCATCTGCGGTAAACAGCTTCACTCGACCGGCTTTGGCGACCCGGCTTCCAAAGACGGACTGACGGTCGTGCTGTCGCGCGAAAATATCCACGAGGAACCGGCGGCGTTACGAACCGC
>CAHJWO010000382.1 GCA_903642295.1 PVC group bacterium | reverse complement strand
TCGTCCGCTTCCTTGCCGTCCTCCTCGACGACGGCGGACGCGGCGGAGAGCGTCAACGTCGGGACGCGGCTGCGGAGCAACCACCACGCGGTGAACCCGGCGAGGACGGCGAACGCGATGCCGATCTCCAACCACAGGAGGGGGTTCCGCGAGGATTTAGAGCGACCGGCAGCGGGCAGCGGCGGAAAGTTCGGCGTCGGGAGGGGCGGGGCGACCAGCGGGGGCGGCGGGGGTGGGGAGACGAAGGGTTCCGGCGCCGGGACACCGGGGAGCGGCTCCAGCCAGGATTCCGGCTGGGATGACGGGGGGACAGCACGGTGGAGCGCGGTGGGCGCGTCCGGTGCCGGAGGTACGACGGTGGGGGCCGGGTAAGCAGAAGCGCCGAAGAGGGCCAGCGCGTCGCGGAGCGTCGGCCGGGAGTCGAAAAAGAAGTCGCTGCCGTTTTCGACGACGGCACGCCAGACCATCGGGCTGAAACCCACCAGCGGCAGACGTTTGCGCTCGGGCGCGCTGGTCCAGCGCTGGGCGGACATCAGGTGGAGCACCCCTTGCTGCGTCAGGGTTTTCAGGTTCGAGCCGTCCACGACCAGCGGGCCGCCCTTGGGGATTTCGCGCTGCACCTGCGCGATCCACTCCTCGCCGAGGGAACTGTCGAGCGTGCCCGACAACACGGCGATGGTGATGCCCTGACGGCTTTGGAATTCAAACGGCATAAAACCTCGCGGAAACCGGGCGTGGCGCGAATGGAGATAACATCCCGGGGTGAAGAGGGTCAAGCGAACGGTTTGGAAGCCCAGGGTCTTTCAATTTGCGGAGGATGTCGGGGAGCGCACGCGCCTCGCGGGCTCTCTTTGGCGCCTCGCCAAAGAGCGGGGGCCGCCCACCGGAGCGAACGGCGGGGCGCCGTCGGCAGCACGCGAGGCGCGTGCGCTCCCCAACCCTGACCTGCTGGTGCCAAATTGAATGACCTTGTTTGGAAGCCGGGAGGGGGGCTCCCCGAGGCCGTTTTATCTGGTCCGGAGGAGGGGCTGCATGTGGGGGCACGCGCGGCCAAGCCAAAGTCGGGGCAGGCCTCGGAGAGGCCTCCCTTCTTGGGGTTTACGGGGTTTGCTGCCAGTCGAACGCTTCCCCGCAGAATGGCACGAAGGCGAGTTCCGTGTCGCCGAGGGTGATCCGGTCACCGGCCTTGAGGGGGGAAGGTTGCAGCACGGGCTGGCCGTTGAGGTAACCCAGAGTGCTGCCCCGGCCCGGGCTGAGGTAGAACGCGCGGCCCTTGCCGTCGTAGGAAACCTCGACGTGGCTGCGGCGGGAAATCTTCTTGTCGCCAAAGCGCACCGGGACCCGCTGATCCTCCGCCCGGCCCACCGCGTTGATCCCGTAACCCAACGGCAAACTGCGGCCGCGGCCCGCTCCCTTCATCACCACGAGCCAACCGGTGATGGGGTCCGGCTCGACGGGGGAAAGGTGGCCGGGCACGGCGGGCGGCGGCGTGGAAGCAGCGAAGCGGACCGTGTGCGATTCCAGAGGCGGGAGCACCCGGGGCGCGGCGACCGGCGGGGGAGAAAATGCGGACGGCTCCGACCGGACGAGCGGGGAAACCGGGACGGGCGGGGAGATGGCCGGTAGGGGAGGGGTCGGGGCGGGGGTCCCCGGCGTCTTCAGCGGACGGATTTTTCGGGTAACGTCTATGTCCTCCATCGGTCGAGAAAGATGATCGGGGTTGGAAAACCTAAACTACAAGGAAGGTGAAAGGTCCTTCGGCTCGTCGGGCTGCGCCGATTTGCCTTCGGCTCCCTTCGATTCGCAGACTCGGTTCACTTCCCTCAGGATGACAGACAAATTCAGAGGCGTTCGCCCTGGCCATCATGGCGTTCACGCGATAAGTAGGCCCATGTTGGTGCTTTCGCTGGAGGTCGGGTGAACAAAGCCTGGCGTTCAGCGGATTGCCATCGGCGGCCCCGTTACGGATGGGGAAGGCCGCCGAAGATCCGCATCATGTTGCCGACCCGCGACGCTTTGTCGATCCCGTCCTCGCCCCGATGGCGGCTATCGCCGTCATCATCCCCATCGCTGCCGCGCCGGGAACGGCTCCGGGCGCTCGCCTGACGCGTGGCGGATGCCCTCGGCGCGGCGGTGATCCTGACGAGTTTGGCGTCGAGCTTCAACGCTTGTCCCGGCTCGACCTTGCCTCCCACGGCGGCGGGCGTGTAACCGGCGAAGGTCACCGAATAATGCACATCCCCGGGCGGAACGTCCGGCAGGACGTAGGGCGTCGTCCCCACGGGCTTGCCGTCGAGGAGGACGGTGGCCTTGGCGGGAACGCTGTCAATCTGCACGCTGCCGCCGGTCAGGTCGAAGGCCACCGGCAGGGATTGATCCCGCGTCAGGCTGACCTTGCGGGTCATCGGCTGCCAGCCGGGCCGGGCGGCGGAAATCTCGTAGTCGCCAATCGGCAGCTTGTCGGAACTCCAGGGGCTCGCATAGTGCGCCTTGGCTGGCGCGCCGTCCGGGCCGGTGACCGTGAGGTCCGCGCCCGCCGGGGTCGTCGAGATATTCAACCAGCCGATGCTGCGCACCAGCTTGATTTTCTCGACGGCGGTCGTCTGGTTTTCCCGGGCCTCCGCCTGCGTCGTGTAGTCCTCGTAGCCGTCCATCATCACCTTGAGCGAATGCGCGCCCAGGGGCAGGCCCTTCACGGCGACGGGCGTTTTTTCCGCCGGACGGTCGTCCACCTTCACGCGGGCGCCGGGAGGGTCGGTCTCCACGAAGAGATCGCCGCGCGCGTTGGCCAGCCGCGCGGCTTCCGCCGTCCGGGCGCGAGCGTCCGAGGATTTCGACGCCTGGTTGTCAGCCACGCCGTTCCGGGCAGCGTCCGGGTGGTCTTTCGACCCGTTGCCGTGGTGCGAGCCCAGCAGCCAGACCAGGCCGACCCCGGCCAGCAACAGCACGGCGGCCACGGCGGCCAACACCGCCCAGGGTTTGCGCCGGCTCTGGAACATCGGCACCGCGCCGCCCAGACCGAGGTGGGTGGGCGGGGCGAGGCCGGGAGCGGTGGACGCATTGGCTGCGGCGGTGGAAAACGGGCGGGTACCTCCCGCCGCGACGGGGAACGCCCCGGGCGGCGCGGCCACCGTGGCCGCCGACGCC
>CAHJWO010000381.1 GCA_903642295.1 PVC group bacterium | reverse complement strand
CCTTCTGCCTTCTACCTTCTGCCTTCTGCCTTCCCAAACCGCTCGTTCGCCACCTGCCAGAACGCGTATTTACACCGCTCGGCGTCCGCCTTGTACCCGGCCTGCTGCACCATGAACACGTAGATCAGTCCGCGCTCCCGGTCCATGCCCATGTCCGTTTCGTAGGCTCCGCTGTGGCCGCAACGCTGGCCGTCCGTGCTCCAGCCGAAACCGTAGCTCACGGGGAGTTTTTCCGGCGTCTGGCGGCTGGTCATCTGGCGCACCGACGCCTCGGAAAGATAGCGCCGTCCGTCGAGTTCACCGCCGCGCAGGATCATGCGGCAGAACCGCGCGCAATCCGCCGCCGTGGAAAACAAGCCCGCCGCCGGGACGGCGTAGCGCGCCTGCCGGTCCGCGAGCGGGGCGCCGAGCAGGTTGTTGGCCACCTCGTGCAACGGCTCCTCCGCCGTAGCGTGCCCGTAAATCTTCGCCAGCCGTCCGGCCTGCCCGGCGTCCGGCCAGAACGTCGTGTCCTTCAATCCCAACGGCTCGATGATCCGAGTGCGCACGAAGTCCTCGTAGGGCATCCCGCCGACGACCTCCACGATGCGTCCGACGGTGTTCAACCCGGCGTTCGCGTAGTGGTACATGCTGTCCGGCTCGAAGTTGAGCGGCGTCATGGCATAGCTGCCCACCGCGACGCGCAACGGCAGGGCATCCAGGACTCCCTCCAGCGCGGAGGAATAGGGCAGCCCGCTGGTGTGTGTGAGCAGATTGCGCACGGTGATGGGATGCCCGGGCCGGGTCAGCAGCGCAAACTCGGTGCCGCGCTGGGCCATGCGCATCTGCCCTTTGAAAGCGGGCAGATATCGCTCCACCGGGTCATCGACGTTCACCTTGCCTTCGTCCACGAGCATCATCAGCGCCGTGGCGGTGAAGGTTTTGGTCTGCGAGGCGATCCAGAACAGGGCATCCGGGCGCATCGGGGTGTGCGTGGCCAAGTCGGCGTCGCCCACGCAGGTCACGTCGAGGATGCCGTCCCTATCCGCCACCAGCGTGACGGCCCCGGCGAACTGCTGCGCGTCCACGAAGGGCTGCAACACGTCGGCCAGGCGGTTGGCGGACGCGGGCGGCGGGGCCTGCGCCTGCCCGGCATCCGCCCAGCCCGCCAGCCAACCGAAACCGACCGCCAGCGCCAATGTCGCCCTGTGTTTCATGCGTGGGAAACCGCCATTCTGCGCGGCGGGCGCCGCCAAAGCAATGCCTTCGTCAGCCGCCGGCAGGGCGAACGCATCTGAAAACTCTGTCATCCTGAGCGAAGCGAGGGACGAGCGCAACCGAGTCTGCGAGATAGACGAAGTCAATCGAAGGACCTTCCGGCAAGGTGCACGGATGTAGCTCGGAGAAAATCATCCCCGGGGTGCAGAGTGTGTACCTCTGAAAGATCCTCCGGGTCGTGAAACTCCCCTCACGATGACCGAAAAATTTAGCGGCGTTCACCCTGCATCCGCCCGGAACCCCCGACAGCGAACCTGGGAGAAATTTCCAGCCGCGCCGTTTGGCGCGAACTCCACCTTCCATCGGAAAACGCTCGAACGGAAAGACCTTGCACCGCCTTCCTTCTCCCTTGCTTTCTGCCGCCGGTTCCTTGAATCTTCCATTCGGGACCTTACAATTTTCTTACAAACGGGTTCTTGCCTCCCCCTCGAACCCTCCGCGCCGCCCGGCCCCCCATGTTCCAGATTATCTTCAACCCTCTCAGCGCCTCCGAGCTTTCGGCGTTGCCCAAACCCCTGCAACTCACTTTGTTGGGCGAGTTCCAGGTCCTGCCCGAAGATCTCGACCGCTCCGGCAACGACCGTTTCGGGCACATCGAGCGCGGCGGCAAAAAGCTCTACCGCTACCGTGCCAGCGACTACCGCATCTACTTCGAGCCGTGCGAGGGCGGCGTGACGGTTCACCGCATCCTGCACAAGAACACGATCTCCGACTTCCTCTTCCGCTCCAAGCTGCCGATGGGTGCCGAGGACGAAAAGCTGGGCGAGACCCAGGCGTTCTGGAAGCTCATCGACGAGGGCGTCAAGGCCAGGCCCAAGCCGGTCGCGTCGTGACGCCGTCCCGGCCCGTGCCCGCGCCCGCCCCGCCCCGGCGGCGCGTTCCCCTGGCGGTCTGGATCGTCCTGGCCGTCGTGGCGTTCCACCTGGTCTTCTTCTGGGTGGTATCGAACAAGCACTTCCTGCCCAAGGCGCGTTACGTCGCCCCCGCGCCGACGCCCAACTTCGGCGCGCGCCAGACCGTTTCCACCGACCCGCAAACCGGCGAGGTCACGACGCGCCGCGACTTCGTGGTCAGCACCACGCTGGCCACCCCTCGCCCTACCCCCACGATCCCGCCAGCCCGGTAGGGAGGCCCCCCCGGGGGCGTCCGTACCTGGGCTGCCAGCCCTTCGGCTCGTCCCGCACGGCCAACCCCGCCGCCCGGCCCGATTCTGCCCTGAACGTCAATCGAACCGGCTCCCTGGCCACCCTGTTGTTACCCATGTATATCCTCGCCAACCATCTCCTTGCCGCCCAGACCTGGCTCCTCGCCCAGGCCACCACGACCACGACGGATACGACCGTCGTTGCTCCTTCGGGCATCCTCGCTCACAACCTGATTTACACGCTGATCATCGGCCTGGTCGTCGGAGTGATCGCCAAGTTCCTCACGCCGGGTCGGGACCCGGGCGGCTGCATCATCACGTCGCTCATCGGCATCGGTGGCGCGCTGCTCGCCTATTTCCTCGGCGGTCTGCTCGGGATCTACGGCAACGGCCAGACCCCGGGATTTATCGCCTCGGTCATCGGCGCGATCATCCTGCTGGTGATCTATCACATGATTATCGGCCGCAAGGGCGGTGGTCCGACCGTATAACCCCTCCCATTCCTTTTTGTCCACCCGAGGGACGGCTCCAACGAGCCGTCCCTTTGCGTTTCCTCGGCCCCCTCCACCCCGGGACCACCTTGGTTCAGAAAAATCCTCTGCCCTTTTCTCTCCTCTACCCCACTCCTTTTCCTTCTCTGCGAGTCTCTTCCCTCCTCCGCGTCTCCGCGTTAAAAACCCGGCGCCCCCGACCAAACCGCTCGCCCTCGCCTTTGCATCCCCCGCCCACCTCCTAACCCCCCTCCCCC
>CAHJWO010000380.1 GCA_903642295.1 PVC group bacterium | reverse complement strand
AAGGCAGGCGGCACGCGGGCAGGGTCGCCCGTCCGCCGCTTGCCGGGAATGGGCAAGGGCGGGCCGGTGGGAGGGGGTCAGCAGGAGAGCCGCGACACCGTGCAGGTGTTGCGCGCGCCATCGATGGCACGGATGAACAAGCGGTCGCCCGTGCGCACCCGGGTATCGCCGTGGCGTTCCTCAGGGCAGAGCGTGCCGAGAATCTGGCGGGTCTGGCCGTCGAGATCGACCGCGACGAGGCCGTGGCCGCTGCGGTCGAAATCGGTGGCGGCCTGGCCTTCTTCGAGGACGAGCGTGTCGAGGGTTTGCGCCGGCTGCGACGCGAAATTGAGCAGGAATTTCCAGAGCGGCTGGATCAACCCGCGCTCGAACACGATGGCCGCCAGCGCCGACAGCGCCAACAGCAACAGCGACAGGTGGATCAGTGGGTGCAGCAACGTCCCGGCGACGCCGAAGCCGAACAGCAAGCTGAACAGCACGCGCGGCGAGAGCAGGCCGAGCAAATCGGCGGGGCTGCGCCCCTGCCGGACGGCGTGGTTGCCGCCGTGATGCTGGACGTGGGTAGCCTTGGCGAACTTGGCGGGGGCCACGCCGTGATGCGCATGACCGCCGTGACCCGGCCCGGCATGACCGTGGCCGTGACCATGCAAATGGTGCCCGCCGTGGCTGCCGTGGCCCAGACCCAGCATCGCCATGAGCACCAACCCCCCGAAACCCAGGACCAGTGTGAAGAGATAGAGGTCCATGATCAGGAAAGAAGGCCTCTGTTGCCAGCGGGATTCGCCGGCGAGAAATACTGAGGGAACAAAGCAGGAGTCTGTTTGTTTCCCCGGGAAGCGGACGGTGGTCGGAAGCTTCCCCAAACCTGAGCCGAATGGCACATGATTTTGATACAGAGCATACGAAGCCTGGATCGAGATGCAAGCCTATTTGCATTTTAGCGAACCCTGCCGACCGACCGCCAGGATTTACCGCGTAGCGGCTCGTCCATCGAAGGTAGGGACGGCACTCCGCTGCCGTCCCATTTGTTTCTGGCCAATAGACCACCGGCAAAAGTCCGCAGATGACCAGCCGAGGGACCGCTTGGGTAGTCTTTTCTTCCCATCTGCGGAAATCTGCGAAATCTGCGGACGATTTCCGATTTTTGCCGGAAGTCTAATGTGACCGGGTAACCGGCGCTTCATCCAGACCAGACAGTCAGGGACGGCAGCGGAGTGCCGTCCCTACCTGCTCTACATCCGCTCCGGCACCTCGATGCCCAACAATCCCAACCCCACGCGCAACGTCCGCATCGTCACCCGGCAGAGCGTCAGACGCGTCTCGCGCGGGGTGCCCTCTTCGGCTTTGAGCACCGGGCACGCCTCGAAAAACGAGTGGAACGTCCCGGCCAGTTCGTAGAGGTAATTCGCCAGCAAATTGGGCCGAAAATCTTCCAGCACGGTCGGCACGGTTTCCGCAAACTGCGCGAGCTTCCGGGCCAATTCGCGCTCGGCGGGCTCGGAGAGCGCCAGCGGCGCGGTGCCGCCGGGGGCTTCGGGGTCGAGTTCGCCACGCCGGAAAATGCTGCGGATGCGCACGTAGGCATTTTGCAGGTAGGGCGCGGTATTGCCCTGAAAAGAAAGCATCCGGTCCCAACTGAACACGTAATCCGTCAGCCGGTGCTGGGAAAGTTCCGCGTACTTGACCGCCCCCACCCCGATGACCCGCGTGATTTCGGCTTTCTCGTCGGCGGGCATCCCGGCGTTCTTTTCCTCCACAATGGCGCGGGCGCGCTCCTCGGCCTCGTCGAGCAGCCCGCGCAGGCTGGCACCCGTGCCCTTGCGCGTGCTCAACATCTTGCGGTCCTCGCCCAGGACGGAACCGAAGGGAATGTGCGTCAGCGGCACGAGGTAACCCATGCGCCGCACGATGGCGTTTTGCTGCTCGAAATGGAGCGACTGCGGCGCGCCGACGACGTACCAGAGCGCGTCCGCGCCGATCTCGTTGACACGCTGCTCATAGGTGGCGATGTCGGTGGTGGCGTAGTTGAACGCGCCGTCGCCCTTGCGGATCATCGCCGGGGATTCGGCCAGCTTCGGATCGTCGGGAAACTGGACCACGAGCGGCCGCTTGCCGTCGCGCTCCTCGCCGGGTTGCGCGACGCCGGTTTTCTCCAGCCGTACCACGAGAGGGGCGAGCTTGCTGTTGAAGAAACTCTCGCCGTACTGGTAATCGAAGTGGATCCCCAGCCGGTGGTAGATCTTGTCGAGTCCGGCGCGGGAGAGATCGACGCATTGCTGCCAGATGGCGACATTTTCCGGGTCGCCGGATTGCAACTTCGCCAGTTCGGCGCGGCAGGCGTTGGCAATTTCCAGCGTCTGTTTGCGGTCGGCTTCGGTGATCACGGCGGTGGCTTCCACCCGCATTTTCTCCAGCGCCGCGGCATCCACTCCCGGCTGGCCGTGAAAACTCTTGAGCATGTCATCGACGGCCGCCGCCCGCAGATCGGCCAGTTGCTGGGCGGTCTCTAAACTCGGGTTAGTATCCGCCAGCGAGCTGGCGAGCTGATAGACGCGCACCAATTCCTCGAGTGGATCGGCGGCAAGCCCGGCGGAATTGAGGAAATTCTTCCAGCCGTAGATCACCTTGCCGAACTGCGTGCCCCAGTCCCCGAGGTGGTTGTCCGTCACCACGCTGTAACCCACGAACCGCGCGACGCGGGCGAGGCAATCGCCGATGATCGTCGAACGCAGATGCCCGACATGCATCGGCTTGGCGATGTTCGGGCCGCTGAAGTCGATCACCACCCGATGCGGATGCGCGGGTTGGCCCACGCCGAGGCGTTCGGGGTCGGCGTCGAGGGCCGCGAGTTCACGCGCCAGAAACTCCGGCTTCAGACGGAAGTTGATGAAACCCGCGCCCGCGATTTCCGGGGGCTGGCTGATGGGTTCCAGCGCGGCATCGGCCTGCAAGGCCGCGACGATCTGCGCGGCCAGCGCGCGGGGATTGGTCCGGCGGGCTTTCGCCAAAGTCATGGCAGCGTTGGCCTGATAATCGCCGAATCGGGAGTCCGCCGCCGGGCTGACGGTCGCCGTGAAACCCTCCAGCAGCGGCTCGGGCAGCGATTGGAGCGCCCGTTGGAGGATGGCTTGCAGTTGTTGGGCGATGGTCATGGAAAGGCAGAAGG
>CAHJWO010000379.1 GCA_903642295.1 PVC group bacterium | reverse complement strand
TTTTTTAATCGCTCGTAGAGCGCGACGTGCTGCGCCGCGGCGCGCGCCCAGGAGAATTTGCCCGCGTGGATCATCGCGCGCTGACGCAGGGATTCCCAGCGGTCCGGCGGGTCGAGCAACGCCGGGGCGCGGTGCGCCAGCACGTCGAAGAGGGCCTCCCCATCGGGTTGGTAGAAAACCAGGCCGCTGCCTTGTTCGGAACCGGGGTGGTAATCCTCGACCAGTTGGCGCAGGCCCGGGCCGGCCGGGGCAATGGGGATCGTGCCGTATTTGAGACTGCGCAGCAGGAGCGCGGACACCCCGCGCCGGCGGCCCAGGAAAAGCTGGTAGTCCGCGCCGGAAAGCGCGAGGTGCGTCAGGCGGTCATCCACGGTGCCCGCCAGGGCCAGCTTGCCCGGGTATTTGCGCGCGGCGATGCCGAAAGTAATCGTGGCAGGCAAGTCGGCGGGGAGGGTCCCGAGGACGATGAGGCGCACATCGTCGGCCAGGAGCTGGTCCAGGCGGGTGGCGAGCAGTGGGAGGGAGGATTTTTCCTGACCGGCGGCAAGATCGAGCAGGAAGACCGGGGCGGCGGGGTCCCGGGCGAGCCCGAGTTGGGCCAGGAGGGCGTTGCGGCAAGCGGCCTTGCCCACGAGGTTGGCCGGGCGGTACTTGCGCGCGATGACGGGGTCCGTCGCCGGGTTCCAGGCGCCCTCGTCCAACCCGGCGGGGATGCCGTGGAGCCGGGCGGCGTTTTCGCGGAAGATCACGTCGAGGCCGCCGCCGCCCTCGGTGGTTTGCAGGGCGATGCGTTCGAGGTCGCCGTCCACGACCGTCGCGTCGGCGTAAAGGAGCCCCGACTTGAGGAAGTTGACGTAGCCGTAAAATTCCACGGCGGTCGGGCGGAAGTATTCCCAGCCGAGGTTGAGCAGGCCGAAATCGGCGATGGGGAAACTGCCGTGGACCGTGGGATCGCTGACCGCCAGGACGCTGCCGAAAGGGAGATTTTGCGCGCGCAGAAAGACCGGGGCGAGCGCACCGGGCCAATCCTGGATTTGCAGGATGTCCGGGGCCGGATTGAGGCGGCGGGCCAGTTCGACGACGAGTTTGGAGAAAAGCGTCGCGGCGGGGGCGCTGACGAGCGGGGTTTCGCCAAAGAGGTCGTGCTTGAAAAGGAAGGTTTGCAGGCCCTGGGGGCTGCGCGCCTCGCAGGTTTCGACGGTGTGGCGCTCGTGGCCGAGGGCGGCGCTGATGCGCACGCCGGTGGCCTTGATCTTCCATTCGGGCGAGTCGGCGAGGGCGGGCGTGAGCGGGCCGACCACGCTGACCTCGTGTCCCGCGCGCTGGAGGGCGACCGGGAGGGCGGGCATGGGCTGGGCCAGCGCCTTTTCGTCGGAGAACAGGAGTGGGGAGAGGTCGCTGGAGGCGAAAAGGATTTTCATAAAGAAACCAGGAATCCAAGGAACCAAGAATTCACGGAAGGTTCAAGTTCCAAGGTTCAAGGGACCGCCGACAAAAGTCGGAAACGGTCCGCAGATGACGCAGATTTCCGTAGATTAAAACCAGACCTGGCACCGGCTTCCCTCCCGATTTTTCCTCAATCTGCGAAATCTGCGGACTTTTGTCGAAAATCTAAGAGGGCGAACACCTCTCAAAATTGCGGCGTCCGCATTGGAATGACAGAATCCATTGGGTTCCTTGGTTTCTTTTTACCACGCGTATTCGCTGATTTTGCCGTAGCGGTCGAGAAAAAGAGAGGTTTGCTCCATCGTCAGGTGGTCGATGCTGTCGAGCATCTCTCCGGCGACGGTGGGGGCGTCGAGTTCGGCGTCGGTGCCGCCCATGTCCGTGCGGACCCAGCCGGGAGTCATCGCCACGATGCAGACGGACTGCGCGCGGAACTCGCGCGCCATGATGCGCGTGAACATGTTCAAGAGAGCCTTGGAGCCGCAGTAGGCGTAGTTCGGCGTTTCGATAGCCGGGTTGGAGAGGCTGCCCGCGCCGGAGGAGACGTTGACGACCCGGGGCTGCTGGCTCTTGCGCAGGAGGGGGAGAAAGGCGCGCACGGTGCGCAGGGGGCCGAGCGAATTGGTTTGCAGGGCGTCGCGCACCAGGGCGAGTTCCAGCGTTTCGAGCGGCTGTTCGGGCTTGCCGGGGGCGACCCCGGCGTTGTTGATGAGCACGTCCAGGCGCGGCAGGTGCAGCGCGGCGTCCTCGGCGGCGGCGGCGACCGAGCGGCCCAGGCCCACGTCGGCGCGCAGGACGAGGAGGTCGTCGCGGTAGGTTTGCTTGAGTTGGTGGAGTTCGGTGGCCTTGGCGAGATGGCGGCAGGTGGCGACCACGCGGTCGCCGCGTTCAAGGTAGGCGCGGGTCAGCGCGAGGCCCAGGCCGCGGTTGGCGCCGGTGATGAGGACGATGAGCTGCTTGGACATGGCGGGAGGTGGCTGGGTCTATTACAACGGGTTCCCGGCGGGCTGCAAAGGGGAAATCATGCTTCGCTTTCGTCCGGTTGCTCAGGCAAGCGGTGCTGCCAGTATCCCGGTCTGCGGCTGTGGTGCTTGATCGCCAGAATGTATAGCTGAGTGGGGAGCAGAATGTAAAAGACCGCGTATGGAAAACGCGGCACCAAATAACGGCGGGCCTGACCTACTGCTGCGCCCCAACGGGCAGGATCTTCCTGAATCCGATGAATCGCCCGATCCAATTCTTCAAGGAACTCGGTGCCGAGCCCGGGAATTTTTCCATTGTAGAAGCGGGCGGCTTCGATCAATTCCGCCCGGGCAGCGGGATGGTAAATTAGTCGCATCCCAGCGCGCGACGGGCTGCTTGCATGACCTCCGAATGGGTATAACCGGTCACGGCACCAGTGGAAAGTTCCTCCCCGCGTTGCGCAAGCTCTCGCACGAGTTCATCCTGGTCAGGATCGGCCATCCTCTGGTCGATGCTTGCCCAGAGGGTTTGTGCCAGCGCCACCTTTGCAGGAAGAGGAAGTGCCAAGGCCTCAGCGGTCAGTTGCTCGGCGGACATGCTCGAAACCTAGGAACAACGGCAGCGAAGGTCAAGCCATGCCGCCGGCAATCACGCCATTGCCTCAAGGCGTTGCCGCCGGGGTGGCGGGCTTCGCGGGCAGGGAGAGCACGCGGCCCACGGCGTGGAGGTAGGCGCGCGCGCTGGCTTCGATGACATCCGTGCTGGCACCCTTGCCGGTGACGAG
>CAHJWO010000378.1 GCA_903642295.1 PVC group bacterium | reverse complement strand
GGACGGCGCCCCGCCGTTCGCTCCGGTGGGCGGCCCCCCGCTCTTCGGCGAGGCACCGAAGAGAGCACGCGAGGCGCGTGCGCTCCCCGGGATTCTTCGCAAACGGAAAGACCTTGCTCCGGCAAAAGATCGGTCGGATGGATCGGCAAACTCTTGCCACGCGAATCACTCTCGGCGCATGCTGCCGCTTCCACGATGCACGTCATCACGCGCAAGAGGCTCAACGACTTTGCGGCCCGGCACCCCGACGCCCGCCATGCTTTGGCCAACTGGTACCGGCTGATGAAACAAGGAAATTTCCGCTCGTTTGTTCATCTGCGCGAAACCTTTCCGAGCGCGGACATCGTGGGCAAGCTCACCGTGTTTAACATTGGTGGCAACAAGGTTCGTTTGGTCGCGGCCCTTCACTTCAACCGTCAGAAGGTTTACATTCGAGCCGTCCTGACCCATAAGGAATGCGACACCGGAGCCTGGAAAGAATGAACCCTGCCCTCGAACTCTCGCTCTCGCACTGGCCGGAACTCTCGCGGGCCGTTTTCGTCCCGCACACGGCGGCTGAGTACGAGCATTTGGTCACCCTGCTCGATGAACTCGTGGACGAGGTGGGAAACGATGAATCCCATCGTCTGGCTTCGCTCATGGAAGTGGTTGGCTCCTTGATCGAGCGATACGAAGATGAGCACGTTCCGTTGTTAGCGGGTTCGTCCGAAGCGATTGAAAAGTGACAGACACCTCGGGTGACTTGCAGACCACCAAACTCGTCGCCACCCTGTACCGCGAGGGACGAGCCAGAGTGGGGGTTGCCTGCCGGTATCACGATGGATTTGAGCGCCTACCCGTGGCAGCCGCGCGGCAAAGTGCCCACGACCACCGTCAGCGCGCCAGACACGAGGATCGACCCGACGCAACCCGGCCGGGTCAAGAAAAACGCGAACCCGCCGTTGCATCCCCGGGCGGCAAGGCGTTGGCTGTGCGCGGCCAACCCCCATGGAACCGACCTCCACTCCTCCCCCCGCCCCCACCTCCCCGCTCATCCCCCTGCGCTCCAAGTTCGAGACCGTCATGCCCGTCCGCCCGGACGACATCGACATGAACCAGCACGTCCACAACTCCCGCTACTTCGACTACGTGCTGGCCGCGCGCTACGACCAGATGGCCCGGTGCTACCGGATGCCCATGGAAACCTTCCTCGCCCACGGCTTCGGCTGGGTGGTCAAGACCGCGCACGTCCAATACAAGCGCGCCCTCGGGCTGGGCGACGTGATGATCGTGCGCACGTGGATCGACGCCATCGTCAAGGACAGCGTCACCGTGCATTTCCAGATTTTGCGCCAGACCAACGGCAAACTCTGCGCCGATGGCTACTTCGATTACACGATGATTTCGCTGGCGACCGGGCGCGGAGAAACGATTCCGGGTTGGATCGCGGAGAAGTATGCGGTGTAAGCGCGGCAGCCGGGCGCGAGCACGCGGAACGAAGCGTCGGTGGGGCGTGCCCCGCGCTTCGCCGCCCCACCCTCCCGCCGATAATCGTTGAAATTTATGCCGGGACGCGGATGCTCCCCGCGCATGGCTCCCGTTTCCCCGCCGCCTGGCCCGCCCCCCGCGCCATCAAAGGCCGACGTGCCGCGCCTGCCCTTCAGCGCGTTCCTGGGCCTGCGCTACCTCCAGCCGCGCCGGACGTTCGTCTCGATCATCACGCTGATCTCCGTGCTGGGCGTGGTCCTGGGCGTGGGCCTGCCCATCATCGTGCTTTCCGTCATGACCGGTTTCGACCGCGAGCTGCACAACAAGGTGCTCGGCTTCGATCCCCACATCGAGATCACCTGCAACGGCGGCCTGCTCGACGACTGGCGGCACGTCCGCCAGACGGCCGCGACCGTGCCCGGCGTCGTGGCCACCGCCCCCTACGTGCGCGGCCCGGTGCTGGTCGAGGCCAACAGCCAGCGCGTCGCGGCGTTTATCCGGGGGGTCGATCCCGCCCTGGAGCGCGGCGTGACGGACTTCGCCGCCCTGATGAAACCCGGCCCGGGCCGCCGCTCGGAGGGCGCGTTCGACCTCGACGGCGACAAGGCCGTGATCGGCTACGAACTGGCGCGCACCCTCGGCCTCCAGGTCGGCGACAAGCTGGCGATCATCTCCTCGCACGGCCTGGAGAAACTGACTGCGGCGTTGGACGGACTCAAAGACCAGAAGGCCGACGACCGGAAAATCAACGAGCTGCGCCAGATCGTCGCCCCGGCGGAACTGACCGTGACGGGCATTTTCGATTCGGGCCGCTACCAGTACGACGCGCAGTTCATCTTCGTGCCGTTCTACGTCGGGCAGGAACTATACGAACTCAACGGCTCGGCCCACGGCGTGGCGGTTCGCACGACGGACCCGAACCACGCGGAAATCGTCAAGAACGCCCTCCTGGCCCGGCTGGACCCGTCGCTCAACGCGCAGACGTGGATCGACCTGAACGCGCAGTTTTTCGACGCCGTGCGCACGGAACGCACGACGATGTTCGTGATCCTGTTTTTCATCCTGATCGTGGCGGCCTTCTGCGTGATGAACACGCTCATCACCGTGACGGTGCAGAAGACGCGCGAGATCGGCATCATGAAGGCGGTGGGTGCGGACGTGTGGCAGATCGTGCGGGTGTTCCTGTCGCAGGGGGTGGTGGTGGGGCTGTTCGGCACGGTGGGCGGGCTGGGGTTCGCGTTGGGCATCCTGGCGCTGCTCAACCCGTTCAAGGACTGGGTGGAGCGTCAATTCAAGTGGGAGGTCTTCTCCAAGCAGGTGTACGGTTTCGGGCAAATTCCGCACGTCACCAGCCCGCTGGAGGCGACGGTCATCTGCGTGAGTGCGTTCGTGATCTGTTCG
The DNA here is from genome assembly GCA_903642295.1 of PVC group bacterium. GTDB lineage: Bacteria > Verrucomicrobiota > Verrucomicrobiia > Chthoniobacterales > SZAS-18 > CAHJWO01. The sequence continues at coordinate 355 of CAHJWO010000378.1, read as the reverse complement.
CTGGCCGCCTTGATCCCGGCATATTTCGCCGCGCGCCTGGACCCGGTGAAGGCGCTGCGGTTCGAGTGAAGGCCAGAAACGGCCCGTCAAGCGACGCGCATATAGAGCGGCTTTCGTTCGGATCAGCCTTTGCCGCGTAGCGGCTCGTGACCGCCAAGGTCCTGACGGCTGTCCCAGCCGTCCCTGACTGTCTGGCAACCGTGGTCCTCGCGGGAAGCTTATCCAATGGCAATCCGCTCTAGAGAGCATCCCGATTGGGTAAGCCTTGCACTGAATCTTCCCCCAAAGTCTGTCATCCTGAGCGAGTGGAACGAGCCGAAGGACCTTCCACCGCCGAGGGCACTTCAGGCTGACC
>CAHJWO010000377.1 GCA_903642295.1 PVC group bacterium | reverse complement strand
GGCATTGGAAAAAAACGGCGTGCGTCGGTCGCGGCCCCGTGCTGGAAGCGGGTGGGATCAGCGAATTGGCGCCCTGAGCTTGTCCACAGACAAATTGCAGATCTGCGGCGCGATCATAATTGACCGGTGTGAAAGCCGCCGCAGCTGCAGTAAATCCACTCGTCCCGGCTTTTCGCAATAAATCCGACCGGTTCTGGCCGCTCGCATTATAGTAATCAAGGTACGTATTCAGGGTCGCCTGACTCAGATTGACGGTGATGCGATCGAAAGCGTTGCGCCCGGCCTGAAACGAGTTCACCCGAGCCCGGGAGCCGCGCCAGATTTTGTTCGTCTGGTTCGTCAACCCGATCATCATCAGCACCATGATGAGCAGCACGCTCATGGCGACGAGCAACTCGACCAGCGTGAAAGCCGACCGTCCGGCCGAAACCGGGCGGCGCGGACCGACCGGGGCGAAGTGGAAGGACCTTGACATACTAGGTTCCGTTGTTGGCGAAATAGACGGGGATGACGACCGCATGGCTTTGCAGGTCTGCAGGCAGCGTGCTGTTCGGGGTCGTCCCCTGCAGCCGGTGGCCCGGATCGTTGACGATTTGTACGTACAATGTGGTGGCAACGGCGCTGTCCACGAGCGTGGCAGAGGAGGCCGATAAGTGTTGGATGCTGGCGGTATATACGGCGGCGGTGGGAACCCCGTTTACCGTGCCGGAAGTGGTCGCCAACGGCTGTCCTTCGCCGTCGAAGTAGTAGTAGCTGCCCATCAGAGTGGAGGAGCCGTTCGCCAGTTTGGAACTCGGCTCATCCGTTTGCTGAATCATCCCGGCGAGTCTTTGGGCGATCTGCGCGCTCATGGTCAGATCGGAGGCGCTCTTCGAGGTTTGCAGGCCGATGGGCAGGAGCGCCACGACCGGCACCAGGGCAAATGCAACGATCCCGAGGGCGAGCGCCGTCTCAATGAGAGTGAAGCCCGAGCGCCGTTTCGAGCGGAGTTTCCATGCCGATGCCAGCGGCCGGCGGGTAAACTGATCGTGAAATGGGAAGGAAGTCATTGCTATGGGGGTAACAACCTGGGTATTTATAACGCTCTCCCCGGCGGGCACTGAGGAGAACCTTGCCGAGAACCGATCCAAGGCATGAGGCTACGGGATTGAGGGTGATGTAAGTACCATTGAAATACATCATCATTACCAAAGCAAGCATTATTTGTTTTCAACTTCCCTCCATCGGTTCCCGTCAAGTTGAAAATGAGCCGGGCACAAAATTGGCCGGAAGGACGAAGGGATCAGATCGGGCGGGTACTCGGCCGGGTTGCGGTTTGGATTTCACGAAACGCCGGATCTCGCGCCGACTGAGTTCTCGTGCTGGATGATCAACGGTAGGAACACTTTTCGCGTCCCGGTGGGAGGTGTTGACCACACGCGGGAGGGCGAATAATGACGCGCGAGCTGGAAAGGGAACCGCTGCGCAAAGATGTATATCCATCCGCGACCTGACAATCAAGGCTTTCTGGTGGTAAATATCTCGCTCGTTTGGGCGCGATCTCTATCCCCGCCAGCACGATGCGAAAACGATCCAGGGGCGTTTTCTCTTCGGGTTGACGACCCGGCGGTCGCAGGGTCCGCCGCCCTTGTCGGCAGCGGCGGGGGATGGGCAGGATGGATTCAGAAGAGAATGGAGCATCGTGGGGACCAAGGTTTTACTTCTCAAAAGAGTCCTTGCGCGCCATACTCCCGTCCGTTAGAGGTGGCCGAATCGCGGAGCTTCGCAACGCGACTTTCCGCCAATCCCTCGTCCCCTTGAGAACACTGATTACTTCCACATTTCTTTCCGTTGCCGCTTTCGTCTGGCCTGAACTGGCCGCTCGTGCGGAGATCAGCGTCACGGTTGACCACAACGACCAACAGTCGGCGAACGCAGACTTCCGGTTCAAGACCGTCCCGGTCCCCCGTCAGAATGCCGCCGCCGGTGCGGCTTTCAAATTGCTGGATGGCGACCCGGACCCCAACGGCGCGTCCGCCGACGTGCTGCACGACGGCAAAGTCTCCGGCGAGGAGGACGAACCGGAGGCCAACTTCTTCTTTCGAGCCGGGGGCAATGGCGGCCGGTTGCTGATGGATCTCGGCAAAGTGATTCCAGTCAAAGAGATCGACACGTATTCCTGGCACTCTGACGTACGCGCGCCGCAGGTTTACAAGTTGTATGGCAGCGACGGCAGCGGGAACGGGTTCGTGCGGGAGTGCCGGCGTCCGCAAGACCCGGCGGGAGCTGGCTGGAAGCTGGTGGCGGACGTGGACACCCGACGCAAGTTCGGTGCCGCCGGTGGACAGTACGGGGTCAACGTGGCCGACCCCGCCGGAATCGTCGGCAACTACCGTTATTTACTTTTCGACGTGTCGCGCACCGAAGAGAGCGACTACTTTGGACATACGTTTTACACGGAGTTCAACGTGATTGACCGCGACGCCCCGCCCGGACCCGCGCTCGTGCGGTCGGCGAAGGAACCACCCACCACGTACAATCAAAAGGGCATCCAACTGACCTTCACGAGCGACGCCCCCTCCTTCGATCCGAAGGAGAAGGAACGGCTGGTCCAGACCTTTTTTGCGGTCTATCCCCCCATGATGGAAGCGTTCAACAAAGACGCTCCCCGCGCCGCGAAAATCTCCATCGAAACGAAATACCGTGGAGTAGCGGCCACGGCCGGCAACACCATCCATGTCAACCCGGATTGGTTTCGCCGCAACCCGGAGGATATCGACGTGATCACCCACGAAGGGATGCACGTCGTGCAGCAATACCGGCAGTGGAACCCGGGCTGGCTAACGGAGGGAATCGCCGATTATGCGCGGTACAAGTTCGGGGTGAACAACCCCGCGGCAGATTGGACTTTACCCGACTACGATGCGAAACAATCCTACTCGGACGCCTACCGGGTTACCGCGCGTTTTTTGGTCTGGCTGGAGAAAAACGTCAAGCCGGGGCTCGTCGTGACGTTGAATCAGTCCATGCACGATGGGACGTACAAGCCGGAAGTCTGGAAGCAGCAGACGGGTAAGACCGTCGAGGAGTTGTGGAAAGACTACGGGAATAACCCGGCGCTGTAGGGGAGGGTCCGGTTTCCGGGACGCTGGAAAGTTTGGCCGTGGCATGAGTTTTGGCAAACCTTTCGGCCAGGGACACGCTCTGCACCCGGGGACGCTCATCCTAAGTGGTCCGTTTCAGAAATAATGTCCAGGATAGGAGGTGGGCGTTAACTCCCAAAACAGCTGGTGGGAGCGTG
>CAHJWO010000376.1 GCA_903642295.1 PVC group bacterium | reverse complement strand
AGGCTCCAGAAAGCGAGGAAGCAGACCAATTGGGAGGCGTTGATGCCGAGGACCGCGAGCCGGGCGGCGTGCGTGAGGGCGGGGACGAAAACCCCGAGAATCTGATAGACGGCGTTGCCGCCGATCCACGTCTGGATGCCGAACCAACCGCAGGCAACCAGCGCGCGGAGCAGGGCGGGGATGTTCGCGCCCGTGGTGCCGAAGCTCGCGCGGCAGAAGACGGGGAAGGGAATCCCGTAGCGCGTGCCCGCGTGGGCGTTGAGGATCATCGGCGCGAGGACGATGAGGTTGCCCAGGAAGATCGTTCCGACGGCCTGGGTCCAGTTCATGCCCGCGCCGATGAGCGAGGAGGCGAGCATGTAGGTCGGGATGCAGGCCGACATGCTGATCCAGAGCGCGGCGTAGTTCCAGACGGTCCAGGTGCGCTGCGCGGCGGGGACCGGGGCGAGGTCCGCGTTGTAGAGATGGGAGTCTTCGAGGCCGGATTCCATGAGAAGGATGGAGGATGAAGGATGAAGGATGAAGGTTGAAGGCGGAGAAGATGTGGGATGGGGGATGTAAAATTTCAGCGCAGCGGCATGGAGATAAAAGGCGTTCTACGCGCTTTCATCCATCATCCTTCCTCCTTCCTCGTTTCCACCTAACGGTCGGCCCAGATCGTGCCCTCGTTGTCGTTGAACCAACGGGTAGTGGTGACTTTGAGCTGAGTGAAGAATTGCACGCCCTCGCGGCCTTGCATGTGCAGATCGCCGAAGAAGCTGTCGTCCCACCCATTGAAGGGAAACCATGCCATCGAGGCAGGGACGCCGATGTTGATGCCGACCATGCCGGCCTTGACCCGGTGCTTGAATTCGCGCGCGGCCTTGCCCGAGCGGGTGAAGATGGACGCGCCGTTGCCGTACGCGCTGGCATTGGCGAGGTCGATGGCGGCGTCGAGGTCGCCGAAGCGCATGACGTTGAGGACCGGGCCGAAGATTTCCTCGTGGTGGACCATCGTGCCGGACTGGACGTGATCGAGGATCGTCGCGCCGACGAAGAAGCCGTGGGGAGCGCCGGCGATTTTTACGCCGCGACCGTCGGCGGCGACGGTCGCCCCCTCGCGGGTGCCGTGTTCGATCAATTCGCCGATGCGGTCCGCGTGTTGGCGGGTGATGACCGGTCCCATGCCGGGTTGGTCGGCGGTATCGGTCGGGCCGACCCGGATGGCGCGGGCGGCGTCGATGAGGGAAGGCAGGAAGCGTTTGGAGGCATCGCCGACGACGACGGCGGTGCTGCCCGCCATGCAGCGTTCGCCCGCGCAGCCGAAGGCAGCCTCGACCACGCCGCGCACGGTGTGGTCGATGTCGGCATCGGGCATGACGACGACGTAATTTTTCGCGCCGCCGTTGGACTGGACGCGCTTGCCGTTTTTCGTGCCCGTCTCGTAGATGTAGCGGGCGATGAGGGTGCTGCCGACGAAGCTGACGGCGCGGACTTTGGGATGGATCAGGAGGGCGTCCACGGCTTCGCGTCCGCCGTGGACGAGGTTGAAGACGCCGGGGGGGAGACCCGCTTGCAGGAGGAGTTCGGCGATACGGATGGCCGTGAGAGGGACTTTTTCGCTGGGCTTGAGGACGAAGGTATTGCCGCAGACGAGCGCCACCGGGTACATCCAGAGCGGCACCATCGCGGGAAAGTTGAAGGGCGTGATGCCCGCGCAGACGCCGAGGGGCTGGCGAACGGCGTCGCAGTCGATGCCGCGCGCGACGTTGGGCAGGATCTCGCCCATGAGGAGCGAGGGAATGCCGCAGGCGAATTCCACCATTTCGATGCCCCGGCGCACGTCGCCGCGCGCTTCGGAGACGGTTTTGCCGTGTTCGCGCGTGACGGATTGAGCCAGTTCCTCGAAGTGGTCTTCGAGGAGCATCTTGAAGCGGAAGAAGACGCGGGCGCGCTCGGTGGGCGGGGTGTCGGCCCAGGCGGGGAACGCAGCGTGCGCGGCGGAGACGGCGTCGTTGACCGTGGCTGCGTCGCAGAGCGGGGTTTGCGCGATGATCTCGCCGCGCGAGGGGTTGAAGACGGGGATGTTCTGCGTGGCAGAGGAAGTAAGCCACTCGCCGCCGATGAGGTTGGGGACGGGCGCGAGAGCGGACGAACTGGTCATGCAGCATCATGCGGTGCGACGGTTGCGCAACGCAAGGGGAGATTTGGCAAACGCAAAGCCGCCTCTCCGGTGCTCACACCAAAGAGGCGGAAATTGCAAACGCCAGCCTTCGTTATGCCGAATGAGCGTGCCGGAACCACCGGGCGACACCGAGCAATCCCAGGAAGAGAGGCATCATCGCCCAAGCACTCAGTTCGGGCACGTCGCTGATCATCGGCGAGTTGAAGTACAAATCGTAATTTGCGCCAGAGCCGGCATTATTGTTGAACACCTGAAACTGCGAGATATCACTCCCCGCCGTCCCACTAAGTGTCGCCGTCGTGCTGCCGGATGTGACGACCAAGTTGAACGCATCATTGTTACCCTCCGCTAACCCAAGGGTCAGCCCACCAGTGGTGTACGGGATGCCTGTGTCCAACAAGGTGCCCGTACCGACACGGTAAAAGTAGTCAGCATTGCCGCCCGTGAACTGGAAAGTCACCTGCGCAGTACCACTTGCGTTCAAGAGGTTAATCCCGATGACGGAACCGGAATTTATGTAGCCGTTATCAAGCGCCAAGCTAAACACTTGGCCGGAAGCTAATGCCGCACTGTTGTTGGACCCGCCGGCACCGAAGGCACGGGTAACCTGCGTCAACGCTCCACCGTTGGCATAAAGCCCGAAAGCCTTGTTATTGGTGTTGATGCCGCCGCTGCTACCGCCACCATTTGCGGTGGAATTACCAATGAACGTGCCGCCGTTGCTGCTGTTGTTCGAACTGTTGGTCAGCACATAAACGCTGCCGAACCCGGTGCCGAGGTTTTGATTGTTATAGTCGGTGCCGTAGTTGTTAGCATTATCAGCGGCGTCGGCGGCGGCGTACAAAGACGCTACGGGCAGCACCACAGCGGTAATGACGACGAAAGCTAAATGTCGGTTAGCAAGTTTCATGAGGGGAGGTGCTCACGGAGCCGTCTAGGCTTTGCAAGCCGTGAAGACTATCAAAAAACCTGCGAATGGCAAACGAAAATTTTGGTCGGCAGGCGTCCTGTCGGAGAGTCTTGGCGACTTCTGAACGGGGCGCGAGGACTCAGCCCCGTGCCAACGCATCCGACTGAGCCACGAAGCTATCACCGCTCCATTCGCTGTCGGCCAGGACCATCTTCTTCTGCGCTTCGGCGGCGACGGCGGCTTTTTG
>CAHJWO010000375.1 GCA_903642295.1 PVC group bacterium | reverse complement strand
CGCCCGCGCCGCCGACGCCAGCCGGGGCCGCCCCGTCCGGCGCGACGACCCCCACGCCCGCACCGACCGAACCCGGTGCCAGCCCGACCGGGACCCCTTGAGCCAGCTCGAACCGAATTTTTTGCCGACATGAGCGCTGTTCCTATTTCCACGGTGGACCCCGTTGCTCCCGCCTCTTTTCGCCCGTCCCATCCGGCGGCGGGCACGGCGGAAGGGCGGCCGGTGCACAAGGACGAGATCGACGCCGAGCGCACCGCCATCGACGCCTCCGTGCGCACGCCGGTGCTGCTGTTCTTCGGCGCGGCCATTCACTGGCTGCTGCTCGCGTCCGCGCTGGCGGTGCTGGATTCGTTCAAGCTCAACTTCCCCGGTTTCCTGAACGATTACGCCTGGTTGACCATCGGGCGGCTGCACCCGGCGGCGGGCAACGCGCTCGTGTACGGCTGGGCGGGCACGGCGGCCATCGGCGCGGCGCTCTGGCTGATGGCGCGGTTGTGCCGGACGCCCTTCCGCCACGGCGGCGTCCTGGAAAGCGCGTGGGCGCTATGGAACCTGGGGGTGACGCTCGGGGTCTTCGGCATCCTCTACGGCCACGGCACCTCTTATCTGTCGCTGGAGTTCCCCCGCTACGCCTCGGTGCTAATCTTCACGGCGTTCGTGTTCATCGCGTTGTGGGTGGTGTTCGCCTTCCGCCACCGGACGACGGACGAGGCTTACATCTCGCAGTGGTACGTGCTGGCGGCGTTCCTCTTCTTCCCGTGGGCTTACGCCACGGCGAACCTGTTGCTGTTCTTCATTCCGGTGCAGGCTCCGGCGCAGGCTGTGATCGCCGCCTGGTACGCGCACAGCCTGGTCTCGCTGTTCTTCGTGCCGCTGGGTCTGGCGATTGCCTATTACATCGTGCCCAAGGTGCTGGGCCGGCCCATCGCCAATTACGGCATGGCGCGGATCGGATTCTGGACGTGGCTGCTGTTCGCGGGTTGGGCCGGGGCGTATGGCCTGATCGGCGGGCCGCTCCCGACGTGGCTGGTGAGCTTTTCCATCGCCGCCAGCGTCCTGACGCTGCTGCCGCTGTACGCGATTTTCACCAACTTCCGGCACACGTTCGCCGGGCGGTACGCTGCCTTGCGGCACGTGCCCTCGTTGCGTTTCGTGACCGTGGGCATGTGGTGTTTCCTCGCCGCCGGTCTGGCCGGGGCGTTGACGGGATTCCGGGGCATCGCCAGCGTGATTCATTTCACGATCCTGAACGACGCGGCGGGGCAACTGTTGATGTACGGCTTCCTCTCGCTGACGCTCTTCGGCGCGACCTACTACATCGTCTCGCGCCTGCTCGGGCTGGAATGGGAATCGCCGTCGCTGATCCGCTCGCATTTCTGGTGGTGCCTCGTCGGCTTCGGATTGGCGACGACCTCGCTCGCGCTGGGCGGCATCATCCAGGGCCTGGGCCTGGACGATCCCAAAGTGCCCAACCTCGTGCTGCTGAGCTTCATCAAACCGTTCCTCTTCATGCAACTGGTCGGCGCCGTGGTCGTGACCGGCGGCCACATTTGCTTCGCCGCGTCGTTCTCGCTGCTGGTTGCGCGCATCGGCCAGCCGACGTTGCTCGTGCCGCTCGGCGTGCTGGGTGAGGCGCTGGCGCCGGGCCGCTTCGCCAAATCGCCCATGACGCCCAATGACCGTTCCGCTGCTGCCGAACCCCTTACCGTCAAATGAACCGTTCGACTTCTCTTTTCGTCGGGCTGCTGCTCGTGTTTCTGACCAGTTGGCTCGCGCTGGTGGTGGTGCCGTACATCCAGATGGGACGGCTGCTGCCGGACGTGGACGACGTGACGCAGGATCAGACGCCCGCCGCCTTCTCCGGCCTGGCCGAGCAGGGCCGCCAGGTGTACGCCGCCAACGGCTGCGTGTACTGCCACAGCCAGCAGGTGCGCTCGCGGGTCTCCGGGGCGGACATCGACCGGGGCTGGGGCGAACGCCGCACCGTGGCGCGCGACTACCTGCGTGACCGGGCCGCGTACCTGGGCGAATCCCGCATGGGGCCGGACCTCGCCAACGTCGGCAGCCGCCGCGACAAGGCGGATTGGCTCTACACCCATTTCTACGAGCCGGACGCCGTCTCGCCCGGCACGAACTGCCCGCCGCTGCACTTTCTGTTCAGCCGCCACAAGATCGTGGGCCAGCCCTCGACCGACGCCCTCCAGGGGCTGAGTGGGGACGTGCCCAAGGTGCACGAGGAAGAGGTGGTGCCGGGCCACGACGCCAAGGCGCTCGCCGCCTACCTGCTCTCGCTCAAACGCACCTCCTACAAACTGGCCGAAGCGCCGGAGGAGAAAACGGACACCCCGTAGGCGGAACTCAGAAGTAAGAATGCAGAATGCAGAAATCAGCACGATGCGACCGAGCCCACCTCAAAACCCTTTTATCCCTCTTCAATTCTATCACGTCAGCGATGCCATTTTTCCCTTAATTCTGCATTCTGCATCCTGACTTCTAACTTTTCCCGTTATGGCCGACACGCCGAATCCACCTTCCACGCCGAACCAGCGCGCGGAGAATCCGCAGGCGACCCCCCAGCCGTCCCCCGGTCCCGACGACAAGCTGGCGAACTCCGATCCCATTGCCCCGGCAGACCAGTTCGAGTCGCCGGTCGAGGAGAACGTCCACCGCACGGACCCGCACCGCGACCTCGCGCCGGAAGAGGACGAAGAGTACTTCAACGAGTACCGCACCGAGGGCGAGTCGATGGACCTGCAAGGGCTGCACGCGCGCGGTATGGCGCAGGCCACGCCAGTGCGGAAGACGGCGGGCGAGACCTTCCATCCCGTCCCCTGGTGGACGGTGGGGGCCGGGTTGCTGCTGCTCTGGAGCGGGTATTACATGGGCGCTTACAACGGCGGCTTGCAGGGCGACGTATTCAGCGAGGAAGCCAATTACCGGCCCATCGCCGTCGGACCGCCCGTGGACCCCAAATCGCCCGAAGCGATGGCCGCCGCCGGACAGAAGATTTTCACGGTGAACTGCGTGCAGTGCCACCAGTCGAGCGGCCTCGGCGTGGCCGGACAATTCCCACCGCTGGTCGGTTCCGAATGGGTGATCGGTGATGCGCCCAAACGGCTCCAGCAAATTTTGCTGCACGGCATCCAGGGCACCATCCATGTGAAGGGCGCGACGTATAACAACGCCATGCCCGCCTGGAACGTGACCTTGACCGACAAACAGATCGCGCAGGTGCTCACCTACGTCCGCACCAAGCTCGGCGGCAATAGTTCCACGCCCATCGCGGAGGAACAGATGGCGGCTGCCCGCAAGCTGACCCCCGACCACACGGACCCGTGGAGCGAGGCGGAACTGCTGGCCATTTCCGCCGGTCCCAT
>CAHJWO010000374.1 GCA_903642295.1 PVC group bacterium | reverse complement strand
AATCAATGTCTAGCCGGTGAAGGCGTGGGCTGGAATCACGATGGTGGAAGGTCCTTCGGCTCGTTTGGCTGCGCCTAGCTCGCAGACTCGGTTCACTCGCTCAGGATGACAGAAGTTTTGGGGGGTCAGCGTGGCGAAAGTTATTACGAAAGAGATCCATTCAAGATTCGAAGGGCAAGGCCTCTCCATTTGATCGGCTTCCAAGGATCGGTGGAAAAAGAACTGCTTCCCGGTGGCTTGAAGCGTGGTCAGAAAAGCTCGCCCTGGCCTTGGACGGGAGAGGGTTGGTTGGTCGCGGCGGGGATGAACTCGTCATATTTTTTGGAGAGTTCGTCCAACTTGCCGATGTAATATTCCACGTTTTCGTCGCGGTCGGCGGGATTCCATTCGGCGGCCAGTTTCGCGCTTTCGTAGCTGCTCACTTTCTTTTTCGTGCCGGTGATGTAGTAGCGGATCTGGTCGCCGGGCTGGTAGTTGCGTTTGCTGCGCAACGCGAGTTCGTAGGCGGCGCTGCGATTGCGGGCGCTGGCCTCGATTTTCTTTGAATATTGCCCGAGCGAGTCTTGCAAGGTGTCGGATTTCGCCAGCATCTCGATGGGCCAGGTGCGGTTGCGGATGGCGTCGGTGAACCCGGCGCGGAGGGCGGCGATCTCGTGGCCCTTGCCTTCGAGCAGGAGCCGGATCATCCGTTCGAGATACTGGCGCTGGAAGCGTTCCATCCCGCGCGATTTGAGCGCGCCGCCCTTGAGGATCATGCGGCCTTCTTCCTCCAGCAGGGCGTAGTTTTTCGCCTTGTAGGAGAACATCGCGCGGTACCTGGCGTCGAACTCGATGTCGATCCCGGCGGGCAGGACTTCACCCAACCCGGTCTGGAGCATGGCAACCGTTACTTTTTCGGGTGGGACAAAGTAGATGCCGTCCGTGTCGATCTCGATGACCTTCGCGCCGCGCTCGTTGAGCCACGCGACCATTTTCTTGAGCACGTCGCGGCCAATCTCGGTGACGCGCGCGGCAGCGTCGTAATCGGAGAAATGGCCCTGCGAAAATCCGAGGTAGCCGTAGAAAGAGTTGATCATCACCTTGAACACGTTCTGGAGCGCGTTGGCGCGTTGGTACTCCTGCGAACGCGGCGCGGCGGCGCGGGCTTCGGCCTTGGCCGCGAGGCGGAACTGGCGCAGGTCGGCGAGCATGTGATGGAAGATGCTCAGTTTGTCGTTGGCCGGGAAGACGTTGAACTTGAGCATGACGGAAGGGTACAGGCTCGCCACGTCGCAGTGCCAGACGTTGGCCTCCACGCCCGTCACAAAAATGTCCGTGTAGCCGCCTTCGTAGGCGGTGGCTTTCGGGAGATCGGAGAGCGAATGCTTGCGATGGTAGTATTCGCGCAGGAAAAGGCTGTTGACGCGCGTGGCCTGGCCCCGGATGACGACCTCCTGGTAGTTGTAGGGGAAGATTTGCGCCATGACGAAGTAACTGCGGCTGAGCAGGTCCGCGAGGGCGCGGGTTTCACGCACGTCCTCCAACGCGTAGGCGGCGAACGCGGTGGGATCGTCGGCGTAGGCTCCCTGGATGCCCTTGCCTTCGAGGTAGGTGCGCTCGGGGGTGTCGGCGTCCGAGTCGGGGGTGGTTTTGCCGCCGACGAGGCCGAAGTGTTTGGCGGCGTCCTTGAGGCCGAAGGATTCGAGTTCGCGCGTGCCGATGTCGTAGAGCTGGAGGAGCAGGAAGGTGTCGATGATGTGACGGCCGCGGCATTCGAACTTGGGGTAGTTAATCGTTTTCTCCGCGATCTGGACCCGGGAAGGCCGGGAGGTCAGGAGCGTGCCGTCGCGGCCCCATGCTAGTTTTACCTTGTGGCGTTTGGCGCGGGCGGCGAGGTAGGGAAGGTCGAACTTGAAGATGTTGTGGCCCTCGAACACGTCGGGGTCGCGTTCCCGGATGAGCGCGGTGAGGTGGTCGAGGGCGGCCTTTTCGCTCTTGGCCACGTCGGTGGCGTCGATGAGGATGAGTTCCTCCCAACCGGATTGGTCGCTGACGGCGATGGCCATCAGGTGGTCTTCGGGACGCTCGGCGTTGGAGAAATCGTGGTCGGGGCCGCAGAAGGTTTCGATGTCGATCTGCATCCGGCGCAGCTCGGCGAAGTCCATGCCCTTGAAGAGGGTGCGGCCCGTGGCGGTGAGATACTGCTGGACGGGGTCGGTGAGGCTGTAGAATTTCGCGCCGGAGCGGTCCCGCAGGAGGTTGCGCATGGCGTTGAAGTCGCCCCAGCCGGAACAGTGGAGGAGGCGGTCGAAAACCAGGCCGCCCGCGAGGGGTTCGGTCTCGATGCCCTCCTGTTCGCCCGCGACCCAGAGGAAGGGGCGGAAGCTGTCGGTTTGCGCGACGGTGGGGCTGCCGTCGGCGGGGCGAAGGTAGAGCGTGACCTGGTTTTCGCCGGTAAGTTCGGCGGAAACGATGCGCGGGGTGGGGTCGGAGCCAAACAGGATGGCGTTGTCCTCGAATTTCATGGAAGTGGGAACGCGGTGGGGAGGGAGGTGGGAGGCGAAGAAGGATGTGGGAGGCGGGAGACGTTGCCGATCAAAAGTGCGAGGTGAAGGGATGGGCCTCGTTGGAACTTAATCGCCTCTCGACCGCTGTCATCCTGGGCGGGTGTAACGAGCCGGAGGATGACAGAAATTTCAAGGGGTGGTCATCTGCCAGAGGATGCAATGTCTCCCGCGTCCTGCCTCCTTTTTCGCCGCCCGCCCGCCATCGTGTCCATCCGCCAAAATAGAACGCTACTCGATGTTCGACAAAGTTGCCGCGTTGAAGTATAAAGTCAGGAGACGAATCTTGCTCGTTGGCCCCGGTTTTATGCAACTTCCCTGGCGCTCGCTTCCCCAGCCGCCGTTTGCCCGGACGGTGCGCCCGGTCCAGAGACCCGTGGCGACGGCGGTTGGCCTGGCATTGGTGGCGGCGGGATTGGCTGCGCAATGGACCGTCCGCCGCCTCGACAACGGCGGGATCGACCCGTTGCTCGACGCGGGAGCGCTGACGGCGGCGGGGCTGCGGGCCGGGCACTGGTGGCAGGCGGGGTCGCAGCTTTTCCTGAACGCGGAGCCCGCGTGGCTGACCGTGGCGGGCGTGTTGACCCTGGCGCTGGCGGGGGGACCGCTGGAACGGATCGTGGGACGGCGGCACCTGGGGCAGATTTTTGCGCTGGCGGGCATTCTCGGCGGATTGGGGCAGGTCGGGTTCGACGCGCTGCTGGACCGGAACGCGCCCGTGGCGGGCGCGACCCCGGCGGCGATGGGCCTGCTGCTGGCGCTGGCGTGCGTGTCCCCACGGACGCCGCTGCTGCCGTACTTGCTCCTGATTCCGGCGGTCGGGCTCGAACTCCTCATCCACATCATCCCGA
>CAHJWO010000373.1 GCA_903642295.1 PVC group bacterium | reverse complement strand
AGCTTACCCACCTCCAGGTAACGTACGGGAATAATCTGCGTGACGAGGTTGTCCTTGTTCGGAATGGTCAACGGGTCGCGGTTGACGATCACGGGCAGATTGCGTTTCTCCGCGCCCTCGCGCGTGATGATTTTGAGCACGCGCCCGCTGCGAATGGCGGTAAAGCCTTTGTCCGCCAGGACGCTGTTGAGCGCATCGACGGCCTCCTCGGCGTTGACGGGCTGCTGGCTGACGAGGTTGATCGTTCCACTCACGGGTTGCTCCTGCACGATGATGAAACCGGCGGAAGCGCTCAGGGAGTTGAGCACGTCGGTCAGCGACGCGTTCTGAAAGTTGAGCCGGATGTTGCCGGGTGACCCCGCCGGGGTGGCGCTGGGCGGGGCGGAGACGTTGGGGCCACGGCCGGCATCGCGCGGGGTGTTGGGCAAGCCGCGCATGCCACCGGTGTCGCCGCCGGGAGCGGTGACCGGCCCGGGGCCTTCCGGCAGCGGCGCGGGGCCGTCGATGTTCATTTGTGCGATGTTCATCGGCTGGAAATCGACGGTGTTCACGGGCAGCGGATCGTCGGTGTACCTCTGCGCTGAAGCCGTAGCTGGCGACCACGGCGGCAGAAGTGGCAGTCCGCAGAGGGCGGCGAGCAGGAGGGTAGGTAAAAGCGGGGGGCGCGGGGTCATCATTTGAGGTCCTGTTGGCGGCGTTCCATCATTTTGCGGATCAGATCTTCTTTGCTCCCGGTCGGAGGCTTGCCACCCGGCGCGGCGGGAGCGCCAGGCGCGGCGTTGGCGGGGGCAGCGTTGGCGGGGGCAGCATTGCCCGGCGCGGCGGTGTCGTTGGTGCTGGTGGCCGTGACATCGGGCACGGGCGCGGCGCCGGGAACGGATTTGGCGTCGAGCGGCACGGTCTGCCCCACGGCGACGGTCGTGCTGCGCCCGTCGCGCTCCACGACGATGTTCACGGGCGTAATCTGCGTGACCTTGGCGTTGGCGATCTTGTCCCCCACGGAGAGGACCTTATTAAACTCCATCCGCGAACCGGAGAAAAAAGCGTAGGATTTCGTGGCGTCGAGCAACGTGCCGGTCAGCGCGAGGTAATCGGAGCGCCCGGCGGATGTGGTGGACGGGCCGGCCGGGCGCACGGGGCGGCGGTCGGGGTCGAAAACGTTGCGCGTATGGATGAGTTTGAAGCTGTCGAAAGTCAGCGGCCCGTGTGGCGCGTTATCCGCCACCGATGGCGCCGCAGTTGCGGAAGGTAGAAGGCAGAAGGTAGAAGGTAGAAGGTAGAAGGCAGAAAACAGACACAAAAAAAGCTTCGTACCCGAAGTATCAGGACGCATCCCGATTCTTCTGCCTTCTACCTTCTGCCTTCTGCCTTCTGCCTTATTCTTCATTGCCAGTCCTCCCTCGCGTGCTGCTGCGGCCCGTGGATAGACCGGTGTGAATGTCCGGCGATACGCGCGCAAACGAAAAGCGGGCAGTCATGCTCAACTGCTGCCCGTGCGCGTCCCGCGTGCTGATCTCGCACTCCTCCAGATTGCACGGCAGGCCGTCCGTGTTCAGATCGAACAGGAAACGCCCGATGGAAACCTGGTCGCCCGTGCCCGCCGCCCGGCACTCGAAGTCGTCGTAACCGTCGTCCTCGTGGACTTGCCAGTTTGGGGTAAGATTTGTCAGCGCAACGCTGCTATCCGCCTTCCAACGGTTCATGGCGGTAAAGGCGGCGGCTTCGGCGGCGGAGTTATCCACGGGCAGGTTCGCGCGTTGCATGGCCGCCCACACGTTGCGGATGCGGTCTGCGCGGTCGAGCAGGCTCTGCCCCCGGTCCACCTTCTTTTGCAGCGCGGCGATGCGCTCGCTCTGCGCGCTCCAGCTGTTGATGGCCGGTTCGATGACCGCCCAGTCGAGCAAGAACAACCCGGCACCGCAACCGGCCACGATCTTGAGCAGCGTTGTTCGATCAATAGATGCCATAAAAGTGCCGCCGACAGGGCTCAATGCTCGCTGGCCCCCGAGCGGTAGAGGATGGTGAACTGCACGGGATTGTCCCCCCGGATCTGCTGCGTCTGGAGGTTGGTCACATCCGGGCGGTGCCGCAGGCGGTCGAGCATCGACAGCAGCGCGGGCTGGCTGCGCGCAAAGCCCGTGCAGGTGACTTTCGTGCCGTTGATCTGGATGCCCTTGGCCCACACGTCGCCGCCGTCGGGGAACGCGGCGAAGAGGCTTTCGAGCAGTTGTACACTCGTGGGTTTCCGGTCAAACCAGGGGCGGAACTTGCGGATTTTTTGTTGCAGCGCGTCCAGATCGTTGACGGTGGAATTCATGGCCGTCCAGCGTTTCTGCAAATTGCTCTCCTGCTGTGAACGGACAAAGAACAACAGCAGCGGCAGCAGGATAACCGCCGCCAGCGCCGCCGCCACGCGGCGACCCAGTTTTGTATTGAAACGGTGGAACCAGATTTCCCAACGCTGCGGCCTGGGAACGATGAACTCGAACGGCACCGTCTCCCGCCGCAGGTGGCTCGTGGCGGTGCGCGGTGGTGCGGGCCGCTCGCGCATGATGCCGCAATCCGTCGGCAAGGCGATCCCCATGCGCTGCAACCCCTCGCGCGTCGTCTCGCAAAGCTCGCGCGCCGCTTTCGGCTCGCCACCAAAATCCGCCGCGCGCACCTGCTCCTGTACTACCGTGGGCAACCGCCCGAGCGTGATCCGTACTTCCCTGCAAAACGCCGCCGGATTAAATTCGCCGTTCGCGCCGTTGAGCGCGGGCGCTCCCAACGCACCGAGCGTACCCTCCGCCGGTTCGTCCTTCGCCTCGTCCGCCGCCGGTTTGCCGCTCGGACCGGGCAGCGTGCGCAACGCCGCCACCCCGCCGCCTGCCAGCACGACCACGTCCGCCTGCCCTCCATCGACCAGGAAGTGCAGGTTCGCGGCGGTGCTCGTCGTGCGCTCCGCGTGGAAGCAATCGTCCAAGTCCAGCGTCACGCTCGTCGCGCGGCGACCGGCGGCGGCTAGCATGGCCTCCACGGCTTCGAGCCGCTTCGTCGGCAGCGCTGCCAGCGTGGCGCGCCGGGTGCCGTCGGGCAGCGTGTACGCACTGAATCCGAGCCGCAATTCGGAGATCGGGATGGAAAACTCGCGCTCGGCGCGCAGTTCCAGATAACCACGCAGGTCCTCGGGATTGACGCCTGGCAAATCCGTGGACGCCGTCAGCGCCCACGCCGGCGGCACGGCCACCGCGCAGCGCTTGTCGCGCAGTCCCGCCGCCTCCAGCGCCGCCGCCAGCACGGCCCCAGACTTTTCCGGGTGGCGCAACACGTCGTCCGCGCCCACGTTGACCGGATCGAAACGCCGCGTCGTGAGTTGACCCGTCACCGGACCACGCACGCGCGCCACGTCGATGCGC
>CAHJWO010000372.1 GCA_903642295.1 PVC group bacterium | reverse complement strand
CAATCCTTAAAATCCACGTTATCATGGCCAACGAATCCGATAAGAACACCGCAACGCTCCGCATGTACGTCAACGACATGATCACGTTGCAAAAACACATCCTCGAAGCGGTCGAACGTCAGGCCGAGGATGAACGCGTCAAAAACGAGGCGCAGACCATCGAGCTGATCAGCAAGGTAAAGCAGACGGTGAGCCTCCAGGTTGACGAACTCCAAGGCCAGGTGGAACGGCTTGGAAGTCAGGTGGGCGCCACGGTCAAGCAGGCCATCAGCCACACGCTCGGCGTGCTCGCCGGGTTGTACGACAAGGTGCGCAAAGACCCGGTTTCCCGGATGCTCCGCGACAATTACACCGCGCTGAATTTGTCATCGATCAGCTATACGATGCTGCACACCACCGGTCTGGCCTTCAAGGATCAAGCCGTGGCCGACCTCGCCCTCAAACATCTCGAAGCGTTGACGCCGCTGATTATCCGTCACAACGAAATCGTCCCGAACGTCGTCGCGGCGGAATTGCTTGATGACAGCGGGTCTGCCGAAGAGGTTGCCGTTAGTGGCGTGGCCGTCGAGAACACGCAGCAAGCCTGGAAAGCTTGAGCAAATCAAATCTGGGCCGCCTGTGCGGCGCGCGAAGCCGCTGGTTAAGCCACAGAATCCTCGTGATGTTGGATGACTTCGATGAATTGGGGAAGATAACGCTCCGCTTTTGCTTCACCCACCCCCCGGATACGGCGGCCCGCTGATACGTCGCTCGGTTTCAGCCGGGCGAAGGATTTCAGCGTCTCATCAGAAAAAATAAAGTAGCGTGGCAAGTCGCCCATTTCGCGGGCGATTTCGTCGCGCTTTTTCTTCAAGGCTACCAACAATCGGCCGTCGACCGGAGCAATCCCGTCGGGATCGATTTCCCCGGCCCCGGAAGTCGGACCGCCGGCTCTCCGCCGTTCACCGGTTGTCGCGGCGCTGGCGGACCCTCCGCGCTCCGGCCACGCCAACTCGCACGGCGCTTGCCCGCGCATGACCTGATCGCCCAGCGGCGTCAAAGTCAGCATCTGAAACTCCTTCGCGCCGAAACCCAGCACGACGTTCTGCATCAGCAGCCCCGCCCCCTGCAACTCGCGGAATAATTCGTTGAGATAGCTGATTCCCTCGTCCTTCAACAGGCCGTAGGTGGACAACTGATCCAGCCGCGCGTCCAGCACGGGCCGCGTCCGGCTGCCGAGCAATGCCTGCACGATCCGCCCCCGCCCATAGCGCCCCTGCCAGCCGTCCCCCGTGCGGGTGCTCATGCGCGCCACGCCGCTCAGCGCCTTGCGCACCAGCGTGACTTCCTCCTCGGTCCCGGCCCGGCGGGTATGGTGTGATTGATCCGCGCAGATGTCGCAGTTGCCGCATCGCTCCGGGTCCGTCTCGCCGAAATATCGCAGCAACGCCTGCTGACGGCACTCCCGCCCATAGACGAGGTTGACCATCGTCTTGAGTTTGGAGCGGTCCCGGCGTTCCTTCTCCGCCAGCGCGTCCCAATCCAGTTTCAGATCATGCGGTCGCACGTCCGGCCGCAGGATGCGTGTGCCGCGCGTCCGCTGGCCCGGCAGATCGAAGCGGTCAATGTAATCGGCCCGATTCAGCACGCTCAGGCTCGCGCTGACCGCCATGTCGTTGCCTTTCCCACCTTCAATGTTCAGCCGTTCCGCCAGATCCCTGATCGGCATCACCACTTCATGCTGCGTGTCGCTGTTTCCGCGCAGCACGTTATAAACCTCCTGGATCACCGCGCGGCTCGGGTTGCTGCCTTCGATGAAGAACTCCTGCACCCGGGTATCCGCGTAGTTGAAATACAGTTCGCACACCGCCGGTTCCCCGTCCCGGCCCGCGCGACCGGCCTCCTGGTAATACGCCTCCAGACTCCCGGGCACCTCGAAGTGTGCCACGAACCGGATATCCGAGCGGTCGATGCCCATGCCGAACGCGTTGGTCGCCACGGCCACGTCGTAGCGGCGGCTCATGAAATGTTCCTGCGCCAGGTCGCGCTCCGCTTCCGACAACCCGCCGTGGTATGCGATGACCTTGATCTTGCGCGCCGTCAGGTTGGCGTGGACGGCCTCCACGCGCTTGCGCGTGGCGCAATACACGATGCCCGTTTTGTGCTCGCGGATGAGCGCCGCCATCCGGTCGTACTTGGCCGCTTCCTTCTCGACGTGGTGGATGCTCAGCCGCAGGTTGGGCCGCGCGAACCCCGCGACAAATTCCTTCGGATCGGGCAGCTTGAGCTGCGCCAGAATGTCCTTTCGCACCTCCGGCGTCGCGGTGGCGGTGAACGCCGCCACCTGTGGCCGCCCGAGTTTCTCCAACACCTCGCCCAATCGAAAATAATCGGGCCGGAAATCGTGTCCCCATTGGGAGATACAATGCGCCTCGTCCACCGCAAACAGCGAGATCGTCAACCGGCCCAACGCCTCCAGAAACGACCGGCTGCGGAACCGCTCGGGCGCGATGTAAACCAGTTTGAACTCGCCTGCGGCCATCCGCCGGATGCGGTCCTGCTGCTCGGAGAGCGAGAGCGTGCTGTTGATGAGCGCCGCCGGAATTCCGCGCCGCTCCAGTGCGTCCACCTGATCCTTCATCAGCGCGATCAGTGGGCTGACGACAATCGTCACGCCGTCGAGCATCAACGCGGGCAACTGGTAACAGAGCGACTTTCCGCCGCCCGTGGGCATGACCACCAGCGCGTCGTGCCCGGCGAGGATGGACCCGATGACCTCTTCCTGCGCGTCGAGGAACTCGCGAAAGCCGAAATATTTTTCCAGCAGTTGATGGGGGTCGGGCGTCATCGCGGGAAGCGTCGGTAACATACATCACAACCGCCGCCCGCGAAACGGGCTTCAAGGGACCGCCGTCCCTCCCTCGCCTTGACATCCCCACCGCGCCGGATGAGAACCGCCCGTCATGGTCGCCGCCTTTCTCGCCGCCGTCTTCTTCGCGCTGTCGGCGATCGTCGCCAACCGCACGACCCGGCTCGTCGGCGTGTCCGCTGCCAACTTCGCGCGCCTCTGGACCGCCGCCGTTTTCCTCGCCGTTTGGGCGCACGGCTTCGGCGGCGGGCTGCACGGGGCCGGTCTGTGGGTGTTCATCGCTAGCGGCGCGGTCGGATTTGGGATGGGCGACTCCGGCCTCTTCGCCGCCTTGCCGTTGCTCGGCGCTCGCCTGACCTCGCTGATGGTCCAATGCCTCGCCGCGCCGCTGGCGGCATTCATCGAATGGTTGTGGCTCGGCACGCGGCTCAGCGGGATTGAACTCGCCTGCGGCGCGGTCATCCTCGCCGGGGTCGGCCTCGCGGTCGCACCGGAATCGCGCCCCGGTGAACCCGCGCTGCGACCCCTCATCGACACCGCGCGCCGTCGGCGCGGCCTGCTGTTCGGCAC
>CAHJWO010000371.1 GCA_903642295.1 PVC group bacterium | reverse complement strand
CCTCGGTGTAGTCGATCGGCAGGGCGCCGTCGGCAGCACGCGAGGCGCGTGCGCTCCCCAAAGCTGACTTGCTTGGGCCAAATTGAAGGACCTTGTCGTCCGCGAACCACCGATTGCCAAGCTATCGGAAAACGGGCATCTTCCCTTTGTTCCGCTCCCGTCCCGTGTCTTCCCAATCCCGTCTTTCCGCTTTCGCCTGCACGGCGGCGTCCCTGTGGCTGTTGGGCGCGGCTGTCGCGCTGCACGGCTGCCGACGCGCGCCGGACGAAGGCGTCACCGTCGGCGCAAACCACCGCATCGCCATCGCGTGCATCCCCAAGGCGACGGTCTATACCTACTGGCAGGCCGCGCACGATGGTGCCCTGCGCGCCGCCCAGGAACTCAACGTCCGCCTCGATTGGCAGGGGCCTCTGGACGATTCCAAGGTCGCCGACCAGATTGGCATCTTCAACAACCTCGCCGCCAGCGGCGTGGATGCCATCCTGCTCTCGCCGTGCAACGACACGGCCCTGCTGCCGCATGTCCGCAATGCCACCAAGCGCGGCGTGGCCGTGGGCATCTTCGACAGCCCGCTGCATGGAACCGTCGGCAAGGATTACGTCAACTACATCGGCACCGACAACACGGAAGCCGGCAAGGTCGCCGCCCGCACGCTCATCCGGGCACTCGCCCGCACCAAGGAGAAAGCGGCCGATACGAGCTACGAGGGGCGGGTGATCATGGTGCGGTTCACGGAGGGCAGCTCCAGTACGCGCCAGCGCGAGGAAGGGTTCAAGGACGTGATTGCCGAGGGCGTGACGCTGCGGCTGGTCGAGCAGCAGTTCAGCGACGGCTCGACCATGGGCGCGCAGCACGTGGCCGAGACGCTGCTGGATTCCTACGTGAAAAACAACCGGCTGGAGATCGACGGCATTTTCGCTTCGAACCAGGGCACGTCGGAGGGCACCTACAACGCGCTCCATGCGTTGCGCGACAAGGGGGTGGAAGTGCGGACGCGGTTCGTCGGGTTTGACGATTCCGCCTTGCTGCTCCAGGGGCTGAAAAGCGGCACCATCGACGCGTTGATCGTCCAGAACCCGGAGAAGATGGGTTACCTCGGGGTGAAAGCGTTGGTGAACTATCTGGAGAAAAAGCCGGTCGAACCGATTGTGGACACCGGGGTTTCGGTGATGACGAAGGCGGATCTGAGGATGCCTCAGTGAAGAAGATCCAGGATTCAAAGAAGGTCCAGGAATAGACTTCCGGCAAAAATCGGAAACCGTCCGCAGATTGCGCAGATTTCCGCCGATGGGAGGGAGGAATAGACCACCCAAGCAGTCCCTCAGCTGGCCATCTGCGAAAATCTGCGAACTTTTGCCGGAGGTCTTTTCAAGATTGGACTTCCGACGAAAGTCGAAAAGTGTCCGCAGATTGCGCAGATTTTCGCAGATTGAGGAGCAGTGGAGCGACCGCCTGTCCCCTTTTCTCTCCCATCTGCGTAAATCTGCGGAATCTGCGGACACTTTCTCTCTTGGGAGCACTTTTGTCGGAGATCTATTCAAGCCAAGGTCAAGGGAGTTCGAGGCCGGAAAAAGGGATGCAATCAAAGGTGTACGACCCGGCCCGGAAGGGTTATAAGTAACGGTCAGCCGGTGGTGAAAACCGCCGAGCGATTCCCTTCTTTTCCGTGTCATTATCCGTTGCACAGACCACTCCCGCCCTCCGGCGTTGCGCCTGCTGATCCCGGTTTTCTCCCTGTCATGCCCACCGCTCCCGCCGCCCCGCTGCTGACCGTGCGCGGGGTGCGCAAGCAGTTCGGCGCGACGGCGGCGCTCTGCGGAGTGGACTTCACCGTGCAACCCGGTTCCATCCACGCGCTCATCGGCGAGAACGGCGCGGGCAAGTCCACGCTCATCCGCATCCTGGCCGGGGCCACGACCCCCGACTCCGGCGAGATCGTCTTCGACGGCAAGCCCTACCATCCTTACGACACGCTGGCGGCGCGGTCGGCGGGCGTCTGCACGATCTACCAGGACCTCGCGCTCGCCCCCCACCTGACCGTGATGGAGAACATCGTGTTGGGCGTCGAGCCGACCTGGCTGGGCGGCGTGGTGGACTGGGAGGCCATGCGCGACATTGCCGAACGCGCGCTCTCCGAGGTCGGGCACGTGGGCATCCGGCCCGAAGACATCGTCGGCGATCTGCCGCTGGCGGAACAGCAACTCGTGGAGATCGCCCGCGCCGTGGCCATCGGCTGCCGGTTGCTCGTGCTGGACGAACCCACCAGTGCGCTGACGCAAAAGGACGTGCAGAAGCTGTTCGCCCTGGTGCGGCGGCTGCAATCCAAAGGCGTTTCGGTCATCTACATTTCCCACACGCTGGAAGAGGTGCAGCGGCTTTGCGACCATTTTACCGTCCTGCGCGACGGCCTGACCGTGGGTACCGGCGCGGTCGCGGACACCCCCGCGGACCGCATGGTCACGTTGATGGTGGGCGGCGACGTGGACAACCTTTACCCGCACACCGCGCGCACCCCCGGCGAGGTGTTGCTGGAGATCAAGGACCTCGCCGCCGAGCGCACCCCGCACCGCGCCAGCCTGACGCTGCATCGGGGAGAAGTCATCGGGATCGCGGGGGTCACGGGCACGGGGCGCACGGAACTGCTGCGGACCATCTTCGGATTGAAGGCGATCCGCGCGGGCACGATCCGGCTCAAGACCTTCAACGGTCCCGCCTCGCCTGCCCAACAGTGGAAACGTGGCATGGGCATGGTCAGCGAGGACCGCAAGGACGAGGGCCTGGCGTTCTCGATGTCCATCGCGGACAATCTGACGCTGACCCGCATGAGCTTCTTCGTGGACCCCAAATTGCAGGATGTCAGCGCGGAAAGCTGGATCAAGCGGCTGCGGGTGCGGTGCAGCGGCCCGCGCCAGGAGATCGGCGACCTCTCGGGCGGCAACCAGCAGAAGGTGGCCATCGCGCGACTGCTCGAACACGGCGTCGACGTGCTATTACTCGACGAGCCGACGCGCGGCATTGACGTGGGCAGCAAGGCGCAGATCTACCGGCTCATCGACGACCTCGCCTGCAAGGGCAAGGGGGTCATCGTGGTCAGCAGCTACCCGCCGGAACTGCTCGGCACCTGCGACCGCATCGCCGTGATGAACCGGGGCATCCTGGGGGAAGCGAAACCCGCTTCCGCGTGGGACGAGCACAGCCTGATGATGACGGCCACGGGGCAGAGGGAAGGATGAAGGCAGAAGGCAGAAGGTAGAAGACAGAAGGTAGAAGGCAGAAGGCAGAGAAACACTTTACAATGAAACGCCCGCCCAGACTCGATCTCCCATCTCATTTTTCCTTGGCAGCCAGCGCTACGATGGCCGCCTTCTGCCTTCTGCCTTCTACCTTCTACCTTCTGCCTTTATGAACGAGGTCCCCGCCA
>CAHJWO010000370.1 GCA_903642295.1 PVC group bacterium | reverse complement strand
TGAGCGAGTGGAACGAGCCGAAGGACCTTCCACCGTCGAGGGCACCTCAGGCTGACCCAAGGACGATGATCCCGAGGTTGACTCAAACGGGATGCGCTCCAGTGAACCCAAAGTGCCGCGAGGCGGCAGGCGGAGAGCCTGCCCCTACCACCAGATGGAGGATTACGCCGTCGGGGTTTCCCCGCCGCGTCCCTCCCGGGAGTCGATGGCGGCAAAGGAGGTTTGCAAATCCGTCCGGTGCTGGAGACCCTCCTCCTGCTTGACCTTTTCGAGGAATTTCGTGGCGTGATCGTTCCAGCCCAGCTTGCGGGCGAACTCGTTCCAGACCCGCCGCTGCACCTTGTTCAGGCGCAGGCCATGCTCGAAGCACCACTCGGCAATCTCCTCGTCGCTGCCGCCCTGCCGAATGCGCTCGCAGAGGGCAGCGAACTCCACCCCCAGAAACCCGCAGAGCATCCCGTCCAGCCCCACCGACAGGCCGAAATTAGGCTGGTATTCCTCCGGCAATCGGCCCGCTTGGTGCAGCCGGATTTTGTCGAGCAGACGCGCGAAATGTACGAGTCCGGCGACTTTGGCACCGGGACTGCGAAAGGGGGGATCGATCATGACAACCCGGCTACGGTAGCGGACGGCAGGTTATTTGGAAAGCAACACGCGCCCGGTCATGGCGCGCGAGAGCGTCAGCTCGTCGGCGGATTCCAGCCCACCGCCCGCTGGCAATCCCTGCGCGATGCGCGTGACGTTCAACTCGGGGAACTCTCGCAGCAGACCGGCAAGATATTGCGCGGTAGCCTCGCCCTCCACGTCCGCGCCGAGCGCCAGGATGATCTCGGTGGCCCCCTCCTCCTTCACGCGTTCCAGCAACCGGTCGATGGTGAGGTCTTCCGGGCCGACGTGGTCCAACGGGGCGAGGCGGCCGCCCAGCGCGTGATAGCGGCCCTTGAAAACGCCCGTGCGCTCCAGCGGGATGATGTCCGTGGCCTGCTCGACCACGCAGAGCGGGCCGTCCGCGCGGGACTCGTCGCGGCAGATTTCGCAGGGCGTGGCAATGGTGAAGAATCCGCAACGGTCGCACGGGCGGACCTTGGCGGCGTTTTCCAGCATGGTCTCGGCGATCTCCCGGCCCCGGCTGGCTTCCTGGCGTCCGGTGCCGACCAGCCACAGGGCGATGCGCTCGGCGCTGCGCGGCCCGATGCCGGGCATCCGCTTGAGTTGGGCGACGAGGCGTTGGAGCGGTTCGGGGTAGTCGATTCGGCGCATATGCGGGGCAGGGAAACCTACCACAAAATCCCCGATTTTCCACGCGGGCTTGCAAGCAAAACGCGCCTTGTTTACAAGAAGTTGTCCATGGAAGAAACACCGACCAGTCTCCCCGAGAGCGCCCCGCCGCCGACCACGGTTCGGCCATCCCCTCCCGCCCACCGCTGGTGGGCGGGTCCGGCCCACTGGGCAGGAGAATTGGTCACGGTATTCGTCGGGGTTTACGCCGCTTTCGCACTCAACAATTACCAATCCCACCGGCACGAGCGGGTGCGGCGGGCACAAATCCTCGATTGGGCTCAAAAGGCTTATTCCGAACTGCGAACCGACATGATTGCCGAAGAGGCGGAGGTCCACAAACAGGGCGAAGAATTTGACCGTCGGCTCAAAGCCGGTGAGACCCCGGCAATTTATGCGTTCGACTTCCGGACGGATTACAATCCGGCCGACTTTGGCAGCCTGCTCCAAAGCGGCGGCTTTGACCTGTTGGAAGTCGAAACCGTCCGCAGTCTGCGGGCCGTGGAAGGCACACTGCGGCGGATGGTGGACGTGCTGCGGCACGACCAGCAACTTTGCGACGCCTTGATCCGGCCTAATTTGGACAAAGACCCGAGCTTTTTCTACGATGTGCCCGCCCGGCGGCTGCGACCCGCCTACGCCTGGTACGGAAGATATTTCGTGACCGAATCCGAGTTTTACGCGGAGATCCACGCCGAACTCGACCAGGTGCTCGCGCAGCTTCGCGCCGAGCGCCAGCGTAACCGCTGAGCACGACCCAGAGGGGGATCGAAGACGAATGGGGACGGGGGACAGCCGTCAGGACCTTGTTCACAACGTATTCAGCAGGCGCGTCGTCTCGAAATCCGCCGCACCCCGGCCGTTCTGAAGCTGCCGGATGCGGTTGACGTAGTATTCCAGCGGCGCGTCGGTCTTGTTGTCCGCCGGACGCGCCTGCGCGAATTTTCCCATCGCGTCGGCCAACCGCTTCTCCCGGAAAAAGATGACGCCCGTCCAGAACAGGTCGCGCCGGGAAAGCTCGTCGGGCGACAGGTCCTTCGGCTCGCCGAGCAATTCGTACACCTCCAGATAGGCGTCGCCCTGGCGGCGGCGCAGCAGTTCCAGCGGGCGCGCCTCGATGGCGGTCTCGGCCATGTCGAAGGTCCGCGCGCCGATGAGGATCGTCGTCCCGTACACGAGGTTGGCCGCGCACAGACGCCGCGTGAACGCCACCTCTTCGCCCGCCGCGCCGAACCCGCCCACCCGCTCCGAACCAAAGTAGCCCACCGCCATCTCGCCGCTGTTGACGCCCACGCGCAGGTCGCAGGTCAGGCCGTCGTGTTCCCGCGCCAGCTCGGCGTTGAGCGCGCGGGTCTGCCGGGCGACCTCCAGCGCGGCGCGGCACGCCAGGGCCGCGTGTTCAGCGGTGGGCAGCGGTGCACCGAAGACCACCCTCGCCCCCTCGCCGTCGCAGGCGATGAGCGTCCCGCCGCCCTGCACGAGCACCTCGGCGGCAGCGTGGAGAAAACGGTTGGTCACGGCGGCATGGCGCGTCGGCTCCAGGGCGTCCATGAGCCCCTCGTGGTTGAAAATCTCGGCCACCACGACCGTCAGTTCCTGCAAGTCGCCGGCATCGTCGAGCGGGGCGCGTCCGTTCACCAGGGCGTGCATTCCCTCGGCGGAAACCCGCCGCCCGAACGCCGCGTCCGCCACGCGCTGGCGCTGGCCCGATTCGCTATGCGAATACACGAACGCCGCGAAGAAGGACATCGCCGCCGCCGCCGCCGGGAGGATCGGCGAAAAATAAACGCCGTAGAGCGCCACCAGCACGGACAGGGTAAACACCTCGGCCACCACCAGGCCCGCCACCACCGCCTTGAAGACAGGCCGGTTGATGTCGATGGTCGTCCAGGCCACCGCGAACGCCAGCGCGAAGAACACCAGCGGTTGCAGGACGTGGTGATCCAGATTCGCGCCCGCCAGGCCAAGCGCCCGCGCCATCGCCGCGTCCAGTGGGCGGATCAGCCCCGGCACATAGATGATCGCCAGCAGCAGGCTGACCTGCACGCCGATGAGCAAAGTGGACTTGAGAGCGCGGGACACGGGGGAGGGCGGGAAATCAGAAGTAAAAAGGCAGAAGGCAAAAGTTCAAAGGCAAAAAGACGG
>CAHJWO010000369.1 GCA_903642295.1 PVC group bacterium | reverse complement strand
GCGCTTTGGCGAGGCGCCAAAGCGGGCACGCGAGGCGCGTGCGCTCCCCGGCATCCTCCGCAAATTGAAAGACCTTGGTGGCGGCAGTCTGCATTCAGAAATTCTACGATCAGTGCGGCAGGTAAGAACTCCCACGCAAACGTCGTCTTGGCAGCACCATTGGGTCCGCCGAGGACGTAGACGACGGGGGATCGGACAAGGGGCATCATTTTTTCCGTCTAAGAATCTGTGGAGTTAATCATGCGAGTCGCCTTACAAGCACGCGCAACATGGCCGTCCAGATCCAAGCCTCGGCCGAGGCGACGGTTTTCTCGTAGTCCTTGGCGAGCAGGCGGCACTGGCCGAGCCACGCAAAGGTGCGCTCGACCCGCCAGCGAAACGCGATCAAGGCGAAGCCTTTCTTTTGGGTTTGGCGGTGACGTGCAGTTCACAGTCCAGGGCGTGGGCCGCCGCTTGGGCCTGCCAGCGGTAGCCTTGGTCGGCGGTGAGGCTTTCCAGCGTGCGGTAGCTCGCTTGGGCCTGCGTCATGACCGTGCCCGCCTGCGAGGAGTCGCTCGCGTTGGCCGCCGTGACGCGGACGGCCAGCAGCGTGCCCTGACTGTCCACGGCCACGTGGCGCGAGCGGCCCTTGAATTCTGAACACTTCTGCATTGCCCGCATTTCCCCTGATCGTGCTCGCCTCCGGCGAGGCTGCTCCGCCTTGGTCGGTGTCCGTCATCGTTGTGGGTAAAGCAAGTGAATACTCCCGCGACTTTCAGGTGGACGAATCATCTACTGCCACCGATTTCGGGGCCGGGTAACGGATGGCGCAGTCTGGCCGCGCTCAGGCGGGCGGCGAGCCGACTTCCCTCGCTGCCGGGCGGTTCGGACGACCACTTCAGAAGCGCCTGCATGGTGGCGACATCCGCTTTGTGTTGCGCGCATTGGCGCTCGAAGGTCCGCAGCGTTTTGGTGCAGACCAGCGTTTGCGGCGAGCCTTGGCGCTCGGTGACGTGCGTCATATCCAACCCGAGCCGCTCGATGGTCTGGTGCAGGTGCTGACGGCGCTCCTTCTTGACGCGGAAACGGTGCTCCCGTCGCGCCGGGTCACGCGCAAACGCCTGCAATTCAAGGTCATCCTCGTTCCGGCAAGCCAGCGTGATCTTCTGCGCCCAATCGTGGGGAGGCGCGGGCGGCTGCTCACTGCGCGCGAGCAGGAACTCCGCTGCGTGTCGCCACAGCCGGGCCAGATCGGCGTTGCCGGATCCAGCCGCTGCGAACGACGCTTGGCGCAACGTTGTCAGCGCAGGCACGACCACCGTGACGGGATCGAACGCGGCGGAATGCGCGGCAATGGCGGTGACCGCCTGCGCGTGGAGGGCATCCGCATCAAGTGCCCGCACGCTGGTGAGCAGTTCCGTCACAAAAGTGGCCTCCACCGCGCCGGGCGCACGCACGGGCGTCGCGTCTTCTTCCTCCTCCTCTTCGTGATCCGCCGCGACGCCGTACTCCCGCTTGATCTGCGCGATGGATTGCAGGAGGTGGGTGATTTTTGATTGTGCGCCGCCCGTGGAGGCGGCGGCCGGCTTCGGCGGCTCCAGATCGGGCAAGGCTGCCACGATGGCCGCCGCGACCTCCGTGAGCGCCTTTTTCCAGGGAGCGTCCGGCGGTCCGCCGACCTCGCGCCGCAGGTTGCCGAGCAATCCGGTCACCGCGCCGGGCACCTCGCGCGTTTTTACCCGCGCCAGGGTTGCCAGGAGCTTGCCGGCCACCGGCGGCGGCAGAAGGGCCACCCCGGCGGCAGCCAGCGACCCGGTCTCGCTGCCGTCGAAGCGTCGTGTGATGACTCCACCGACGAAACGCTCCAGCAAGCCCGGGTCACCCAGGCGCGCTAACAACGCGAGCATCTCGGAGCGGTTCGGGTTCTTCTCCGGGCGGGAGTACCAGTGGTGCGCCGCCGTTGCTTCCCACACCCCGAGAATGCGCCGGGCGATGGCGAGCACGGGCTTGCGCTGGGCCGCCTTGCCCGCTGCTCCGCCGCAGGCCGCCACGCGCTGGGCAAAATAGGGCAGCGCCGCCGCCACGCCCGCCTGCAAGAGCACGTCGGCAAAACGTTCGCGCGGCCAGAGCACCAGGGCCGCCCGGTGGTACGCGCGCTCGAAGCTCGCCCCCTCGTTGCCGGTGGCTTCGGTGAGCCGCTGCGTGTCCGGCTTCTCGCCGTCGAGCGCCCCGGCGGGCAGCACCTCGCCCTCGCCCAGCGGCACGTCGCCGAAAGCCACCGGATGATCCTCGGTGTCGTGCCACTCGCCGATGCGCCACTCGCTGTTGGTCACCTCGACCACCTCGAAGTCGGTGTCCTCGTCCGGCTCCTCGTCGTACCGACCGCCCTTGTAATCGCTGTAGTCAGGTTCCGCCGGGCCGTTTTCCTCGATGTGGACGATGCCCAGAGCGCGGCAGCGCCGACTCGAAGGCGGCCTCCACGAAGAAGTCGCCGGGCTGCCGCACGCCGGAGAGGAGCTTCTCCGGGGTCTTCAGATCACGGTTGTAAGGGACGTGAATGCCTTCGTCAGACATGGCAAAAGGTTACGGCAACCGTCTGCGGTGAACAAGAGGCCAAGTATGCATAACAAAGAATCGCGGTGCAAAAAGCTCCGAGGTGGATGGTGACCTCCGGGCACCATGGGTTGCGTTTGCAGCGAAGCTGCCCAGAGAGATCGGGCGGCTGCGCCGCACAGGGAACCCATGGTGCCCGGAGGTCACCATCCACCTCGGAACATCTTCCGACCGGCTTGAAGACCCCGCCAATCCTCGCTGGCCACGAAAGGCGCTTGCGCCCGGAGGACGCCCCGCCCCGCCTCACAAAGGAGGTCGCCCCTGCCCAGCAGCTTTTCCGCGCCGGATTCGCCCAGCACCAGTTGTGAGTTCACCGCGCTGGTGACCCGCAGGCAGACTTTCAGGGGCAGGTTCGCCTTGATCAGTCCCGTGACGATGTTCTTGTCCGGCCGCTGGGTCGCCAGGATCAGATGAATGCCGCACGCACGCCCCTTCGCGGCCAGCCGCGCCACGCTGGATTCAAATTGTTTTTTCTCCTCGCGCCCGGCCAAAATCAGGTCGGCGAATTCGTCGAAGACGATGACCCGGTAGGGCAGGTCGGTCTTCCCGGCCCGGTGGCGTTCGCCCAGGTGGGTAAACCGCTCCTGCGCCAGCAGGCGGTACCGCCGCTCCATTTCCGCTTCCGCCTCGCCCAGGCACCGCAAAGCTCCCGCGAGGTCTGTGAGGACCGGTCCCGACAGGTGCGGCGCGCCGTCGAGCGCCGCAAACGTCAGCAGCTTCGGATCGATCAAGGTCAGGCGCAAGGTGGCCGGGCGATTGCGGCTCATCAGCGTGGCGACGACCGACTTGAGCCACTCGCTCTTGCCACTGCCCGACGCCCCGGCGACTAGGCCGTGGCAGGTCCCGGGATCGTCCAGGCGCGCGACGAGCACTTCGTTGTCGATGCCGACGCCGAGCGGAAACGCCA
>CAHJWO010000368.1 GCA_903642295.1 PVC group bacterium | reverse complement strand
CAAGGTCATTCCATTTGGCCCAAGCAGGTCAGTTTGGGGAGCGCACGCGCCTCGCGTGCTGCCGACGGCGCCCCGCCGTCGGCTCCGGAGTAACGGCCTCCCGCGCTTTGGCGAGGCGCCAAAGTGGGCCGGAATCCTCCGCAAGTTGAAAGACCTTGTGAGCGGCCTGCCGTGTTCCGTCTCCCGCCGTGCGGCGTTCGGATGGCGAAGGTCCCGTCAGGACAACAAAAACCCCGGGGTTGCCTTTACGACAACGCCCGGGGGGCACCGGCTAGTGGGTTGACGACCCGTTTCGGTGATCCGCTCGTGCGGAAAAAACTCAGGCTTTCTTCACTTCATCCCGAGCACGGTCGTAGGCTGCCTTGGTGGCATCCTTGGCGTGCTCCCACGCCATCCCGGCCTCGTCCTTGGTCTTTTCGTAGCTGGCCTGCAGGTGGCTTTCCACGTCGGAGAAGCTTTTGTCGGCCCCATGCTCGTTCATGCCTTCGTACCCCGTGCGGTAGGCACCGTGGTACTCGTTGTAGCCGCCTTTGGTCGCGTAAGGCTGGCTCGGATGGTTGTGCTGCCAGTATAACTCATGGGCGGTGGGATCGATCTTTTCCGCCACGCCCTTGCCCGCCAGGCCGCCGGCCACCGCGCCCACGGCGGCACCAACCACCGCGCCCACGGGTCCGACCACCGCGCCGATGGCTGCTCCTGCCACCCCCGCGCCCGCTGCGCCGACACTCGTGCCGACGGGATGGAAGCCAGGCTCGCCGGTGATAGGATCAGGGTTCACGTCGCCGCTGGAAGAAGTATTGGTGGTCAGGTCGCTCATTTGATTCAGGAGTTAGGTATTTACTACAGGACGCCGGGGCTCCCCGGCAATGAAGGATCGTTCCCTTGCGGGAGGTTGACCGTTTCCAAACCAAGATTTCTCAAATTTGGACGATAGAGACCGATTTCGCGAAAGCGGAGGAGCGGCAAGTTCCCTTCGCGGGAAATCAAAGAGGAAACACCGAAGTCGGACGCCATAAACGGCTGGGACAGCCGTCCCTCCCAGTTGCCCGATGTTCGCCGCGCCGCCGGGAATCAGGCGTCGATCTGCGCAATACGCAGGGCGTGGCGCCCGCCCTCGAAGGGGGTTTCCAGCCAGACGCGTACGATCTCCAGGGCGGTAGCGAGGTCCACCATGCGCTCGCCGATACTGATGCAGTTGGCGTCGTTGTGCTGGCGGCCCAGGCGGGCGGTTTCCTCGTTCCAGCACAGGGCGCAGCGGATGCCGCGCACCCGGTTGGCCACGATGGCCTCGCCGTTGCCCGAGCCGCCCAGAACGATGGCACGCTCGGCCTCGCCGCTGGGGACGGCCTCCGCCGCCGGGCGGACGTAGGTGACGTAGCTGTCGCCCGCGTCATAGGTGGGCGCGCCTTTGTCGATGACCTCGTGACCGGCGGTTTGGAGGTACTTTTTGATTTCCTCTTTGTACTGGAAACCGGCGTGATCGGAGCCAAGGGCGATTTTCATGGGATGCGAGGGAAAGAATGGACGGCTGAAAGAAGATTGCAGCTTGCACGGCAGGGGCAAAGAATTTCTTGCACCGGACACCGCTCCGGCGCACTCGTTACAAGCAACTTCTGCCTCTATCTGGCGGGTTTGCTCGACGCCTGCACCCGCCGTTTGGTGGGTCGGCAAACCGGCGAAACACTGGCGGCGACGTTGGTGACCCAAGCGTAGCAGAAAGCGGGGCGGGATCGCCGCCCGGCTTGCCCCGCCACTCGGATCGCGGCGTGCAGTACGCCAGCGGCGCGAGGCGGGCGCTGCTGGCAGAAAGCGGGGCCGCCGCGTCGATGAGCCGCAAAGGCAACTGCGATGACAACGCCAGGATGGAGAGCTTCTGGGCCACCCTCAAAGCCGGGTGCTTCCACGGAATACGGCCCGCCACCCGGCAGGCCGCCAAGCGGCTGATCTTCGACGACGACGAGGGCTTTTATCACCGAACCCGCCTGCACGGCAGCCTCGGCTACCAATTTTCGCTGGCGTTCGAGGCCAACTTCAGATACAGCAAAAACCAACCCTCAACGAAAACCACAACGGCCTGATCCACATTTTCGAAGAAAGATTACTCCCCTACTCCCAAAGGAGTATAGGCACACGGGTTGCTTCCCGTTAAACGTAGCGCGCCTTGTCTGCGAATTTCTCCCGTTTGCCCTCCCCTTCAGCCCTCTTCCATCCATGACGCTTCCTCTTGTCTCCCGTCACCCCGCTTGCCAGGCGACCCTCGCGCCGCGCCGCTTGCTCATGGTCTTGGCGGCCTGCCTGCTGACGGCGGTCCCGGACTCCTCCGTCCTCGCCGCGCCCCGGGAGGGTTCCCCCGCCACGAGCCCCGCGACTCCGGTGGCTGTCGCCGCGCCCGCCGCCGTCGCCTTCCCCGCCGCCGTCGGGATCAAACCGGTTGGCCAACCGGTGGGGCCGGTGCGCATTGCCCCGGAGCCCGCCGCGTCGGGCACCGGCATCAATCCCGAGGACGCCGTCATCTTCGACTTCGACGGCACGGCCATCGACGTGATCAACAGCCAGGGCGCGACCGCTGGAGCTCTGACGACGGTCGCCTCACCCACCGTGGGCAGCGGGACGGCCTTTACCACGAAAGTCTCCCTTGGCACCGTCTCGCCCGCCCAGCAACTCTACTACTGGGACTCCAGCGCCCTTTCTTTCTTCAGGATCGACCTGACCACCACCGCTTATTCGCGCTCGAAGGTCATCGCGCCGGCCAGTTCCGCGTCCATTCCGGTCCTTCCGCAAAGGGGATTTCCCGCCATCACGTGGGATTTTGCCAACAATGCCTTCGTGTACTATGACAGCGGTTCGGGCGGCAACACCGCCGCCAATGGCTCGACCCTCATCAAAGGCATCTACCGGTTCACGCCCAGCACGACGACCGGTGTTCCCAGCACCAACGTGCTTCTGCTCAACTTCGCCGCTGCCGGCTACGGCACGACGACCGGCTGCAACGGTCTCGCCGTGAAACAGGACGGCACGGTTTACGCGCTGCTGGATATCACCAATCAGACCGCGCCGCAGATCGTCCGGATTGATACCACCACCTCCGCCCCGCGCGTGGACGGCACGGCGGGCACTTACACCGGCTTCCAGACGCTGACCGGGATTTCCTGGGATTTCACCAACCAGCGCGTCCTCATCTTCGATCAGGCCCAGAGCCAAGCGGCGGCGAAGATCATCAGCCTCGATCCCGCCACCGGCACGCGCACGCTGGTGAGCAGCGGCAACACCGCCTCGGGTGCCTACGGCGGCGGCTATCTCAATGCCCCGACAAGCGGCTACCGCAACACGGCCAACCGCGTCCTCTATTATGATGTCGATGTCCCCACCTTCACCAAGCTCGAACTGAGCACGGTTCCCCCCGGCTCGACGGTCGCATCCCAATATTACACCGCTGGCACCTTTGGCTTCAATGCCGAATTCCTGGCCTCCATCCCGCCTTCGCTGCCGGTGATCACCTC
>CAHJWO010000367.1 GCA_903642295.1 PVC group bacterium | reverse complement strand
CCGGCGAACACCAGCAAAGAAAGCAACACGTGACCGAGCATCCGGGGCTCGCGCAAAATCCTCATCTGCCGCCAGACGGGCACGCGCTCCTGCGGGACCTGGATGCGGGGCATGCAGACCAACAGCATGATCGCCTTGGCCAGAGCCAGGACGGCGATCACCGAGAAGGCCGTGCGCCAGCCGAACCGGTCCGAGATCAGCGTGCCGATGGGGATGCCGAAGATCGTGGCGGCCACGACGCCCGTTCCAACCATGGACACGGCTTTGCCCGCCCGCTCCGGTCCGATGATGCGAATCCCCGTTTCACTTGCCAGCGCCCAGAAGACGGGCAGCCCCAAGGCCGGGATGAACCGGGCGACACCCATGACCACGACATTGGGCGACACCGCCGCCAGCGCGTTGGAAAAGGCGAAAAGCAGAAGCACGGAAACAAAGAGCGTCTTGCGTTCGTAGTGCGCCACGCGCGCCGTGAGCAAAGGGCCGACCACCGCCACCGTCACGGCAAAAAGCGTCACTAGCAGACCGGCTTGGGAAACGCTCACGTGCAGGTCGCGGGCCATCGGCGGCAACAGGCCGATGATGACGAACTCGGTGGTCAAGATGGTAAATCCGGCGGCCGACAACAGGAAAATTGGCAGCAGAGAGCGTGGGTTTTGAGCAGAAAGAATCATTGGAAGAGCGGTTGGCGGCGATGGGCCGCACCTTTCGCGGCAACGGATGCCCAGCGTAAACCTGGACGGCGAAATGGTGATCAACCATCTGCCGGACGCCGGTGATGCACGAGCAGTGCGGTGGCCGAAGCAGTCAAGCAAAAGAGGCATACCCCCGGCCAGCGTGCCCACGACCATGCCAAAGCACCGAGCGCCGAGCCCGCCGCCCCGCCGCCGAAGCGCGCCACCATGTAAAGGGTGTTGAGCCGTGAACGCGCTTCGGGCAGCAGCGAGATCACGCTGGCTTGCGCGGCGACCTGGATGGACTGCACCCCTAAGTCCATCAGCAGCACGCCGACGATGAGGCCCGCAATTGTCACCCACAGCCCCATGATCACGAACGCCAGGGCCGTGAGCACCAGCGCGAGCGCGATGGTGAACCCCGAGCCTTTGCGGTCGGACAACCTCCCGGCCCACGGCGCGCCGGCGGCTCCGATGAGGCCGACGATGCCGAAGAGCCCCGCCTCGGAAGCCCCTTCGCGGAAGCGATCCATCAGCAAAAAAGACAGCGTGGCCCAAAAGGCCGTGAACACCGCAAAAGACAACGCGCTCACCAACGAGGCGCGCCGCAAAATCGGTTGCGTGCGTAGCAACTCCAGCATCGAGCGCATGAGCTGGACGTACGGCAGCCGCAGCGTGGCCGGGCGATGCGGCAGACTCGCGCGCAGGCAAACACCCAGACCCAGCATGAGCATGGCGGCCACGGCGTAGAGCACCCGCCAGCCGAAGTGGTCAGCGACAAAGCCGGCGACCGTGCGGGCGAGCAGGACGCCGCAAAGCAGGCCGCTCATCAGGGTGCCGATCAGCTTGCCGCGTTGCTCGGGCAGGACCATCTCCGCCCCGAGCGGGATCAGGATCTGCGGGCTGATAGACGACAGTCCTACCAAAAGCTGGGCGGCAATGAGCAAAGGCAATGTCGGGGCTGCGGCCATGGCGACCAGGCAGGCGGCGCACAGGTACACGAGCGCGACGACCAAGCCGCGCCGTTCCAGCAGATCGCCCAGGGGCAGAAAGAAAAAGATGCCCGCCCCGTAGCCCACCTGAGCCGCCGTGGCGACGAGGCCCGCCTGCCAAGGCGGGGCATGGAAGTAAGTGGCCAGGGTGCCCAGCAGTGGCTGGTTGTAGTACACGTTGGCCACCGAGACCCCGCAGGCCGCAGCCATCAGCCAGAGCAGCT
The DNA here is from genome assembly GCA_903642295.1 of PVC group bacterium. Lineage (GTDB taxonomy): Bacteria > Verrucomicrobiota > Verrucomicrobiia > Chthoniobacterales > SZAS-18 > CAHJWO01. Next base: position 1,615 of record CAHJWO010000367.1, on the reverse strand, counting down.
TGGGCGAAAGGGCGGCGGAAGTTTCGGTCGGCATCGTTGTGTCCACCGTCTGCATACGACAGGAGACCAAAGATCGTTTGTACTCGCGTCCCTCCCGCCGAGCGACCCGTGGGCACGAATCTGCCGGTGGGACCGACTGGCTTCAATACTGTCAGCCGTGACGGCGCTTTCTGCCCAATGAAAGCAAGCGGTGCCGTGCGGCGGCTTCGATTCAATAGGCAGCCAGTGCTTCCTAGCGACCCCTATGTGAACAAGCTCGTCTCCTGGTGGCACACCGACGGTGACCTGGGCCGCACCATCGAGTGTGTCAACGACATGACTCAGAGCCGTTTGTTAGGCTTTCATGCCTACCAGCCCACGCCCGCTTCGTTCTTCGAGTTATTCGACCGATTGCAGGCCGAGCGGATCATCCCAGCTTGAGGTTGCGCGCTGGATAATCACTGCCTGTCGTAAGCACGTGCACAGCCGCAGAACGCTGGTCCTCCGACTTGAAAATCATTCGGGCAAGCCGAGCAGCCCCTCGAGGGTTTGCACGGAGGTGGGGCGGGTGGCACACAGCACGAGGGCAGATCTGCCGGACTCGTTCCGCCTTTCCTGATAACCAAGCCCGCTGCCTTTTTCTGTTTTGAAAACCATCTCCGCGACGCTGTAGTTTTGCCAATCCACGGGCCGGGTGATCGTGCCAGGTGTCAAAGCCTCTTCGATGGCTTGGATCTGCGCAAGATTCGTCGTGCAAACGATCAGCAGCGTGCGGATGCCTGCGCCCGAGTTCATGGCTCGAAACGCGAGGCCGTCGGCCGCATCCAAAGCTTCCTCGTGCGAGGCATTGAGAACCGTGCCGCCCCACTTGACCCAAACGATGGGGGCAATGGCGTCGAGTTTCGGCATCTCAGAGTATACTTCATCCCCTTCGCAAATTGTACCGATGCCAGCGGTTGTCTGTTTTGACCGTCGAAATATATGGGGAGGTATCTGGCCCGGGGAACCGCGGGCGACGGCGTCATCCTTCGACCTCGGAGACTTCCTCTGGCGTGAGCCGCCAGTCCCCTGCTGCCATGACGCCTTCGACCTGACCGGCGTTGCGCGCGCCCACAATGGCACCCGTCACGGCGGGCAAGCGCAACGTCCACGCGACCGCCGCCTGACCCGGCGTGTGTCCGTGCCGCTCGGCCACGGCACGCAACCGTGCAGCCGTCGCCAGGTTGCCGCTGAGCTTGGGTTCCTGAAATTCGGGGCTCTTGCTGCGCCAATCCTCGGTGGGCAGCGTGGCGGCGCGCTCTTTGGTCATCGCACCGGTCAGCAACCCCGAGGCCATCGGCGAATAGACCACCGTGCCGACTCCGTGCGTCTCGCACCAGGGCAGTTGATCTCCTTCCACGTCACGCTTGAGCAGAGAGTACGGCGGCTGCAGCGAAGTGACCGGCGCGATGGTGTGAACCGCCGCCAGTTCCTCGCGGCTGAAGTTGGACGCGCCGATCCACCGCACTTTGCCTTCTGTTTGCAGCGCGGCGAGCGTGCGCCAGCCTTCCTCGGTTTCTGCCAGATCGTCCGCCGACCAGTGGATCTGGTAGAGGTCGATGGTGTCCACCTGCAACCGGCGCAGGCTGTTTTCGCA
>CAHJWO010000366.1 GCA_903642295.1 PVC group bacterium | reverse complement strand
ACCGCGCAGCGGTCTAAAAGGCCTGGAAGAATGGCGGCTGCGCCGCAGGGAACACATGGCGCTCGGAACTCGCCATCCACCGGGATTCTCTTTCGCAGATGCTTAGGATCATCGGTAGAACCAGCGCGGCGGGGTGGGTTGCACCCCCACCCGCCGCCGACAAGGCAGCGCGCGTTTTTGCCCTTTGGCCCCCTGCGCCGACGACACCGGTCCGCGCCAGGGTCAGCGCCACGTCGCCGGGGGCCGCGCCAGCGGGCGCAGCCGATAAACGTTTAAACCAACTCGTACCAATTATTCCGCCGCCGGGGCTGATAGCCTGCGTCGCGGATCAACCGTTCGATCTCCTCGCTGTTGAGCCGGAAACTCGTGCCCGCTTTGCTGACCACGTTTTCCTCCATCATCACGCTGCCGAAATCGTTCGCGCCGTATTTGAGCGCCACCTGCCCGATCTTCGGCCCCTGCGTGACCCAGGAGCTTTGCACGTTCTCGAAGTTATCCAGGAACACCCGGCTGAGCGCCTGCATTCGCAGGTATTCCGCCGTGCCGACCGGGCTGGCTTTCAATTTGGTGTTGTCGGGCTGGAACGTCCAGCAAATGAACGCCGAAAAGCCCTTCGTGGCATCCTGCTGGTCGCGCAGCCGCTGGAGGTGTTCGATGCGCTCCTCCACCGTTTCGACGTGGCCGAACATCATCGTCGCGCTGCTGCTCAGGCCCAGTTCGTGGGCGATGGCCATCGCTTCGAGCCAATGGTCGCTGTCACACTTGAGCGGCGCGATCCGGTTGCGCACGCGGTCCACCAGGATTTCGCCGCCACCGCCCGGAATCGAGCCGAGCCCGGCCTCCTTGAACTTCGTGATGACCTCGCGCATCGGCATCTTGAACACCTCCGCGAAGTGGTTGAACTCCGGTGGGCTGAACGCGTGGATGTTGATGTGCGGGTACTTGTCCCGGATGTGGTGGAGCAGGTCGAGGTACCAGTCGATGGTCAGCTTCGGGTGGTGGCCGCCCTGCATGAGGATCTGGATGCCGCCGACGGAGGTAAGCTCATCCAATTTCTGGTCGATCTGCTCGTGGGTGAGGACGTAGTGGTCCGCGTCGCGTTCGGTGCGGTAGAACGCGCAAAACTTGCAGTACACGTTGCAGACGTTCGTATAGTTGATGTTGCGGTCGATGATATATGTGACCGTCTCGTTGCCCTTGCCGTCGTAAGCGGCGGCCTTGGCCTGGTTGCGGCGGGCATCGGCCAGCGCGGCAAGGTCGGCGGGGCGGGCGTGGTGGTAGATTTCCAGGGCTTCCGCACCGGAGATGCGCTCACCGGCCAAGACTTTAGGAACGACGGACTCTTCTAAAATTCTGCTCATAGCTGTTTGCCTTCTCAATGGTTTTCGCGCGTCCCGCCGCGCCGGTCGGGTCCAGGGCAACGTCCGAGCGGATTGGCTCGAAAGGTCGCAGAACCAGGTTGTACGGCTCGTCGCGGCTGAAATTTTGGTATCCCGCCTTGCTCACTCGCACGGTCACTCCCGGCGTCCGCCAATCGCCGTAAAGCGGGATGACGCCAAAGGTGTATTGCGCCGCCATCGAGTAATGTCCCTCCGCATCACTGACGCTGCTCGCCAGCGCCGGTGCCGTCGGATTTTCATAGGACCGGATAATGGAAACCTCGGCCCCGGCAACCGGGTATCCGGTCCGCCGATTGGTCACCGTTCCCCCGACCGCCGGTGACCTGAGCGCCTGCCCCGGCACACACGCTGACAACAGCGTTACACACAGGACAACGGGAAGAAAACGCTTCAGCATCGGAACTCCTGAAACATACCCCATCTCCTTGAAACAGCAACGCGCGTTTGGGTCCCCAATCGCGGCGCGACCACCCTGGCTGCCGGGTCAGGCGGCACCCACCGGGACCTCGCTCATCAGGGCAAGTTGATTGCCGCAGGGATCGACGAATCGTCTGGCGCGACCGTTTCGCCGGGTGCCCAATTAATTTCTCGCTGCCTGCCGGTAGTTGTCTTCGGTCGGGCTTTCGGAGTGAGTATCAGAAGCGCTGTCCCGGTGGCCGGTTAACGCGACGATGCCGTAGAAGACCGCGTTGACACCCAGGAGAAACGCCGCATCCGCCGCGTTCTGCGCCGATGACCCTGGCAGGCCCTGCGCGAGCCGTGCGTTGCTCAGATCGATTGCCGGGTGGGGGTCCTCCGTGCGCGCCGTCCGGGCCGGGTGGTCCGACCCGGTGCAACAGCCCGTCAGCAGGCTCGATCCGGCGAGGGCCGCTGCCGTTAGCGCGGCGGTCAGTTTTTGAGCAGGGGCAAACATGCGGTCTGGCTCGCGTTGTATCATCCACCGGGTTCGCTGGCAATTCGCATTTGCATTTTTTATGGGCGCATGTCAATCTACGGGCCTTCCTCGCCGCCCTTCGGGACGGCCGAAATGTCAGGATGGTGGTCGTAGCTCAATGGTAGAGTCCCAGATTGTGATTCTGGTTGTTGCGGGTTCGAATCCCGTCGATCACCCCCTTTTTCCGCTCCGCAAGCCCGGCTCGCGCCCGTGGCCCCGGCGGGGAACGAATTGCGCTTGATATCCCACTCGTTTTAGTGCTGCATGGAGGGACCGCTATGCTGAAGAATTTGCTCCTGATCTTCGTCGCGCTGCTCAGCCTCTACCTGTACATGCACCCGCGGACGGAGACGCAGGTGGTTACGCGCACGGCGGCCCCGGTAATGGTCCGCGTGCCTGCGCCCACCCCGGCGTCCAAACTTTACTATCACTCGCCGCTCGACGCCTCGGCCATGTCCACCAGCGCCAGCACGGGCACCGGCTATTTCTCGACCGACACCACCTCGCGCTTCAGTTCCGGTTCCTATTACGGCCCGACTTACTACGGCTCCTATCCCGCCGCCGGGGGTTACCCCGTGTACTATCCCGGCGGGTCGAGTTCCGTGTCGAACACCGTGATCTACAACGCAAACCCGGGTGCCCGGGCGTCCTCGCTGCCGACTCCCAGACCTTCGTTCCTCGCGGGCCGGTTGCCCACGAATTGACCGCCGCGCACCTGCTCACTGAAGCGCCGAAACTTTATGGCCTGGTTCCGGGACAGTGAGTCGCCGCCGGAGGAACCTGCCCCCGCCGTGATCGGACCCACGGAGTTGCGCGGGGGGTTCCGCCTGCCGCCGCGTGGCCGCTATGAGAGGGATGCCACCGTCTCCCAGAGGCGTCGGATGGAGCGGTACGGCGGTCGGGACTACGAGATGATGGAACTGCTGGGACGTGAGCAGGCCGAATATCTCATCCATCACCTGGAGATGGAGGCGCGGGAGAAGGAGGAAGCCAGCGTCTGGGAAGAAGGCCGGGATTTTGCCTCCCGGGCGACGCTGGTGGTCTGCGGCGTGGTGGCACTCATCCTCCTGGGGCTGGTGGCCTGGGATTTTGCGCACAAGCAAGGCCGGTTTGCGCCCAAGGAAGAAGCGGTCGCGCCGGTCGAGGCGCGCCCCGCGCCCACCGCCGCGCCCGCCCCG
>CAHJWO010000365.1 GCA_903642295.1 PVC group bacterium | reverse complement strand
TCGCCCAAGGGGGCCACAAACCTCGGTTGGCTCATCCAGCACTTTACACCGACTTACTTGCTCGCACATGCTTAGCGACATGCGGATCGCCGTGCAGATCGCCCTGGCGAAAGAACCGGATTCCATCGGGCGCTGCTACCCGGTGATGCGCGAGCTACGCCCGCATCTGACGGACGAAGCCGCGTTCATCGCGCAGGTTCAGCGTCAGCAGGCGTCCGGCTATCACCTGGCCTACCTGGAGTCCGGCGGCATCATCCGCTCGCTGGCAGGTTACCGGTTTCTGGAAAAACTCCACTCGGGCTACCATCTTTACCTGGACGACCTCGTCACCCGCGCGGAAGACCGTTCCAAAGGCTACGGTCAGCCGCTGTTCGACTGGCTGATCACCCGGGCCCGGGCGGCCGGTTGCGCCGCCCTGGAACTCGACAGCGGCGTCCAGCGGCACGGCGCGCATCGTTTTTATCTGATGAAGCGCATGGACATCACCAGCCATCACTTCGTCCTGAAACTCTAAGTTTTTGTCGTGGCGACGAATGCTCCCGAACAGGTCTGGCCGAAGGTGCCTTACGTCGGCGTCGGTTGCATCGTCGTCCGGGCGGACGGCCAGCTCCTCCTGGTGCGCAGCCAGCGCGGCTACTGGTCCACTCCCGGCGGGCACCTCGACTTCGGCGAATCCCTGGAGGCTTGCGCCGCCCGCGAGACGCTGGAAGAAACCGGCGTCCGGGTCACCAACGTGGCGTTCGTGGCCATCACGAACGACGTGCTGCCCGACGCGGGCAAGCATTACGTGACGGTCTGGATGCGCGGGGATGCCGACGAAGTTCCGCCGGTCATCGGCGACCCGGACGAGATCGCCGCCGCCGGCTGGTTCGCGCCGGACGCTCTGCCGACGCCGCTGGTTCGCTATTTCGAGAACCTGCTGGCAGGACGCTGCCTGCCCGCGAATCCGTCGAACCTCCCCTTTGCCATCCGTTGAAATCGCAGGGTAAGCGCTCCGCTTGCCGGGCCGAGCGCCAGGACGCGGCAAGCAGAGCGCTTGCCCTTCCAACCAGAGTTCTGGTGCGGGGTTTGTGTGACAATTTCGTGTGCGCTGTTTTCCTGCTTCCCGCACTGCACGAAACTTCCTACATTCCTGCCTCATGGCTCTCCCTCCAGACAACTTCCCAGCCGCCGCCACCCGTGTCGGCACGCGCAGCCGCTCCTCGTTATCGTTCGTCCTCTCCGGCGTGATGCTGGCGATCTACGTTGCCTTCGTGCTGCTGGTCGCTTACGAGAAACCCTTCATGGGCACCCAGATGGTGCCCGGCCTGAGTTGGGGAATCCTGCTCGGCGCGCTGGTGATCGTCTCCGCCTGGATTCTGACGCTCATCTACGTCATGTCCGCCAACCGGAAGGGAGTCGCCTGATCCCCCATGACCTCGCTCCTCTCCGCTGCCTGCATCCTGCATCCTGCATCCTTCATCCTTTCCCCGTTGCTCGGTGCCGCCGTGGAGGCGGTCCAGCAGGATCTTGGACACATCGGCCCGACGGCCAAGATCTTCTTTTTCGTCTTCATCACGCTCAGTCTGGGCATTACCTACTGGGCGGCGCGGCGCACGAAGAGCACGTCGGACTTTTACGTGGCCGGGAACAGCATCAGCGGCGTGCAAAACGGCTTCGCCCTAGCGGGCGACTACATGAGCGCCGCGAGTTTTCTGGGCATCGCCGGCCTCGTGGCCAAGAGCGGCTTCGACGGCCTGCTTTACTCGACGGGCTTTCTCGTCGGCTGGCCGCTGGTGCTCTTCCTCATCGCGGAAAGCCTGCGCTCCATCGGCAAGTACACGTTCGCCGACGTGGTGGCCTATCGCCTCAACCAGAAACCGGTCCGCATCGCCGCCGCCGTGGGCACGATGGCCGTGATCATCTTTTACCTCATCGCGCAGATGGTCGGCGCGGGAAAGCTGATCGCGCTCCTCTTCGGGATGCCGTACAACTACAGCATCGTCATCGTGGGCGTGGTGATGATGATTTACGTTCTCTTCGGCGGGATGCTGGCGACGACGTGGGTGCAGATCATCAAGGCATGCCTGCTGCTGGGCGGCGCGTTCTTGATGGCCGTGCTGGTGATGTCCAAATTCGGCTTCAACCCGATGGCCCTCTTCTCGCGGGCCGCTGAACTTTACAACAAGCCGGGCGTCGGCGTCCTTGGTGGCGCGGGCTACAAAGCGGCGGTCAACGTCCTCGGTCCTGGCCCGTTGGTCTCCAAGCCGCTCGATGCCATCTCCCTCGGCCTTTCCCTGATGATCGGCACCGCCGGGCTGCCGCACATCCTGATGCGCTTCTACACCGTGCCCGACCCCAAGCAGGCCCGCCAGAGCGCTTTCTACGCCACGGGATTGATCGCCTTCTTCTACCTGCTGACCTTCATCCTCGGCTTCGGCGCGATGGTGCTGGTCGGCCAGAAAGCCATCATCGCGGTCGATCCCGCCTACAACATGGCCGCGCCGATGCTGGCGGGCGTGCTGGGCGGCGAGCCGATGCTGGGCTTCATCGCGGCGGTCGCCTTTGCGACGATTCTTGCCGTGGTCGCCGGGCTAACACTCTCCGGTGCGAGCGCGCTCTCGCACGACCTCTGGGTCAATGTGGTCCGCCACGGCGAGGCCCCCGAGCGCGAACAGCTGACGGTCGCCCGCTACGCCACGTTGTTCTTCGGCGTGGTGGCGGTGGCCCTCGGGCTGAGTTTCGAGAAGACGAACGTCGCCTACATGGTCGGGCTGGCGTTCGCGGTCGCGGCCAGCGCGAACTTCCCGGCGCTGTTCCTGTCGATCTTCTGGCGCCGGTTCACGACGAGCGGAGCCTGCGCGAGCATGTGGGTGGGGACGATCTCGGCGGTAACGCTGATCGTCCTCTGCCCGACGGTCTGGGTGGACATCTTCAAGCATAAGGAAGCGATTTTCCCGCTCAAGAGCCCGGGGATCGTGACGATTCCGTTGTCGTTCCTCGTGGCGGTGGTGGTGTCGTTGGTCAGCCAAGAGGCCGGCTCGGCGGAACGGTTCGAGGAATCGCGGAACCGGCGGCTGAGCGGCACGACGAACGGTTGATACCGCTTCCGGTCTACGGCGTTACATCGTCTTTTTTGCTGTCATCCTGAGCGAGTAGACTTCCGGCAGAAAACGGAAACCGTCCGCAGATTGCGCAGATTTCCGCCGATGGGAGGGAGGAAAAGACCACCCAAGCGGTCCCTCTGCTGGTCATCGGCGAAAATCTGCGGAAATCTGCGGACTTTTGCCGGAGGTCTGAAGCATCTGCGAAATAGAATCTTGGTGGATGGCGATCTCCGAGCGCCATGTGTTCCCTGCGGCGCAGCCGCCATTCTTCCGAGCTTTTTAGACCGCTGCGCGGTCCCGAAAACCTGGCGCTCGGAGATCGCCATCCACCTGGAAACCCTCTCGTACATACTTAGAGCGCAGCCCGATTGGATAAGCCTTGCTTGAATCTTCCCCCCAAAGTCTGTCATCCTGAGCGAGTGGAACGAGC
>CAHJWO010000364.1 GCA_903642295.1 PVC group bacterium | reverse complement strand
GGCGTTCCCCAGAGCCGACGGCGGGGCGCCGTCGGCAGCACGCGAGGCGCGTGCGCTCCCCAAACTGACTTGCTTGGACCAAATTGAATGACCTTGCAAAAACCGGAGGACGGCTTGCATCTCCCGGCGCTCCCATGCACAGTCGGAATCCACCATGCCCGCCGCCGTCGAAGTCGCCGATCTCGTCAAAATCTACGGTCCACTCCGCGCCGTGGACGGCGTGTCGTTCCGGGTCGAGCCCGGGCAGGTGTTCGGGATGCTGGGCCCCAACGGCGCGGGCAAAAGCACGACGGTTGAGATGATCGAGGGCCTGCGCCCCGCCGACGGCGGTACCATCGAGGTGCTCGGCATCGACGCACGCCGCCACCCGCGCCGGGTCAAGGAGCGCATCGGCGTGCAACTCCAGTCCACCGCGTTTTTCAAGCAGCTCACGATCCGCCAGTTGCTCAAGCTATTCGGGAGTTTCTTTCCCCGCGCGCTGCCGGTGGAACGGCTCATCGGCATGGTCAACCTGGAGGAAAAAGCCGACACGCCCTCCGGCGATCTTTCCGGCGGGCAGCGCCAGCGGCTCGCCATCGCCGCCGCGCTGGTCAACGATCCCGCCGTCGTCTTCCTGGACGAGCCGACCACCGGGTTGGACCCCCAGGCGCGGCGCTCGCTCTGGGAGGTCATCCGCCAACTCCGCACCGAGGGGAAGACCCTGCTGCTCACCACGCACTATCTGGAAGAAGCCGAGCAGCTTTGCGACAACCTCGTGGTCATCGACCACGGCAAGGTCATCGCGGCGGGCACCCCGGCGGGGCTGATCGCGGAACATTTCGAGCGCACCACCCTAGAATTTTTGAGCGACGCCAAACTCCCCCGCGAAACCCTGGAAGCTCTCCCGGCGGTGGACCGTTGGGAGGAGGCCAATGGCCAGACGCGCCTCGCCTCGTCGCACGTTACGCACACCACGCGCGCGCTGATGGAACTCTGCGCCGAGCGCGGGGTCGATCTGCGCGGACTTTCCATCCATACGGCCACGCTGGAGGACGTGTTCCTCAAGCTGACCGGACGACGGATCAGGGAATGAAGAAGATCCAAGATTCAAGAACCAGGATCCAAATAAGACCCAAGGTTCAAGATCCAAACTGACCAATGCCGCCCGCCCGTGCTGTTTAAATCTTGAACCTTAAATCTTCCCTGGATCCTGAATCTTGGTTCTTGAATCTTCCTCTCCCAATGCGTGCCTTCCGCAATCTCTATCGCGCCAACCTGACGGAGTTTCTCTCCAACAAGCGCGCGCTGTTTCTCACCATCGCGTTTCCGATCCTCTTTATCACCATTTTTGGGTTGGTATTCACGAATCAGGACAAGGCCGATGCGAAGGTCGGTCTCGTGGCGGAGGACAGCAACGACGCCGTGACCCGCGCGCTCATCGACGCCTTGCGCGACCTGCCCAAGGCCAAGATCGACAAGGACGGCCAGCCCGATCCGAAGAACACCGAGCACAATCCTTTCTCCGAACTCAAATTTGTTCAAGGCGACCGCGCCGCGCTGCTAAACGACCTGCGGCAGGGTCACCTCGACGCCGTCATCACGATCCCAGCCGGACTGACCGACAAGGCTAGCGCCGCCCACGACCGCGCCCTCAGGGCCGCGCTGGAAGAAAAGCGCGGTCTCGACGAAATGGTGGACGTGTTGTCCGATGACGCGGACGACAAACAGCCTGCCCCGGCACCCACTGCCCCGTCTCCTTCACCGGCGGCCTCCCCTGCCGCCGCCCCCGCGCCCGTGGACTCCGACGACGCGGACGAGGCCGCCCCGGTCCCGCCCGTCGAAGTCATCCTCACCATCGACCCGGCCCGGCAGGTGCTCACGCCCATCCTGCAAGGAATGCTCACGCGCGTACTCGACGCCGTGGACAGCCGCCTTACCGGCCAGCCCCGGGTGCTCGGGTTGCGCACGGAGGCGGGCAACGCCCGGGAACTGCGTACCATCGATTACCTGCTGCCGGGCATTCTGGGCATGAGCCTCATGCAGCTCGGGCTTTTCGCCACGGCGCAGCCGCTCGTCGCGTTGCGCGTCCAGGGAGTGCTCAAGCGCCTGAACGCCACGCCGCTCTCGCGCACCGCGTTGCTGACGGCCTACGTCGCGTTCCGCCTGACGGTCGCGCTCCTCCAGACGGCGATTTGCGTGCTCATCGGGCGTTACGCGTTCCGGGTGGCGATGGTGGGCAACTGGTGGACCTTTTCCGGGTGGCTGTTCCTGGGGACGCTGGTGTTCATTTCCCTCGGCTTCTTCATGGCGGCGGTCAGCAAGAACGAGGAAATCTGCATCGGTCTGGGCAACATCATCAACTTGCCGATGATCCTGCTTTCGGGCGTGTTTTTCCCGGTCAACCACCTCTCGCGGGTGTTCGACTACATCATCCCTTTCGTGCCGCTCAACTATCTGGGCGACGCCCTGCGCCAGACGATGGTGGATGCGCCTCCCATCCACTCGCCGGGCACCAACCTGTTGGTGCTGAGCGCATGGGTGGTGGTGATGACGGTTCTCTCGGTGCGTTTTTTCAGTTGGGATGATCGGAAAAATTAAACGCTGGGGATGAAATCCCTGCGGCTTTCCTCCGCAGCCCCGACAGGGGCGCAAGACCTCAGCCCACGGCGCGAGCCGTGGTCTCGATTGACGGCGGCAAAAGCCCCGGCAGGGGCGTAAGAAAATCCGCTGGCCCGACAGGCCAACCCTCGCCCCTTTCTTCCGCCCCTGCCGGGGCTATCCAGATGGGGAGCCGGTTCCCACGGCTCACGCCGTGGGCTGAGGTCTTGCACCCCTGCCGGGGCTGAAAGCAAGTCCGGCTTCGGTTTTACCAAGCATTTCGACCTTCTGCCTTCTAACGCCTCTCGTATTTCCAGTTCATGGACTTGCCCTCCGACAGCCACTCCACGGCGGTGGCCATGCGGCGGGCGCGGGTTTCCTCGCGCTTGGCATCGGTGATCCATACCAGGTATTCGCGGCGGTGGCTGGGCGGAAGACCCTCCAACGTCTTGCGCGCTGCCGGAGCCTTCTTGAGCAACGCGGCGAAGTCCACCGGCACGGGCAGGTCCGCCTTGCGCGCGACCGGCATCTCGCGCGTCGGCGACGCTTCGCCGGACTCGGCGTTTTCCACCACCGCCTCGAAATAACGCCGCATCGTCGCATCATCGGGCAGATCAGCGAGGCACGTCAGCCGACCGAATCGCTCGCCGTCGTCGCTCTTGGCCGTCTCGCGGATGGCCTGTTGCACCATCTCAAAATTCCAAAAGTGGAGCCGACAATACGCTTTGAACGCGCCCAGAATGCACAGGATTTTTCCTCGGTACACAAAGGCTGGCTGACTCCACTTCAAGGATTCCTGCACGGTCGGGCAAGCCTCGTGAACCAACCCTCGAACATGTGTAATAATGGGTCGAGCGAATTCCGGTGCCTTCTCCATGTAAGCATCGAAACGGGGATCGGTGCGTGTACTCATGGCGCGGTCCATCCCACCAGATTCGCGGTCCCG
>CAHJWO010000363.1 GCA_903642295.1 PVC group bacterium | reverse complement strand
ATCCCCTACGCATGTTCGCGTTTGCCACGCTCCGGAACTGCCCCGAAACGTAATCGGTTCCATTCCTGATCATGCACATCGAATTCTCCGCCACTGTTCCCGCCGAATCCGAGATCACCGTCCAACTGCTCACCAGGGAAAACCGCCACCGGACCGCCGTCCCGGTCCCGGTGGCGGAGTTCTCCGGGGCCGCCAACAGCCTGTTGCTTTTGCACGCTGAAAAACGGCTTTACGTCGGCTTGGGCGATTCGGCCAAGGTGACGGGCGACACCGTCCGGCGGGCCGGCGGCACGGCGGCGAAATTTCTCCAGGCAAAGGGCCGCACGCGGGCGGCGTTCGAGTTGGGCGACTGGGCACCCCAGGCGCAAGCGGCGGTCGAGGGCGCGGTGCTCGGGACTTACCGCTTCGATACTTTCCAGCCGCCCAAGGCCGATGACCCGCCCAGAAGCAGGCTGGAGACGCTGACCTTCGTGGCCGCCGACGTGGACGGCATTCTCGTTGCCGGAGAGCGGGGCCGCCTCATGGCCGAGGCCACCAACTTTGCCCGGCAAATCGGCAACCAGCCCGGCAACCGATTTTTCCCCGAAACGCTCGCCGCCACCGCGCAGACCCTCGCCGACGAAAGCGGCGGCGTGCTGACCGTCGAAATCCTCGACGAAGCGGCGTTGCAGCACAACGGTTTCGGCGGGTTGCTCGCCGTCGGCGGTGGGTCGGAGCATCCGCCGCGCCTCGTCGTGCTGTGGTACTGCGGCGGCGAAATTGGCGAGGCCCCGCTGGCCTTCGTCGGCAAGGCGATCACCTTCGACAGCGGGGGCCTCTCCATCAAGCCCGCGCTGGGCATGGAGGAAATGGTGTGGGACAAGTGCGGCGGCATGGCCGTGCTGGGCGCGATGCACGGGATCGCCGCGCTCAAGCCCAGGCGCAACGTGGTGGGCGTCATCGCCAGCGCGGAAAACATGACCGGCCCCGGCGCGTATCGTCCGGGCGACATCGTCACGGTGTACGACGGCAGGCAGATCGAGATCAACAACACGGACGCCGAAGGCCGTGTCGTGCTAGCGGACGCGCTGGGTTACGCGCGCAAGGATTGCGGGGCGTCGGCCATCGTCGATCTCGCCACGCTGACGGGCGCGTGCGTCGTCGCGCTGGGTGACTGGGCGGCGGGGCTGTGGACGACGGACGACGCCTTGAAAGAAAAGCTCCTCGCCGCCGCCGAACGCAGCGGCGACCGCCTGTGGCCCATGCCGCTTTATCCCGAGTACAGCGAGCAGATCAAGAGCGACGTGGCGCTCATCAAGAACTCCAGCGGCCGCCCCGGCGGGGCCTGCACGGCGGCGGCGTTTTTACGGACGTTCGTGGAGGACACGCCCTGGGCGCATCTGGACATCGCGGGTCCGTCGGCGATCACGAAGGATCGCGCCGATCTCGCGCGCGGGGCGACCGGATTTGGCGTGCGTGCGTTGTTGGAGATGGTAACGTCGGCGGATTAAGCCGTTTTGTTTCTCGCTCCGACCCGCCATCTTCGCATGAAAACTTTCCGCTCCTTTCTCCCGCCGTTGGCGGTCGCTTCCTTGGTTGCGCTGGTTCTTTCGTTGTCCATCGGCGCACCCCGGCTGCGGGCCGAGGAACCAGTCCCGGGGTTGATCGACGTGAAGATCACCGGCTCGGGCGGCAAGGCGTTCTTGTTCATTCCAGGGTTGGCCACGCCGGGCAGCGTCTGGGACGACGCGGTCGCGCAGAACCAGCAAGAGGCGACGTGCTACGTCGTCACGCTGGCGGGGTTCGGCGGGCTGCCGCCCGTCGCCCGGCGCGAGCATTACCTCGCCGACGTGCGCGACGCCATCGTCGCTTACGCGCGGGCGCACAAACTCGACCATCCGCTCATCGTCGGCCACAGCCTGGGCGGCGATGTGGCGCTGGACTTGGCGGCCAAGGCCCCGGAACTGCCGGGGCGGTTGGTCATCGTGGACAGCCTGCCGTTCCTGGCGGCCCTGATGATGCCGGGCGTCGAGACGGAAGCCGACGCGCAGAAGGCGTCCGCCGCCATCGGCAAAAGCATCGGCTCGACCAGCCCGGAGGTGTTCGCCCAAGGGCAGAAGCAATTCATCGGCAGCATGGTGACCTCGCCCGAGAAGGCGGCGGCCATCGCGGCGCTCACGAGCAAATCCGACCCTCCCACCGTCGGGCAAGCGATGAGCGAACTGCTCGGGCGTGACCTGCGCCCGGAGTTGCCCGCCATCAAGTGCCCGGTGCTGGTGCTGGGCGCGCTGGCGGACAAGGTCGAACCCGGCACGACCGGCGAGGATGTGGAGAAAAGCTACCGCGCGCAGTACGCGAACCTGCCGCAGGTGAAGTTCCAATTTTTCGAAAAGTCGCGGCATTTCATCATGGTGGACGAACCGGCCGGATTCCAGGCGGTGCTGGCCACGCAGTTGGCCGAAACGGGCGCGCGCTGAGCCGGTTTACAGCGTCCTCGGACGAGGCGTCCAAACCCTACCCTGGGGTCGTCACCGACACCTTGCCCGCGAGGGTCCGGCGGAACGAGTGCAGACAGAAACCGTCCCGGTCGATGTACTGCACATCGACGGCCTCCGGCGTCACGTGCAGGTGATTGAAGCCCAGCGTCTTGTCCATGTATCCGCGGTCGCCCCGCGTGAAGTCGTGCAGCGGCGCGCCGCCGCCGCCCGAGACGACGAAGCTGGCCTTGTAAGCGTCCACCTCCAGGTGTTGCAAGGTGTGGTCGTGGCCGCAGAGGTAAAATGAAATCGGGTGTTCCGCGATGATCGGGCCAAATCGCTTGATCATGTCCGCCCCGTCGCCGTGCTGGCCGTTGCTGAACAGCGGGTGGTGCCCGACCAGCCAGAGCCACGGGGCGCGCGTCGGCCGCTGGAGTTCCGCCGCCAGGAAACGCTGTTGCTCCAGCTTTTCCTGCGGGGTCATCGCGCCCTCGAAATAATTGGTATCCACGAAGATGGCCTTGACGAGCGGGTGCTGCGCGTCGGGCAATTCCAGGGCGTACCATTTGGCGAGCATCTTCCAACGCGACGTGGGATTGGCTTGCGCGTAGTCGAGTTGCATCTGCGCCTTGGCTGCGCCTTGGGCGTGCGGGTCGTCGTAGCCCGGACCGTAATCATGGTTACCCAGCACCGTATAGAACGGACACGCCAGATCCTGCGGCGAGTACATCTGCTCGAAATGCTTGCCGAACCGATCCGGCTCCAGCTTGCCGTAAAAGTTGTCTCCCAGCGCCAGCACGGCGGCGGGCGGCGTGGGCATCTGGCGGGCGAACGCGCCCATGGCCCGGGCCACGTCGATCTGATGCTTGTTCCCGCTGCCGAAGTCGCCCACGGCGAGCAGGTCCAGGCTCGCCCCGGCGGACGGCGCGGCGCTGGGCTGCGCTCGGGCGAAGTCCGTCCACCGCGAGGCGAGCAGCGCCGTGCTGAATACCAGCGTGTCGCGGAGAGCCCGGCGGCGGGAGATCCCGGGGTGGTCAATGGGGAGAGACATGGAGAGCGGCGGCGGAAGGTTCAAGCTTCAAGCAACCAGGCTTCAAGGAAGGAAGAAAAGCTCAAGGTTCAAGGAAAACAGCGTGCTGACGGTGCC
>CAHJWO010000362.1 GCA_903642295.1 PVC group bacterium | reverse complement strand
GCCGGTATCGACGGAATGGACGGCGTCAGTGGACATTTACCTGAACAGGATTTTGTGATGAAAAAACCTTTTGCCAATGAACCGCCCGCCGATTTCACGCTGGAAGACACGCGCCAAAAGATGCGGGCTGCCCTGGCGGAGGAGAAATCGGCTTTCGGCAAGGATTATCCGTTGATCATCGGCGGGAAAGCGGTGACGGGCGAAAGTTGGATTGATTCCGTCAATCCCGCCCGGCCCGCGGAGAAAATCGGGCGCGTCGTAGCGGCCACCAGGGAGCAGGCGCAGGCGGCGGTGGACGCGGCCCTGGCGGCGGCGGCGGGTTGGCGGGCGACTCCGGTGGAGCGGCGCGCGGATATTCTGGTCAAGCTGGCCGATTTGATGCGCGAGGAGCGTTTCAAGCTGGGCGCGCTGGAAGTGTTCGAGGTCGGTAAAGCCTGGGCGGAAGCCGATGGAGATATTGCCGAGGCGATTGATTTCTGTGATTTTTACGCCGCCGAGATGCGGCAACTCGGCCGGGCGCAGGCGACCTTCTCCGTGCCGGGGGAAAACTCGGTGCAGGAGTACATTCCGCGCGGGGTGGGCCTGGTCATCGCGCCGTGGAATTTTCCCCTGGCGATCCTGTGCGGGATGACGGTCGCGGCGTTGGTCACCGGGAACACGGTCGTGATGAAGCCCGCCGAACAATCGAGCATCACGGCGGCGCGGTTCATGGATCTGGCGCAGCGCGCGGGGCTGCCTGCCGGGGTGCTGAATCTGCTCACGGGGCACGGGGAAGACGTGGGGGAGTTTCTGGTGAACCATCCCAAGATTGATTTTGTCGCGTTCACCGGGTCAAAAGAAGTCGGCTTGAAAATCTGGGAGGCGGGCGGGCGGACGCGTCCCGGGCAGGCGCAGTTGAAAAAGGTGGTCTGCGAAATGGGTGGCAAGAACGCGCTCATCATCGACGCGGATGCGGATCTGGACGAGGCGGTGTTGGGCGCGTTGTATTCGGCGTTCGGCTACCAAGGGCAAAAGTGTTCGGCGTTGTCGCGGTTGATCGTCCACGCGGATTGCTACGACCGTTTTCTGGCGCGGTTGGTCGAGGCCACGTCGAACATCAAGGTCGGGCTCCCGGAGGAACCGGCAACGGTCGTCGGGCCAGTGGTGGACCGGGAAGCGCACGAGCGGATCAAGCGGTACGTCGAGATCGGCAAGGGCGAGGCGCGGCTGGCGTTCGAGGGCACCGTGCCGGAAGGGGACGGGTATTTCATCGCCCCGACGATTTTCGCCGAGGTGGCGCCGACGGCGCGCGTGGCCAAGGAAGAAATTTTCGGGCCGGTGCTGGCGGTATTGAAGGCGAAGAACCTGGACGAGGCAATCCAGTTCGCCAACGACACGGAGTTCGCGCTGACGGGCGGTTTATATTCGCGGAGCCCGGCGAACATCGAGCGCGTGAAGCGGGAATTGGTGGTGGGAAATCTTTACATTAACCGGACGATTACCGGGGCCATCGTGGCGCGGCACCCGTTCGGCGGTTTCAAGATGTCCGGCGGCGGCACGAAGGCGGGTGGGCGGGATTATTTGCTGAATTTCGTGTTTCCGCGCGTGGTGACGGAGAACGTGTTGCGGCGGGGTTTCGCGCCGATTGAGGAAGGGCAGGAAGAGCACCGGTTGGTCGAGGCAAAAGCGCCGGGTGGGATTTAGGCAAAGCAGCCCAAAGGCTGGCCGTAGGTATTTGCCGTGATGATTGGGGAGAAATGAGAGGTCGGCATTCGATTTCGAGGGTCCCGGCGGCGCTCGGAGGTTGTCGGCCACCTTGCGTGACAAAGGCGTTGCGCATCCAATGAGCAGACTGCCATTTTTCGCTGGACTTGGCGATCTCATCCGGCTACGAACTCCCACCCAGGATTGCTCACTGCCATGAAGACCTCTGCCATCGTTGCCCGTTTTTCCGTCTGTAGTCTGGCCATTTTGCTGTTGAGTGGCGCGGGTCAGGCTTGGGCGGCGAACCAACGTCCGCTCGAACCGGTGGACTCAGACACCCCGGAAGAAACCGGGAGCGGGGGGACGCTGGGTCTCGGTAGTTCTTCTACCGCCGCGAACGCGTCGGTGACCAACGCGTCCGGTGTGTTGAATATCCGTGGGGCAACGACGACCGGAAACGCAGGGACGCTGACGGGCGCAACGCTTTCCAACGGTACGCTCAGCGCGATCAATTTCAACGGCGGGGTGCTGCAGAGCGGCGCGGGGACGCTTGCCTTGACCGGCAGCAACACGTACTCCGGCGCGACGAGTTTGAAGTTCCCGGTGCTCTCCGGCAGTGCAGGCGATTTGAAAATCACCACGACCCCGGACGGCAACCTGCTGCGCGTCAAGACAGCGGTCGCCGTGAGCAACACCGGCACCAAAGCGGCGAAGAACGTCACTGCCACCGTCTATCTTTCGGACGACGCCGTGCTCGACGCCGACGACACCAAACTGGCGACGCTCAAGCTGGCGGACTATTTTTCCGGGGTGACCAAACTGGCCAGGGGCCAGACGCTGAGCTTGCCCATCAAGCACAAGGTGCCCGCGGCGGTGGCTTCGGTGCTGGAAGGGAAGTATCTCATCGTCGTGCTGGACGCGGATTCGGCGTCCTTGGCTTCTCTGGCCACGCTCAGCCTCGGGGCCACCACCACTGCCAACTTTGCCGGCAATTTTGTCCAGACACCGGCGATCCCCCTGACGGGTGGGGGGATACCGACGTTCGGCACGGCCAGCACCGGAGGCACGCTCACTCTGACCGCCACCGGGGTCAACACGTTCCGGGTGAACACGTCGGTCATCCCATCGTCCGGCGCCGTGGGGACCGTGGGCAGCATCGCATCCTTGCAGACAGCTTCGACGGGGAACCTGCTCGGGATTGTGGCGGGAACCACGGTCACCGCGCAACCGGGTGACGTGTTGACCTTGGCGGGTGGAAACACGCTCACCGCCGTTTCGCAGGGGACGTGGAGGACCGTCGCGGGATCGCAACTGACCATCATGGCCAACGTTACCTTGGCGTCCGGCGTGCTGACAGGCGTGACAACCCCGCCGATCAGTGCGGTGGTGCCAACGACCACTGTGCCCATCGTCGCCGCGACGCCGAAGAACGAGGTGATCATCGGCCCGATAAAATTGCCCTGAGTGTTCCCGGGGAGCGGGGCAGAGGAACACCAAGTATGGACGAGAAGGTTTCCAGGTGGATGGCGATCTCCGAGCGCCCTGTTTTCGGCACCGCGCCGCGGTCGAAAAGGCTTGGAAGAATGGCGGCTGCGCCGCCGGGAAAACATGGCGCTCGGAGATCGCCATCCACCGAGCTTCCATTTCGCAGATGCTTAGACCTCCGGCAAAAGTCCGCCGATTTCGCAGATTTTCGCCGATGACCAGCTGAAGGACCGCTTGGGTTGTCTTTCCCTCCCTCCCATCTGCGGAAATCTGCGAAATCTGCGGACGATTTCCGATTTTTGCCGGAAGTCTGCTAGCGTCCTCGCGTCGTTCCAAATGTTTCCCGGATTTGCTCGCGCAATTCCTGGAGCGGATAGGTGCGCTGGACGGTCACACGCAGGACGGGAATATTCGCCACGCCGAGCGCGGCGTCGAAAAACTCGTCGCGCCGACGCCGGTCGGGCCGCTCGTG
>CAHJWO010000361.1 GCA_903642295.1 PVC group bacterium | reverse complement strand
GCTTGATGAGCGGCGCGTCGCTGTGGCTGGAGGCCTGGACGGTGGCTGCCGGACCGAACAAAGCCGCCGCTGCCAGTGCGGCACCGGCCGACAACTGGACGGTCTTCAAAAGAAACGGATGGCGGCGCGTGTCGCCGGGAGTCTGGGGATTTTGCATAATGGATGGAGGAATACGGGCTTACTGGATCGAAACGGATTGGGTGGAGAGACGGCGGCGGACGACGATACCGCCGACGAGGGCAAGGCCTGCCAACGAGAGCAAGGTGGTAGTGGGCTCGGGGACGACCGTAGGAGCTAGCGTGGTGCCCATGTAATCATTGGCGCCCGCGTCGAGCGCATCGAAGGTAGCCGCACCGGGGGCATAGAAGCTCGTGAAGCTGAAGCCCGTGACCGTGGTGCCCGAGGCAAAAGTTTGCGGTGTATTCTGGTTGTTGTCCTCCAGAAAGGAGAAGAGACCGTTGCCGGAATCGAAAGTGATGAGAAAGCCCGTGGGCGCGGTCAGGTTCAGCAGGGAGCTTTGAGGATTCGCCGGAACGGTAATCTCCGCCAAATCCATCGGGGCGCCGTTCGTGATCGAATAGTTATACGTGTAACCCGTGGCCGCGTTGAACAGGGAAACCGTGCCGGTAACGGTGACCTGTTGGGCCCGGGCCACGCCGCCGAGGCCCAGCGTCGCCAAAAGAAGCGCGACGAGGGTCGCGCTTTGCGTCTTTGTGAAATGATTGAAATTTAGCATTTTAGGAGGAACTGGTGAACCAAACTGATGACTGCTGTGGACTAATCCGAGTGAAAGGCAGGGGTGGATGCAAAAATTAACCTTTTTTGTGGAATTTTGGAATTTCCCAGTCTGGTGTTCGAAATCTCGACACCAGGACCGTCCGCACGGTCGCGTGCTTCACCGGCGACGACGTTCAGGAAGTCAGACCCGCGCCGACAAGATTGCCTGGGCCACTTCCGCGCCGGAGAGGTAGGCACCCTCGATCTTTGCGCCCAGGAACGCGTCACCCGCCACGTAGAGCGGCGGCTCGCCGTCCAGCGCCAATTGCAAACCCGCCCAGCGGTCCACCCCGCGCGGCACGTTCGCGTATCGCCAGCGATGCACCTGGCGTTCGGGCAGTTGCGTGATCCAGCCGCCGACGATCTCGCCTGCCCGGGCAACCAGGCGGTCGGCGGCAGCGGTGAGGTCGCCGTCCTGATGCTCGCGCGAGAACTCCGGGCTGCCGTGGAGGACGAAGACCTGCGGGCCGCCCTCGACCGGAACACCGTCCTCGCGTTTGTCGGTGTCCGCGCTGATCCAGCTTAATGCCTGATCGCGCAGTTGGATACCTTGCCACGCTGTTTTCAGGGCGGGACCGCGCAGGAGGACCGCCAGCGTCGGCGCGTATTCCACCGCCCGCAGCCGGGCCAGTTCGCCCGGGTCCAGGCTGTCCGGCAGGCCGGCAGCTTCCAGGAGCGCGAGCGTTTGCGGGGTGGGCAGCGTGAGGACGACGGCGTAGGCGGCGGGGGGCGGTTCGTCGGCGGGTGCGCCTTCGATTTCAGCGAGCCAGTAGCCCCGGCCCCGGGCGTCCGTGGCGCGTTGCAGGCCGGTCACGCGGGCGGCGAGCCGCAGGGCATCCGGCGGGAGGACGGCGGCGAGGTCCTTGCCCAGCGCGCTCATGCCCTGGCGGCAGGCGTAGCGGGGGTGGGTGCCGTCCTTGCTCTCCGGGTCGGGCGGGCGCAGACCGTGGGCCTCGTCCCACTGGTGGAAGCCGTCCGTCCACCGGAAGCAGACGCCGTGCGCCAGCCAGCGGTTGGTCTGGGCGCGGAACGCCGCGCTACGCACGGTGAAGAATTGCGCCCCGTGGTCCACCGGCACGTCGTCCCAACGCCGCGTCGCCGCGCGTCCGCCGACCCCGTGCGCCTTGTCGAGCACCAGGACGCGCCGCCCGGCGGCCCGGAGGTCGCGCGCAATTTTCAGGCCGCTCAGGCCCGCGCCGACGATCAGCACGTCCTGGATATAAGGTTCGAGATTCAAGCAAACCAAGCTTCAAGGAAGGTCCGGGAATTAAAAGGGGGAAATTGGCGTCAAAGCCATTTTTAAGTCGCAGGCGTCGCGGGCGTCGCAGGCGTGGCGGATCACGCTGTCAGGGCAGGTCGCACCAGGAATTTCCGGGATTTTGTGGTATGTTCATCGCATCCGGTCGGGCCTCGAACCACCGAAACCTTCCCCAAACTCATGAAGCGTCTCTTTCTCTTCCTCGTGGCCGCCGTGCTAACCGGCCTGCCCGCCGCCGTCCACGCCGACACCGCCAAACCCGGCTGGACGGAGGACGCGACGGCGGCCCTCAAAAGCGCCAGGGCCGAAAAGAAGCTGCTCCTGATGGACTTCACCGGGTCGGACTGGTGCCCGTTTTGCGTGAAATTGGACAAGGAAGTATTCAGCACGCCGGAGTTCAAGGATTACGCCAAAAACAACCTCGTCCTGCTGGAGTTGGACTTCCCGAAAAACAAGACCCAGAAACGGGAGACGATCATGCAGAACGAGCAAATCCGGGAGATGTTCGGGGTGGAAGGTTTCCCGGTTTTGATCGTGTGCGACTCGACCGGCAAGCCGCTGGAGGCGATTCGCGGCGTGGCGCAGACCAAGGCCCTCATCGCGGAACTCAACAAGCTCAAGGGATGAGGCGGAAGGCGGAAGTGGGAAGGGGCGGCAGGACGGCCCGCCAGCCGCGCTCGCGGAGGGCGTCGAGCAACAGTTGCATGGCCTGAACGTTGATCGCGTCGCCGACGGAGTTGCGCCGACCCTCGTGCAAGAGCGCGACCCCGCCGGGCCGGAGGTCCGCCAGGATGCGCCGGACCACCCCGGCGGGGTCGGCATTGGATACACCGTCGAAACCCCGCGCGGACCAGCCGATGACCGCCAGGCCGCACGCGGCGGCGGCGGGATGCACGAAAGGGTTGATCATGCCGACCGGCGCGCGGAAGAGGCGCGGGACGGTGCCGGTGATCGTGCGGAGGGTCGTGTTGCAATCGTTGATTTCGCGCGCCAGGCGGCGGGGCCCCAGGCACCAGAAGGTGGCTTGCGGGTGGGTGTCCGTGTGGTTGCCCAATCCGTGGCCGCGCCGGAGGATTTCGCGGACGAGTCCGGGGTGGGCGCGGGCACGGTCGCCGCGCACGAAGAAGGTGGCTTTGGCGTCGGCGTCGGCGAGGAGGTCGAGCAGGCGCGGGGTATCGTGGGGATCGGGGCCGTCGTCGATGGTCAGCCAGATTTCGTCGGGGTGGGCGGGGGTGAAGCCCGTGGTGACCGGGCCGAAAAGGGGGTTGTTGGGCCGGAGCGTGCCGGAGAGGAGGGCGAGGTGGGACGCGAAGGCGGCGGCAGTGACGAGGAGGCCGACGGCGAGAGAATGGTGATAAGCGAAGGGGAGGGCGAGGGGTGCGGCGACGGCGAGGATGAGGAGCGTGGTCAGCGCGCGGCGAGGCATGGCGAGGGAAGCTGGAAGCAAGGCGGCGGCGCCGCAAGCGGGAACCCACGGCCTGCTACGGACGGCGGGGACAGCCGTCAGGACCTTCATTAGAGCGCATCCCGTTTGAATCAGCCGCGGGATCATCGTCCTTGGGTCAGCCTGAGGTGCCCTCGACGGTGGAAGGTCCTTCGGCTCGTTCCACTCGCTCAGGATGACAGACTTTGGGGGAGGATTCACTGCAAG
>CAHJWO010000360.1 GCA_903642295.1 PVC group bacterium | reverse complement strand
CATCTTTCAGAGCACGCCTCCGGTGCCGGAGGCGCGGGCTACCGTTCCAGTTCCCGGCGCAGGCTCCAGTGCAGCAGACCCA
This sequence comes from PVC group bacterium, assembly GCA_903642295.1. Taxonomy (GTDB): domain Bacteria; phylum Verrucomicrobiota; class Verrucomicrobiia; order Chthoniobacterales; family SZAS-18; genus CAHJWO01. The sequence goes on along the minus strand of CAHJWO010000360.1, from coordinate 3,617 downwards.
GCGTGAGGAAAGAGAACCCGATCAACACGACGCTGTTGACGAGATGCACGCTGAATTTCTGGTGGAAGATGTAACGATACACCCCGAAAAACACGTTCAGTTCGTTACGCTTGCGTTCCTCATTGCGGTAATCGGACTGCTCCATTTCCGCCTTGGAGACGAGGTCGTTGATCTTCTGGTTGACGTAGATTTGCTCGGCGGTGGCGCCGTGGCCGCGATCCGGCAGGGCCGGTTGCTCCAGCGGCAAACGCGCTTCCATCTGGTCGATCTGGCGTAGCGAAAGGTCCACCGCCGCCGGGTCGCCCCCCTCCAGGCCCGAGAGCATGGCGAGCAGTTCCTTGTAGCCGTCGAGCTGATCGCGCTGCACCTGGGAAAGCTCCTTGCCTTGTTCCTCCAACGCCTGCCCCCGGTCGGCAATGTATTGGATGCGGTTCTGGATTTCCTCCTGCCGCCGGGTCAACGGGTTGAGCTTGGCCTGCGCGACCACCAGCCCCTCGTAGCTCCAGCGCATCGGCATGAACTGGCAAATCAGGGGCACCTGAAGCTTGCTGCGCTCGTCGGTCTCGCGCCCCTTGGCAACCGCGTCGGCGCCGGGGTGGTTGGTCAGCCAGCGCTTGAACGTGTACACCACGTCCAGGTCCTTGTTCATCTCCTTGTACTCGATGAGCGCCCCGCCCATGATGATTTGCGGGATGAGGATCAGCGGCACGATGTTGGCCGCCGTCTTGGCGTCGGCCACCAGCGAGGAAATCAGCAAACCCAGGGTCACGCCGCAGAACGCCGTCAGCGCCGTGTACCACAGGTCCAACCAGAACATGCCCCGAATCTGTAAAATATAGCTGCCGATCAGCAGGAACAACACACACTGGATCAGCGCGAACAAACAAAGCGTGCTCGCCTTGGCGAAAATATAATAGGGCAGCCGGATGCGCAGGTTGCGCTCGCGCTGGAGCACGACCCGGTCGCGGATGATGTCGTCGGCGCTGTTGGTCAACCCCAGGAACATCGCCACCGTGACGGCGAGAAAAAGGTAGATGGGAATGTGGAACGATCCCGCGAAATCGTACGCGCCGCTGTCGTTATAGCGCAGGACCACCGCGATCAGCGCCGCCAGCAGCGGGGCCTCCACGATGGTGGTCAGCACGTTGACGCGGTTGCGCAGTTTACTGAAAAACGCCCGGCGCAACAGCGTGCGCAACTGGGTCCATTCCTCGCGCCAGCGAACTTGCGCGAACCAGCGCCGCCGTTGCGGCTGCGGGCCGGTGGAGGGCGCGGCGGTGCGGCTGGCCGTCTCCCGCTTGAGCGGCACCTGCTTCACGTCCTGGAGCAAGCGGTGGCTCTCGTAGGCGTCGCGCCAGAACTCGGGCGAGAACCGCCGGGCGGGCACGAGCTGCCCCCGGCCATTCTCCTCGTAGATGATGTCGCCGCTCATGTCGCGCAGCGGCGTTTCGAGCACGTCGAAGATGAACTCGGGCCGGGTGGACCCGCACGTGGCGCAGCCCTCCGCGTCCACCCCGTGCTGCTGCCGGTTCTCCGCCTGCGCGAAATAGGTCAGCGTCTCTCTCGGGGTGCCGAAGAACACCAGCCGTCCGCCCTTGTCGAGCAGGATCACCTTGCTGAACATCTCGAAAATCTTCGAGCTGGGCTGGTGGATCGTCACGAGCACGATCTTGTTGTGGCTCATGCTCTTGATGATCTCGATGACGTGCTCGCTATCCTTGCTGGACAACCCGCTCGTCGGCTCGTCGAAGAGGTACACGTCGGCCATGCCGATCATGTCCAACCCGATGTTCAGCCGCTTGCGCTCGCCGCCGCTCAGCGACTTCTGCACCGCGCTGCCCACCAACGAATTGCGCCGTTCGTTCAGACCCAGTTCGATCAGCTTGCCGTCGATGCGCCGCGCCCGTTCCCGCCCGGAGAGGTGCGGCGAGCGCAACGCCGCCGCCATCGTCAGATTCTCCTCGATGGTCAGTTGCTCATCGAAGGCGTCGTCCTGCGGGATGTACGAGATGTAGCGCGGCAGATCATCGACGTTGTCATACAGCGAACGCCCGTTGAGCACCACCCCGCCGGCGTCCGGCCAGTTTTGGCCGGCCATCGTCCGCAACAGCGTACTCTTGCCGCAGCCGCTCGAACCCATCACGCAAACCATTTCCCCGCGCGTGACCGTGAAATTGATGTTGTCGAGCGTCGTCTCCCCGACCCGGAAGGCATGGCGCAAATCCCGCACTTCCAGCACGCGGATGACATTGCGTTCCTCTTCGAGCATCCGCTCGGAGAAGTTGCAGCGCAACGCCTGGCCCACGTCGATGCGGATGAGGTCGCCGTCCGCCAGCCGCGCGCTGTTGCGCACCGGGGTGTCGTTGACCAGGATGGAGCGGCTGGCTTGCAGCACTTCCACCGTGCCGATCTTCTGATCGTAGTCGCAACTGATCTTGAGCAACACGTCCCCGCCCGTGCCCGGCGAGAGCAGGATATCGTCTGCATCCAGCAAGCTCGGGTTGTTGGAGACGCGGTATTCGCTCTTGCTGGCGATGAGTTGAAACCGCCCGCCCAGCGCCCGCGCGCGGCGGCGCAACTCGCTCAGGGGCAACTCGCTGTGGTTATGGAATTGGATTCTGTCGTCCAGCGTTGCATCGACCTGCGTGCCGGATTTCAATTCCACGCCGTTGAGCCGCGCGTTGACCCGTCGCAGGGCCGTCACCTGCACCTTCAGGCCGAATTTCACCTCCAGCACGCTGTCGCGGGTCCGGGCGCGCTCGAACGAAACCTCGTCGTCCTTGTTAATCGCTAGGAACACCTGCGGGATGGCGACGTTCTTCTTCGCGTTGAAATACCCGACCAACTCCTGGTAGGTCAGCACGCGCTCGCCGAGGACCACCCGCTGCCCCTCGTAGAGCCGTCCCAGGTTGGCGCGATTGAGCGGTCGGCCATTGGCGACGACCTGCGTCGAGCACAGATTTTTGATCAGGATCAGGTCGTGATACCGGTAGATGAAAAGCCGGTCCGAAAGCGGCAGATCCTTCAGGAAAACGTCCACCGCCGCCTTGTCCGAGCCGAAGGTCAGCGACTCCAGCGGCGAGGGCCCTTTCTGGAAAACGCCCGGGTCCGTCGAATCCGACGCGTTCAACTGATAAACGATATCGATGGCCTGGGCCGTCATGCCGATCCCGGCCATGAAGCGGTAAAACGCCACCACCTGTTCCTGCTGCTGCCCGGCGCGGCAGATCAGATCCCAGAGCTGAATCCCCAGCAAAATCTTGCGGTCGGGCGTGAGTTGGCCATTGAGCTTCGCCGCCATCGCGTCGAGGTCGGGCTGCTCCTGGAGCGCCTGCCGGAACTCCTTGCGCAAGGCGGAGTACACCGCCTCCGGGTAATCGTGGCGCAGGAACCCGAGGCTGGAATCGATCTCGCCTTCGAGGATCTCACCGTCCAGCTTGCTGAAGCACGCCAGCACGCGAATCAGCAGCGGCAGCAGGTTCGTGCCCTCCGTCACCCCGCGCCGCCGACCCGTCGCGCGGCGGAAAAGTTCCACCATGCACCGCTTGGCGCGATAACTCCACGGCCTGGCGCGGCGGCCCGCCCGGCTGCCGCTGCCCGGCACGGCGGTCTCGTCC
>CAHJWO010000359.1 GCA_903642295.1 PVC group bacterium | reverse complement strand
CTGCTGACGCCACGCTCCAGTGGACCTCTTTCACAAGAGAGGACTGGCCGTCGCCCCGCCGAGAGCAGCCCCACAGAACGGGCACAGTGGAAGGTCCTTCGGCTCGTTCCACTCGCTCAGGATGACAAAGTTTTGAGAGCGGGCGCTTGGCAAACGCTATAGAGCGAATCTCATTCGAGTCAGCCTCGAGATCATCGTCTTTGGTCAGCTTGAGGCACCCTCGACGGTGGAAGGTCTTTCGGCTTGTTACACTCGGGAGGCAGAGCGTGTCCATCATCGAGGGGTCCTGCGGGTCGTCGAACTCCCCTCAGGATGACCGGATTTTGAGAGGTGCTCGCCCTGCCAGCCTCCCTCTGAGCGGGGACAGTGCGGCGCGAGCCAAACTGCCCACACGCAGATGCCCTATCCCCAAAAATGACGAAGGGTTGAGGCGATTAGCCTCAACCCTTCGAGAAAGGAAGTGAGCGGATCAAGCCGTCTGCGCCCGGCGAGCGCGACGCACTGCCAACAAGCCGAAGGCACCCAACGCCAACATCGCGTAAGTGGAAGGTTCGGGAACCGTAACCGCGAAGTTGTCAAAGAGCAGAACGTTGCTGCCCGGTGACGTGAAAGCGACGTTGTTCGTTCCCGTCAACGTACCCCCATTCGCGGGCGCAACCGACGCGGTATTCGCCAAGTTCCAGGTCGCGGCGATGTCCGTAATCGTGCCGGTGAAGCCGACGTTCGTCGCAATCGGGAACACAGCGCCCATCTGAGCACCCCCGGCAGTTTCGGCGTATATGCTCGCACTGAAAGTGCTGGCGATCACGTTGACGTTCACCGTCAGATGATACCGGAAACCAAGCTGGAACGAGGTATTCACCGTCGTGGTCCCAATCGTGGTTGCTCCAGAAGTGATCGAGATGTTGTCAAACGACGTGGATGTGTTGGCAGGAACGAAGTTCACACTGAAAACGTTCACTGGAACAGTCGCGGTACCATTGCTCGCGGTCCGGAAAGTAAATCCGAATGAATCGCGAGTGGCGAACGAACCGGAAGACGCGGTTACTCCGTAGTCAGCATTGAACGCGAACGTGGCCGCCCCGTTGGTATTGAAACCGTGGCCCAGATACACCTGGCCGCTTCCTGAATAGGCATAGACCGGAGCGAAAGCGCCGCCGACGAATCCAACATGATCCGAAGTGGTGGTGCTGAAACCGTTGACGAAGCCGACATCGTCCGAGTTGCCAATGTCGGCCCCGTTGTAAGTGGCACCCGTGCTTTCGTCGTTGGTGGTCCAACCATTCTGATCGCTCAGATTCTGGCCGTACACATAGCCGGACTCAAAATTGGTGCTATAAGCGACCTGCTGGGCGGACGCACCGGCAGCAATCGTGAGCATCCCTGCTCCGATCAACGACGCCAAAAGCGTCCCGGTGGGACGAGCGTGGAGAAAATCTTGCATAAAAAAACGGAAAATGGAAAGCGAGCGGGTGTACGGTCAACGGTTATTTAGCGCTCTGGATCGGGATCGGATCCTCGGAAGGCGGGAAGACAATGATGATCGGGCGGGGACGGGCAACTGCGGAAGCGGATTGGGCGAAAGCGACGCCAAGCACAGCCAGCAGAGCGAGGAAGAGGACTTTTTTCATGTTGGAATGATCTATATCAGGACGGTTGACTAAGGTGTAAGACCGCGACTTGGCCCTGTTATAGGTGGGTGCCTAACGTTGGTCAACCTTTTTTTTCGTCACTGGACGAATTCGGTGATTTTTCTTTACCGACTCCCGGAGCCACATTAGCGTCACGCCGACTTTGCCCGGGAAATCCATCGCAAACTCCCGCATGCCTCCTTTCGCTCGTCCGGCTGAACCAACTCCAGAACACGCCGGGCCCACTGCACAAAGACGAGAAGACCTTGCCCGACCGGCGCGTCGCGCGCGTCGCGCGCGTCGCAAGGCGCAAGGTGAAGTCATCGGCCCCGCCTGCGTTTTGCTGGATGTCGCGGGTTGGCTGGCGGCGTACGCTTTGATGGTCCAACTCAGACAATATGCCAGCGGTGCCGGTGCGGATGTGCCCAGCCCTGGCTTTCAATCGTCGGTTTTCGTCGTGCAGCTGATTGCCCTGGTGACGTGTCTGTTTATCGTCGGAGGATATGACCGGCGCACCAATTTTCTGAGCCTCGGTTACATGAGCGAGCACTGCATCGCCTTGATGGCCGCCGCGGTGGTGGGTGGTCTGCTGATCTACGCGGGAGCGGCGTACACCGCAACGCTGCGTCCGAGCCGCGGCGTTTTTTTATCGAGCATGGCGATTTTCGCGCCGCTGTCGCTGCTCACCCGCCGGACGCTCTGTTCCGCATTGCACGCCCGGTTGTCCCGCTCGTATTTCGTCGTGCTGGGGACCGGGGAGCAGGCGCGTCATTTCTATCGCTCTTACCTCGCTTCGTCCAACCGCGAGCAACTGCGTTTTGTCGATCCCGCTCCGGAAGGCGCGGCGGTCGGGCAGCCCATCGACGCCGCCGACCCCGCCGCGCCCCAGATCGAGGCCGAATCCCTGGCGCAACTCGCCGCGCTGGCGGCGGACAGCAGCGGGGTAATCGTCGCCGAGAGCGCTCACCTCCTGCCTGCCGACCTCATGGACTGGCTGACGCGCGTACACTTCGAGGAAACACCGGTGTACACCCTGGAAACCTTCTACGAACGGCACTGGCGGCGCGTGCCGGTGTTCGCCATCGACCCGATCTGGCCGTTGCACGTGGGTAATCAGTTGACCAGCACCTCGCCGTACTCGCACGCCAAGCGATTATTCGACGTGCTCGCAGCCGGCCTCGGCCTGCTCGTGCTCGCGCCGGTCTTCCTGGTCATCTCGGCCTGCATCGCCGTGGACAGCGGCGGACCGGTGTTCTTTCGGCAGGCGCGCGTCGGGCGCGACCGGCGGCCCTTCCCGCTTTGCAAATTCCGCACGATGTACGTGCGCCCGCCAAGCGAGGAAGGTTCGCTTTACACGGCGGCGAAGGACCCGCGCATCACCCGGGTCGGCGTCTGGCTGCGCAAGCTGCGGCTCGACGAGCTGCCGCAGCTCTGGAACGTGGTCAAGGGTGACATGAGCCTGATCGGTCCGCGCGCGGAGTGGGACCGGCTGGTGGACAACTATGAGCGGACGATTTCCTGCTATCATTTCCGGCACCTGGTGAAACCGGGGATCACGGGTTGGGCTCAGGTCAATTATCCTTATGGCGCGAGCCTCGAAGATGCGATGCAGAAGCTCAAATACGACCTGTACTACATCCGGTATTACTCGTTGCGGCTCGACGCGATGATCGTGCTCAAAACGCTGCACATCATGCTCTGGGGCAAAGGGCAATAACTTCCGGCACGAAGTCGCCGGGGGAACATCCACGGACAAGGAGCCCGGCCTTCGTGGGAGGCAACGGCGTTTCGGCACGGATGGCGACCTATAAGCATCTGCGAAATAGAATCTCGGTGGATAGCGATCTCCGAGCGCCCTGGTTTCGGGACCGCGCAGCGGTCGAAAAGGCTTGGAAGAATGGCGGCTGCGCCGCAGGGAACATATGGCGCTCGGAGATCGCCATCCACCTGGAAACCTTCTCGTACATACTTAGAGCGAATCCCGTTTGAATCAGCTGCGGGATCATCGTCTTTGGGTCAGCCTGAGGTGCCCTCGACGGTGGAAGGTCCTTCGGCTCGTTCCACTCGCTCAGGATGACAGACTTTG
>CAHJWO010000358.1 GCA_903642295.1 PVC group bacterium | reverse complement strand
CGACAGCCTTTGCTACCCCATCCGGCTCGCCTACCAATATTGGAAGATCACGGGCGACCGCTCCCCCTTCGACGCCGGCTGGCGCACCGCCATGAGCGGCGTCCTCAACACCATGCGCGACCAGCAGCGCAAGGACGGCCATCCGGGCAAGTACCACTTCCAGCGCACCACGGCCATGCAGAGCGACACCGTCGCGGGCGCGGGCTGGGGACTGCCCATCCGACCCACCGGGATGATCTGCTCGGTCTTCCGCAACAGCGACGATGCTGCCCTGTACCTCTTCAACATCCCGGCCAACCTCTTTGCCGTGGTCGTCCTGCGTCAGTTGGCCGAGATCGACGAGGCGGTCACTGGTGCGCTAGGCGCCGTCGGGGGCAGGCTGCTTGCCCCGGAAGCCCGCGCCCTCGCCGCCGAGGTCGAGGCCGCCGTCAAAAAACATGGCATCCGCCAGCACCCGGTCCACGGGGAAATCTACGTCTACGAGTGCGACGGCTACGGCAACCACGTCTTCATGGACGACACCGGCCTGCCCAGCCTGCTTTCCCTGCCGTATCTGGGTTACTGCGAGGCGACCGATCCGCTCTACCTGCGCACGCGCGCTTTTTCCCTCAGCGCCGACAACCCGTATTTTTATCACGGCACGGCGATGGATGGCCTGGGTAGTCCCCACACCGCGCCGAAAAAACTGGTCTGGCCGCTGGGAATTTCCACGCGCGGCCTCACGGCCACCGATCCCGCGGAGCTTCGCCGCTGCCTGGAGTGGCTCAAGACGACGACCGCCGGTCTGGGTTTCATGCACGAAGGCATCAACCCGGACGATCCCGCCGACTTTACCCGGCCCTGGTTCGCGTGGTCCAATTCCCTTTTCGCGGAGTTTGTCCTCAAGCTCTACCGCGAGCACCCCGACCTCCTGACCGCCTGACCGCCTGAAGGCCGACGGCTGTCCCGGCCCGTTCCTGCCGGGCCGTCGGCGATGGATGGCGACCTCCGGGCACCGTGACAGCCGTTTCTAAAATGGTGGAATCTCCCCGGGGGGCGTACTGCCGCCGTCGCCACCGCTCAGGCCGATCTAAACCTCAATTGGTGCGGCGACCAGGGTCCCGGTCCCATCGACCGTGACATGGATGATCTCGGCGCGCTCCCCGCTTGCGCTCGCCGCCGCCGTTGGCTGCGCGGTCCCGCCGTCAACCGGCTGGGGGCGGGCATCGTCCCCGCCGATGGTGCGCTCGGTCCCGGCCCCGGCCTCGCCTGGATTGCCGACGGCCCACTGCGCCTCCTCCAGGTGAACAATGACTCCGCCGCTTCCGGCCCCGCCCCCCGGGTGCTCGGTCGCGGGTCCTTCTCGCTGCCCGGCGCGGATTTCCATCGCGCTCCCGTGCTGGTTGCCCGGGAGGGCCGCCCGCTTTCCCTGCCGCAGGAACGACCGGAAGATCAATCCGCTGCCGATGGCGCCGGCGCTGGCGTCGGCGCGGACTTCCCCGTCTGGACGCTCCCCGGCTACACCGTCGGCCACGCCGCCGCCGGGACCGACCGCGTGCGCCTCGCCAACGTGATCGTCGCCGGGCCGCCGCGCGGTTTTATCTACCCGGTGACCAGCCTCGACCCGGCGCGCCGGATACGTCTCGATCCGCCGGCCGGCCAGGACGGCGAATGCCAGGCGGGTAATGTCGCCGGGGTACGGTAGCCGCGGGCCGCCCTTGCGGCGGCCGCTTGAGGCCGCTGCGATTGTCTTTGGAGCGGGCTGATCGTTCGCGGGAGTGGTCATGCGTGGAACAAAGGCGCACAAAAACGCCGGACATCGGGTAAGAAGATGAAATAAAATCCGCTGATTGTCTATCCCTCTTTCTTTGTAGGGGATACGCCGGATGACCCTGCCGCCGCTTCCTTGACATGCCCTCTTGCGAGTCCTCGTCCCCCTGGCGTTGGCACCCGCAGGTGTCATCGCTGATCCCATTTCTCGGCTTCGGTCCGGCGCGGCTCCCCGTGCACCCCGCACGGGTGCGGGCGGGGGCCGATGCGCGTCGCGGGAGCAACCGTCAGCGATGGGACGACTTCCCTGGGCCAACCGTTCAACGATTTTTAAAACTGCGGTGAACGAGAATGGTAAGGATCGTGTAAAAGCGCTTTGACGGAACCGCAATTTCTGCCACGCTCCGGCGCTTTAGATGCCGCAAAAAAAATCACCGATCCTTTTGGCATTCATGGCGATGGGGGTCGCCCTCGTTTCTCTTGCCGGCGCGCCCTCCGCGTCGGCCCAGCAGCAAGCCCCGGTGCCTGCCGTGGACACCACCGACCGCGCCGCCGTCGTCAACCTGTACCACAATTACTACCTTAGCTCCGTCAGCCTCGACTCCGGCTGGACGGGCAGCCTGGCGACCGGCGATGCCGGGACCGTCAGCGACGCTTTCCGCGAGGGCGCGCTGCGCCGCATCAATTATTTCCGCGCGATGGCTGGCCTCGACAGCAGTCTCACCTTCGACGCCGACGCCAACGCCAAGTGCCAGCAGGCCGCCCTCATGATGGCCGCCGAGCAGAACATCAGCCACACCCCGCCCTCCACCTGGAAGTTCTACACCGCCGACGCCGCCGACGCCTGCGCGAACTCCGACATCCGGCTCGACTGGCAGGGTGACGAGGGCGCGCTGGCCATCGACAGGTTCATCGCCGACGACGAGAGCAACAACTCGGCCGCCGGGCACCGCCGCTGGCTGCTCTACGCCGCGCAGAAGGTGATGGCCATCGGGGTCGTCCCCACCGCTGGCACGCTCCATGCCGGTGCCAACGCCACCTGGGTCACCGCGGTCACCGCCCGGCCGGCGGACGCCCCCCAGGCCACTTCCTGGCCCCCCGCCGGTTTCGTCCCCGCGCCGCTCGTTTTCAACCGCTGGTCCTATTCCTCGCTGAACGCGGATTTCTCGGGGACCGTCGTCAGCGTCACCAAAGACGGCGTCGGCCTCGCCGTCACGCAGGAAGCGCTCCAATACCAGACCACCGCCACCGGGAGCGGTTTGATGGAAGGCGACAACACGGTGGTTTGGGAGTTGCCCGACAACGCGGTCAACGCCACCGCCGATGAAACCTATCAGGTCACGCTCAGCAACGTCGTGCTCGACGGGACCGCCCGGACGGTCAGCTACACGGTGACCACGATCAACCCGGACACCGCGACCGTCAGTATCGCGGCGTCCAAGCCGATGGCCTACCAGGGCGGCAAGCCGGGCAAACTGGTCGTGACGCGCTCGGGCGATCTTTCCGCGCCGTTGGCGGTCGGCTACACGGTGGGCGGCACGGCCAGGCCGCGGAGCTTCTACACGCCGTTGACCGGCACGGTGACGATCCCGGCTGGCAGCACGACCGCCTATATCAAGGTGACGGCGACGCCGAACAAATCGAAGGCGGTGGGCAAGACGGTAATCGTGACGCTGACCCCGGGCAGCGCGGTGCCCGTCGCGGCCACCCAGGCCACGGTAACCATCGCCGCCCAATAGACTTCCGGTAAAATCGGAAACCGTCCGCAGATTGCGCAGATTTCCGCCGATGGGAGGGAGGAAAAGACAATCCAAGCGTTCCCTCGGCTGGTCATCTGCGAAAATCTGCGAAATCTGCGGACGGTTGCCGGAGGTCTAGTGGACCTCTTTCGTAGTAACTTTCGCCACGCTGACCCCCCAAAACTTCTGTCATCCTGAGCGAGTGAACCGAGTCTGCGAGCTAGGCGCAGCC
>CAHJWO010000357.1 GCA_903642295.1 PVC group bacterium | reverse complement strand
CCCCGCCACTCCCCAGCACGGCGCGCCCGCGCCCGCGCCCCCGCCTCCCGTGGCGGCAACCGGCGCGGCGGCGCCTTCCCGGCTCGCCCGGCGGATGCGGCGTTTCCTCAACGTGGCCGGACGGATGGCGGCACTGGCCATCGTGTACATCCTTTTCGTGCTGGTGATCCCCTCGCAGAAGGGCTTCGTGACCGACGCCAACACCCAGCTCATGCTCCAGGACATCGCCGTGGTGGCGATGGCGGCCATCGGCGCGACGATCATCATCATCGCCGGGGGTATCGACCTTTCCTCCGGCTCGACGGTCGCGCTGGCCATGATCACCAGCGCCTACGTGCTCAACCTCGGGCCGCGCCACGGCAAGTTCGTCGTGCTCTACCCGGTGCTGGCCCCCGTGCTGGCCGTGGCGGCTTCGGTGGCGGTGGCCACGTTGATCGGCCTGCTCAACGGCCTGGTGGTGACGGCGTTGCGCCTCGTGCCGTTCATCGTCACGCTGGGCACCATGCAGATGGCGCGGGGGTTGGCGAAGTTCGTCGCCCGCGAACAAAACGTGTATCCGCCGGAGGTGGTGCGCGAGCTGTGGATCGCCAAGCTGCTCGACCCGGCGAAGACGCTTTTCACGTTTCCGTTCCTGCCGGCGGGGGTGTGGCTGGTGGGAGTGGCGGCGGTGCTGGCGACGCTGTTTTTGCGTTACACCCGGCCCGGACGGCACATCTTCGCCATCGGCTCGAACGAGAAGACGGCGCGGCTGTGCGGCGTGCCGGTCACGCGCACGAAGATTCTGGTTTACATCATCGGCGGGTTGTTCAGCGGGCTGGCGGGCGTGTTGTTTTTCTCGCGGCTGGGGGCGGTGGGCCAGCCGACGGAAGCCGCCGGTTACGAGCTGTTCGTCATCGCGGCGGCGGTGGTCGGCGGGGCGAGCCTGCTGGGCGGGCGAGGGTCGATCTACGGCACGATGACCGGGGCGCTGATCATTACGGTGTTGCGTAATGGCGGCGTGAAGATGGGTTGGCCGCAGTACGTGCAGGAGTTCGTCATGGGCGCGGTGATCATCATCGCCGTCGCGGTGGACAATCTGCGCCACGGGCAGAAGCATTGATAAGCGATGACCGTATTTGATTTGACGAAGCGCACGCTTTTCCGTACGCTTTGGGCATGACCTCGCTGCCAGTCACGCAGGCTCGCTCCAAACTTTATCAGTTGCTCGATCAGGCCGCTGAGTCGCACGAGCCGATTCAAATCACCGGGAAGCATTCCAACGCCGTGCTCATTTCCGAAGAGGATTGGCGCAACATCCAGGAGACGCTTTTCTTGGTTTCTATCCCGGGAATGCGCGAATCTATTCGCGCAGGAATGGCCGAACCACTCGACGAAGCTTCCAGCAATCCCGGCTGGTGAGTTGGTCCGTCGTTTTCACCAAACAAGCTCAGAAGGACGCCAAGAAGATTGCGTCTTCCAACCTGAAGCCGCAGGCGCAGCGTCTGCTCGCTATCATCGCGAAGAGCCCGTTCGAAAACCCGCCGCCTTACGAGAAACTCATCGGTGATTTGGCCGGTGCCTATTCGCGCCGTATCAACATCCAGCACCGCTTGGTGTATCAGGTTTATGCGACTGAGCACACCGTCAAAATCTTGCGGATGTGGACTCACTACGAATGAAAGCACCTGCGTTTTTTCCCTTCGTTAACCGGTAAAAATCTGCGTAGTCTGCGGATGCTTCTTCCCCCGCAGCATGAAACGGTTCCTCCCCCTTCTTCTTGCCATCTCCCTGCCCGCCGCCGGTGTGCTGGCCCAGCGCCAGACCATCGACCTGCCGGACCACTGGAAATTCATCAAGCACGACGCCCCGCCGGACCTGTCCACGGATTCACCGGATTGGCAGGCGATCACCGTCCCGCATTGCTACAACGCGCTCGACGGCCAGAACGGCAAGGCCGCCGATTCCGGCGTGCCCGAGGGTTACTATCGCGGCCCGACGTGGTATCAGCGCACGCTCGACATCCCGGCGGATTGGAAGGAGAAGCGCGTGTTCATCCGCTTCGAGGGCGCGTTCCTCGTGTCGGAAGTGTATCTCAACGGCGAAAAGCTCGGCGAGCATCGCGGCGGCTTCGCGGCGTTCTGCTACGAACTGACCCCCAAGCTGAAGGTCGGCGCGGCCAATGACCTGCGCGTGCGTGTCAACAATGCCCGGAACAACGACGTGGCCCCGCTGAGCGCGGACTTCACGATGGAGGGCGGCATCTACCGGCCCGTGCATCTGATCGTGACCGACACGGTTTGCATCACGCCGCTCGATTACGCCGGGCCGGGCGTATATGTCACCCCGACAAATATCAAGGCCGGTGGAGCGAACGTAGAGGTAGAAACCAAGCTCGATTCGACAGTTGTTGAACGTCGTGGCGTGGTTGTGCAGACGCAAATACGTGATGCAGAGAATCAGCGTGTAGCAGAACTGGAAACGCAGAGTTCAAATCACGGAGCGATCAAGCAACAATTGTATGTGGCGCACCCGCACTTCTGGAACGGGATAAAGGATGGTTATCTCTACCATGTAACTACTAAACTTTTGCGTGGTGACACCGTCATCGACGAAGTCACCGTGCCCCTCGGCTTCCGTACCCTCACCATCGACAACGAAAAGGGCTTTCTGCTCAACGGCGAGCCTTACCCGATCTACGGCGTTAATCACCACCAGGAAAAGAAGGACAAGGGCTGGGCGCTGACGGACGCCGACCAGGACCAGGATTTTCAACTCATCCGCGAGATGGGCGCAACCGCCGTCCGCCTCGCTCATTACCAGCAGGCCTCGCACGTCCACGACATCGCGGACAAAAGCGGTCTACTGCTCTGGCAGGAAATCCCGCTGGTCAACGAGATCGGCGACAGCCCGGCCTTCGCCGAGAACGCCAAACAGCAACTCACGGAGATGATCCGCCAGGGCTCCAACCATCCGTCGATCATGACGTGGAGCACCTTCAATGAACTCTACAACGCGAAGACCCCGCCCGTCGAAACGCTCATCAAATCGCTCGACACGCTGGCGCGCGAACTCGACCCCACCCGCACGCCCGGCGGCGCGAGTTGCCACCCGGAAAAGAAGGACCTTGCCCGGATTCCCGAATGGATCGGTTTCAACCTCTACCCGGGTTGGTACGGCAGCAACGTGGAGAACTTCGCCCGCGACGTGCGGCACGACTGGGAAGCCGGGGGCGCGCAGCACCGCATCGCCATCACGGAATACGGCGCGGGGGCCAACCCGGCCCAGCATCAGGAAGGCCGGTTGACCCAGCCCAAGCCCGGCGGTCCGTGGCACCCCGAGGAGTGGCAGAGCTACCTGCACGAGCGCAGTTGGGAGCAGGTGCGCCACGACCCGCACGTGTGGGGCACCTTCCTCTGGCTGATGTTCGACTTCGCTTCGGATGGCCGCAGCGAGGGCGGCACGCCCGGCCTCAACGACAAGGGCATGGTCACGCAGGACCGCAAGATCCGGAAGGACACGTTCTTCTTTTACAAGGCGAATTGGCGCCCGGACGACCCTCTACTGTACATCGCTTCCAACCGGGCGATCAATCGCACGGTGGCTCACACGGACGTGAAAGCGTACACGACCTACGGCGAGGCGGAGTTGACGATCAACGGCAAAAAGGTGGGCGAGACCATCCAGCCCTCGGAGGTCCACGTCCTGCTCTGGCACGACGTGACTTTGCAGCCCGGCAAGAACACCGTGG
>CAHJWO010000356.1 GCA_903642295.1 PVC group bacterium | reverse complement strand
GCGAACGCCGTGACAGCGATTTGCAGGACGGTGATGAGAAGTTTCTTCATGGGCGGCGCGGTCGGAGGCGTGCGGGCATTAATGGAGTCGCAGAGCCTCCTTTGGTCCAGCGAAAAGGCGGCAGGATGCGAGAAGCAGGATGCAGGATGCAGGATGCAGGATGCAGGATGCAGGATGCAGGATGCAGGAGACAAGAGGCAAGAGGCAAGAGGCGGGATGCAAGAGGCGGGATGCAAGAGGCGGGGGCGGGAAGTAGAAGCCAAATCTCTCCAAAATGATCGGCTCTCCAAAATTTCTGTCATCCTGAGCGAGTGTAATGAGCCGAAGGACCTTCCACCAAGATGGTCCGCTGAAGCGTCCGACTACCAAACCAGAAGGACGCTGCTCCCTGGCTTGGGCGGCTCCCGGAACGCCCCGTGGGAAGGTCCTTCGGCTCGTTACACTCGCTCAGGATGACAGAAATTTTGTCAACGCATCGGCCATGACTGACCGGTCCCGCACAACCCGGTATTTCGCCTTCTACACCTCCCGCTTCCGCCTTCCGCCTTCCGCCTTCCGCCTTCTCCCTCACCCCCCGAACCGCGCCTTCCACTGCCCCAGCGACTCCCGGATTTGCTCCGACCTCATGCGCGGACTCAGCTCCCACACAAGCAGGCAGTTCTCCGGCAACAGGGGGATCAACCGGTCGTACTCGATCCCTCCCGCGAACGGCACGCGATGATCCGTCGTCGGCCACTGCACGTCGTGCAAATGACATCCGAACAACCGGTGCCGGATGGATTTCAGCCATTCGTAGTGATCCAGAAATCCCAGATTGTGCTTCACCTGGATGTGCCCGAAATCGTGCCAGTAACCCATGTGCGGCGCGTTCAACTCGTCCAGCAGCGCGGGCAATTCGCGCTCGGTCGGCACTTCTTCATAGGCGAATCGCCCCTCGCACCCGAGCAGGATATTCTTGTTCGCCGCGTGTTCGGCGATGGGCTTCAGACATTCCTTCACCCGTTGCAAATAAAGCGGTGCCTTCCGCTCGCGCTCCTTCACCGCCTCGATCTTGAGCCTGATCCACTCCGGGCTGTTTTGCTTGCCCTCCGCTGCCAGTACGCCGAGCCGTTTGGTGGCCGGTCCCATGTTCACCCGCCCCAGGTGCAGCACCACCAGCCCCGCCCCCAGCCGCGCCGCAAAATCAATCGTTTGGATGGACAGCTTCACCGCCCGCTTCTGGTCGAAGGGCCGGTGGCTCGTGAACTCATAACAATCCGGCGACGCCCCCTGCACCTCCAGCGGCAGCGGACAAAAATTGTGCAGGCTGGAGATCCGCACCTCACCCTTGTCCACGACTTCCTGGATCCCGCCCACCAGCGAAACCCGGACGCCGTGCGACAGTTCGACGTTCTCGAACCCGAGGTCGCGGATTTCGCGCAACATGCCCGCGCCTTCCTTGTGGCGCGCGGAATTCCAGCAGCAGGAGAAAGAAAGCATCGGATGAAAGTCGGAAGTGGAAAGTCGGAATGCGGAAGTCAAACGACACGGGCGGCACGCTCGGGATGCGTCCGTGCCGTTTTCAGGTTACACTACCTTCCCGTTTTCCGCTCGTCTGCGCACTTTATCTCTCCGGCCACTTCCGCGTTCCCACTTCCAACTCCGCACTTCCGACTTCGCATGAGCCGTTTCGCCCGCAAACCCGCGCCCGCCGCCAGCCGCGACGCCGTGCGCGCCGCGCTGGCCGAAGTGCGCGCCGTTTACGCGGACCTGGACCGCCGCCCCGTCGAGCGCGCCTGCACGCGCCTGACCGAATGCTGCCAGTTCAAGCGCACGGGTCTGACGCCCAGCGTCACGCGCGGCGAAGCCCTCCTGGCGGCGCAAGCCCTCCGTGCGACGGGCCGCAAACAGCCGCCCCCCTCCGTCAATGGTGCGTGCCCCATGCTCGACGCCCTGACCGGCAAATGCCTCATCTACGCCGACCGCCCCTTCGGCTGCCGTACGCATTTCTGCCCCGCCGCCGGCGGCCCCTACGCCCGGCGCGACGTGTTGGATCTCATCCGCCGCTTGGAAGCGGTGGACGCCGCCCTCGGCGAGCACGACGGCCCCAAGCCCTTCCTCGCCGCCCTGGACGCCGTCTCCTGAACGCGCCCGTATCCACGTGGTGATGGCACGCCACCCCGCACCGGCGTTTTCACCCCCGCTTTCTCCTCTTTCCCAATCTGCGGAAATCTGCGAAATCTGCGGACAATTTCCGCCCGCCGCCTTTATGCTTCATCCTTCATCCTTCATCCTTTCTGCCGCCGGAAACGCCGGATGCGCCCGGATCAACTCCAGCGCCCGCCGCGTCAACCCGAGCCCCGGCTCGATCCTCGGCCAGGGCGACGCCCCGCTCGGATGCGGCAGCGGAATCACGTCACACTCGTACCCCGCATAATTCCCCCGAAAACTCCGCCCGATAATTTCCGTCAGCGGCGCGGCTGGCAGCAACTGCAAGATCGCCAGCCGACCCACCGGGATCACCAACTCGGGCCGCAGGATCTCGAACTCCGCGCGCAGCCACCGGCTGCACTCCGCGACCTCCGAGCGATCCGGCACGCGGTCCCCGCCCTGCGGCGTTTCTCCGGGAAAACACCGGCACACTGCCGCCATGTAAACGGTTCTCCGAAACCGTTCCTCCTCCACCCCGCACCCCTCCCGAAACCAGCGGAACAGCGTCCGCCCCGCCGTCCAGGCAAACGGCCTGCCCTTCACCGGTTCGTGCCGGCCCGGAGCCTGTCCGATCAGCATCGTTCGGCTCACGGTCGGGTAACCCGGCACCGCGGGTCGGCGCATCCGGGGGCACCGGACGCAGGCGCGCAGGTTCTCGACGTGTTCGGTTAATCTCTCGGCGACATCCACCCCCTATCCTACCTGTCCCGCCCCCTTCGTAAACCACCGGTCCGCTGCGGCTGCGCGCATTCATCCAAACACCAACCAGTTGCACATCACCACTTGAACAAATCGCGCGCCGACGTTTCTTTCCTCTCGATGCCGCTCTCGCCACCGCCTCGTCCCGCTCGCGTGAGACGTTCCTTCCCGGCCGCCCGTTGCGCCCGGCTGTTCCGCATCCTCCCGGCGGCGATGGCGTTGCTCGTCGTCGCTCCCCTCCGCGCCGACGACCCCAAACCCGTCCTCGTCAAAAGCGTCCTGCGGCTGGACCCGGAAATCGACTGCCCGAGTTGCGAGGACGGCATCAAACATGCGCTCGTCACCGCCCGCGGCGTCCAAAGCGCGGACATCGACGTGCTTACGAATCGCATTGTCCTCCGCTACGACCCCGCGCGCATCAAGCTGCAGGCCCTCATCGGGCGGATTCGCGTTTACGGCTACACGGCAACCGAAGTCAAATGACCGCGGTCCTCTCCCAAAGTCATTCGATTTGGCCCAAACAGTTCGGTTTTGGGGAGCGCACGCGCCTCGCGTGCTGCTGACGGCGCCCCGCCGTTCGCTCCGGTGGGCGGCCCCCCACTCTTTGGCGAGGCGCCAAAGCAGGCACGCGAGGCGCGCTCTCCCCAAGAGCCTCCGCAAACGGAAAGACCTTGCCACCCGGCCAGGGCCGACGCCTCAAAATTTCTGTCATCCTGAGCGAGCCTCGGGCGAGCCGAAGGACCTTCCCACGCTGAAGAACACTGGAATTTAATGCGTCAGCCCTTGCCACCCGGCCGGTCCCGCTTGCCTCCATTCCATGAACCTGTGTACAGCTAACCGGCGAAAAGTGCCGTCGGCGCGGCGAGCCGGCCACGCGGCAGCGGGGTGGGCCGCCTACGCGGAGCGCACGCGGCGGCGCAGGGTCAGGACCGTCGCGCCGAGCAACAGCGCGCCACCCGCCCAGGTCGCCGGTTCAGGCACCGG
>CAHJWO010000355.1 GCA_903642295.1 PVC group bacterium | reverse complement strand
GCCGCACAGAGGTAAGGATCATTTTGCCTTCGAGGAATGAGGTTGTACCAACCCCCTTCCCCTCTGGCAAAACTGTTCGTTGAACCCTTCCGCCGCCTCCTCTGGCACCAGGCCAAAGCCACGCCGCACCATGCAAATAGTAACTCTAAAAGATTACTTTCTGCTTGCTAAAGTAACTCTTTAGAATTACTTTAGAGGCATGAAACGAACCGCTTCCGCCGCCCGCAAGTTCATCGCGCCCGACGTTTACCAGATCGTAACTGACCGCATCACCGCCTTGCTTGAGGCCGGGGTTGTCCCATGGAAAAAGGGATGGACGACCACCGGCGTTCCCCGGAATCTCATCAGCGGCAAAGCGTACCGGGGAATCAATATCTGGCTTCTCTCTAGCGCCGGGTTTTCCTCCCCTTACTGGCTCACCTACAAGCAGGCCCAGGAGCGCGGGGGGAACGTCAGGAAGGGCGAGAAGGGCAGCGTGGCAATCTTCTGGAAACTCTTCCAGCCCAAGGACGGCGGCAGCCAGCCGACCACCGGCCAGGAGGCAGGCCGGATGCTCCCCTTACTCCGGTATTACACGGTTTTCAACGTGGAGCAATGCGACGGCTTGACCGACGTGCCCACGCCCGAGGCCAAGACCTACGAGCACGAGCCGATTACCGAGGCCGAAGCCCTTTGGCAATCCTGGACGGACAAGCCCAGCGTGATCCACCAGGGCAACGCGGCAGTTTATCGCCGGGACGCCGACGCCATCACCATGCCCCCGCGCCCGCAGTTTGAGACGCCCGAGGTTTACTATTCGACCCTTTTCCACGAGGGAACCCACGCCACCGGCCACAGCGCCAGGCTTGCCCGCGCCACCCTGCTAGAGTCCGCCCGGTTCGGTTCGCAGACCTACAGCAAGGAGGAGCTAGTTGCCGAGCTTGGGAGCGCCTACTTGTGCGGAGTGTGCGGGATCTTCGACCGCACAGTGGACAATTCCGCCGCCTACCTCGCGAGCTGGCTAAAGGCTTTGAAGGAAGACAAAACCTTGATCGTCCACGCCGCCGCCAACGCGCAGAAGGCAGCCGACTACATCTTGCGCGACTTCCAGCCCGCCGCCGCCGAGGCCGACGACCAGGAGGAGGCCGCTTGAACCAGGTGGACGCGAGCACCCCCGCGACGGTCCCGGCCTACCTCAACAAACGCCGCGTGACCGCCGCGCAGGTAAAACATCTGTGCATCGGAATCAATACCGGCAAAACGGTTCTCAGCGGCCCCGAGGCCCGCGCCTTGATGCGGCATTGCCGCGTGACCATCCGGGACGCAGCCACCCGCGCCGGAATCACAATGAAGCGCGTGCGTCAGGTGCGCGTCGAGGGTGTCACCAGCTACGGCATGGTTTGCGACTGGATAGAGATTATCAGCGGAAACTACGGCTTTGCCGCCGTGGTTGCCAACCCCCCGCAGGCCACTCGAAAGGAGGCCGCTTGAACGCGGTGGACGCGCAGGCCCAGCAAGGCGGCATCCTCCCGGCTGCCGCCGCCGCCCTCTCCGTCGGTTCCCTGCTAGAAATCACCTACCGCGACGGGAGCACGACGGAGGGAGTCATTGCCGACACCCAGGGCGCGACGTGGGTTCAATGCAGCGACGGCGCGACGATCCTGCTTTCTAGCCCGTGGGGACCCGTGGACTTGAGCGTGATCCACGCCGCGCGCACCCTCAAGAGCGCGGAGCAAATCGCCGCCGAGCGTGCCGCGCGCAAGTTTGGCGAGGAAGCTTACCGGCCGCCCACCACCCGCGACGGCCACGAGGAAACGCTTTACGCCCTCGCCGCCGACATGGGCGACCTCGCCAGGGAGACGCGCCAAGGAGGATTTGCCCTCGCCGCCTTCCGCCGCAAGACGCAGCTAGAAGCGCAGTTTGACCGGCTTGCGGATCAAATCGCCCTCGCCAAGACCAAGCGCCGCTACATCCGCGCCACGGCCACCAGACGCCGCGCAGGAGAGCCGATGCCGCGCCCGGCTGAGATTGCTGGGGGGCCGATGGAAGAAGCCCTTTACAGCGTGCCCAAGCCGCAGGACTTCGACCCGGACCCCGCCACCAGAAACCGCCGCTGGCCCCGGCCTGCCCTCGACTACAACACCCGCGCCGAAGTACAAAGCAGCCTGGACGCCGCTCTGCAAAAGCTGGCAAAGAAACGGGTCAGCCCCAAGAAGCGAAAGCAGATGGAGCGAATTGCGGCCACGCGCAAACGGCAGCTTGAGCGCGGGGAATACTTCGAGGCCGTCAGCGCCGCCTCGATCCTCCCGCCCAGGCCCACGGCCGCCGGCGCGGCCACCGCACCCGCCGCGCCGATCCAGACCACGGCGACGGCCACCGACGGGCGCCCGGTGCAGATGGAGCTTTTCTAAAGCAGACCACCGCTGGCTTGACGCCAGCCCCCGCCCGCCGCGAAGATTCTTTGACCTTCCCTCAGTATGCCTAAAGCCATCACCCCGCGCGTTGACGCCCTCGTTGCCCAGGTGAACACCTTTTGCGAAAGCAAGCACGGCTTGAAGACGGAACTTGCCGCCCATCTGCAAATCACCAAGCAATACCTTAACGCGATCCTGAAAAGCGAGAAGGAGCCAGGCGGCGAAAAAGTGCTCGCGATGCTCGAATGGATGGAGAAGCACGGCCAGGCCGTGCAGCCGACCGTCGCGATTATTTGAGCAGCTTCCCGCCGCGCGATTTTTTTTGCTTCGACGCGCCGCTGACGCGCGGAGGCTCCCCCTCCCCGTAAAGCCAGGCCACAGATACCCGCAGCGCCTTTGCCAGCGCCGCCGCTTCGTAGTCCATCACGTACCGCTCGAAACTCTCAATTTTGCTGATGCCGCTCCGATCAATCGTCACCCCCTGCCGAGCCAGACGGCCAGAAAGATCGTCCTGAGAAACCTTCGGTTCCAGACGGTAGCGAGCCAGGCGCACGCGCCCGCCGACCAGGTTCTTTTTCTTTGCTCGATGGGTTTTCTTCACTTCGGCCCACGGTAGAAACCGTTGCCGAATAATTGGGGTAAGCACCCCAATGCGCGTTCTAAGTCAGCACATTATGTTCGCACTCCGCACACACGGAACAGGGTGGACGAACGCCAAAACGTGGGCTATACCCGGGTTTGTTCAATCCGCCGCCGAACCGACGCGGGCCAAAGGGCATCTACCGAAACCTTCAAATGCTGCGCAAGATAGATAACCTCGAAATCTGCGACCCAGCGCCGTTGAAGCTCGATGCTGCAAACCACGTCCCGAGTAATGTCCCAGCCTTTGAGCTGGCAGCGCGCGGCGAACTCGTTTTGCGAAAGCCCGAGCTGGTAGCGCAGACGACGCACTTGCGGGCCAACGATGTTACGAGGTTTACCTTTCAAAGCGGGGGAAATGCGTTGGATTCAACGCACCACCTTGCCCAAGTCCGCACGGCAAGATTGCGTCGAACTTGACGCAACTTGTCTCTGTCGAAATGCACCCGCACGAGCTTCCAAACGGCATCCACAGCGCGCAGCGTGGCAGCGTGGAGTTGTTGCCCTCGCAGTCGAGGATGGACCCCACCACCTACTCAGAGTTTGAGTGTCGGGAGCACTTTACGCATCCGACGCAGGAAAGCCGTCGGCTTGCTCTCGCAGGCGTTCAGAAATTCCAGCCATTCCAGCACGTCAACCCGGCGCTCGCCCAGCTCGCACTTGGAAACGTAGTTCTGAGGCCGACGCAGCCGCGCCGCCAGTTCGGTTTGACTCAGCCCCGCCGCCAGGCGCGTTTCACGCAGGAGCGACATGACCAGATCATAACCGGGCGTGTGGAGGGATTTGCGGCCACCGCGTACAGGCATCGGGCCATACTCATCATTCCCGAAAATAGGCTATCCCAAAATGGTCTGGC
>CAHJWO010000354.1 GCA_903642295.1 PVC group bacterium | reverse complement strand
GTGATGTGCAGGATGCCGCCGCTTTTCATCGCCTGGAAGCTGTTGCGGATCACGTTGTAAAACGCCTGCTTCATCTGGTCGCGGTCGATCTCCAGGGCGGGGAGGTTTTCGCTCAAATCCTGTTCGACGAGAATGTCCCGATCCGCAATCTCAACGGTGAGAAAACCGACGCTCTCGCGCAGCACGGCGTTGACATCCGTGGGCCGCGTCTCGACCGCGCCGGGGCGGATGGCGCGCAAAAACTGGCTCACGATGAAGTCCAGCCGCCGGATTTCCTCGCGGGCGATGCGCACGCTTTCGTCGAGGTCCGCGCGCAGGTCGGGCGGCACCTTGCGCAACTTTCGCTCCATGAGCTGGAGGTGGATCGTCAACGAATTGAGCGGGTTGCCGATCTCGTGGGCCACGCCCGCCGCGAGCATCGTCAGCGCGTTGAGACGTTCGTCCTCGATGGTGGTCTGCGTTTCCTGGCGGCTCTCGGTGATATCGCGCACGATCATCGCGTGCCCGGCGAAGCCGCTGACGGCGTTCTCGCGCCGGGGGCTGTTGCCGTCACCATCGCCCACCTCGGTGTCCTCCAGTTGCAGGGGGACCACGTAGAAATTCAGGAACCGGTGCGCCGGGTAGAACACCTCCATGTCGCGGCTGACGAGGTCGCCGCCCTCGGTGAGCGACGGCCAGTCCAGCCCGCGCACCTGCCCCGCCAGCGGCTGCCCGAGCGAGGCCGGGACGCCCAACCCGAAAAACTCGCACGCCGCGCCGTTGAGAAACACGATGCGCCCCCGCGGATCGGTGACGATGATCCCCTCCTGGATCGCATTGAAGATCGTCTCCAGGAAGCCCTTTTCCCGGACCACCCGCAGCAGGTGTTGCTTCGCCTCCTCGGGCCGCACGCGTCCCAGGCGGGAGATGAGCTTGTCGATAAATCCGGCTTTCACGGGCGGCGGTCTTTCCGCTCAACGTACCGCACATCGTCCGTCTTGGGCGTGGAAATAAATGCTGTCATCCTGAGCGTAGTCGAATCTCGGGCGGGTGTTCCTCCACCGGGGATAGTTTCCAGAGACGAATGGGACGGCTGGGACAGCCATCCCTACCTGTTCACGATCCCCCTTCCTAATCCGCGAAAATCCGCGTAATCTGCGGACGAATTTCTTTCCGCCGTGATCATCGACCTCGCCCGCTTCGTCGCCGCCGAACAAACGTATTGGGACGAACTCGAAACCCAGCTCGACCGCCTGGACAGCGACCGTTCGGCGCGGGGTGTGCTCGACCTGCCCCGCGCCGAACGCCTCCACTATCTCTACCAGCGCGCCGCCGGTGATCTTGCCCGGCTGGCCACCTTCTCCGCCGAACGCGAATTGCGCCGCACCCTCGGCGCGCTGGTCGCCCGCGCCTACGCCGAAATCCACGCGCAGACCGGCCTCACCGCCGATGCCGACGCCAGCGGCGCGTTCGACCGCCCGTGGCGGTGGCTCGCGCAGACCCTGCCCCGGACGTTTCGCCGCCGGTGGCGCGCCTTTGCGATGACGCTGGTCATCACAGCGGTGGGCATGGGCTTCGGCGCGCTGGCCGTGGGCATCGACCCGGACGCCAAGTCCGTCATTCTGCCTTTCGCCCATCTGCTCGGCGACCCCAAGGACCGCGTGGCCGAGGAGGAATCCGACCACGGCGAAGCCCTCAGCGGCCACAAGGCAACTTTTTCGGGTCAGCTCATGGCGAACAACATCAAGGTTTCCATCCTGGCGCTGGCGTTCGGGGCCACGTGGGGCGTGGGGACCGTCGTGGTGTTGTTCTACAACGGGGTGATCCTCGGAGCCGTTTGCTTCGATTACCTGCGCGCCGGGCAGGGGGTCTTCCTGGCAGGCTGGCTGCTGCCGCACGGCTCCTTCGAGATTCCCGCAATTTTAGTGGCGGGCCAGGCGGGGTTGTCGCTGGGCGGCGCGCTGATCGGCTGGGGGCGGCGCATCCCGTTGCGCGCGCGGCTGCGGGCGGTGCGCGATGACCTGGTGACGCTCATCGGCGGGTCGGCGTTGATGCTCGTGTGGGCGGGGATCATCGAGGCGTTTTTCTCGCAGTATCACGCGCCCGTGCTGCCCTACAGCGTCAAGATCACGTTCGGGGTGGTGGAACTCGTCGCGCTGACGTTTTACTACACGCAGAGCGGGAAACGGACCGTTTGACGGCTAAAGAATTTCACGGCAACACCGGCCTGGTCTGCCGGTACTGCTTTTCCTGCACGCGCTTGCTCACCACCTCAAAAAGTTCCGTCAGCCGCTTTTTATTGAGCGAATTGAGCAGGAACACGGGGATGCCCCCGCCGCCATCGGTGTAAAGGGTGTACGTCGCGCGGGTGTGCGCACCGTTGTCGCTGGGCTCCAGCAGCCACGAGCCTTCGTTGTTCTTGACGCGCACGATGCCCGCCTGTTCCGCCGGTCCCTTACCGTTGGCCCCTTCCCAGCGGCTGAGATAGGTCATCTCCTCTCCCGGGCCAGGCCGGGATTCGTCGTGGATGAGGATCGTGTAATCGCGCTTGCTGATGAGCGGTGGATCAATCTTCGCATAGGTCAACAACGTGTGCTTGGCGGCATCACGCGCGAGGAGGCGGCTCTCGACGACATAAGGCATGAATTCCTTGTAATGGTCGGCGTCATCCAAGACGTTGCGCACCATCCAGTTGGGCGAATAAAACTTCCCCACTGCGCGCACCTCCTTGATCGAGGTTCCGGCGCGCTCCCGTTCGTAAAGCGTGATGTTGCCCTGTTTACTCGTCTCCGTCCAACCCCCGGAATTATCCTCGGCGGGAACGGTCAGAGGGACGAGCAAACCGAGGCTGGCGAGGCACACGCAAGGGAAGCGGGAGAGGTTCATGGGAGGGATACAGAGGGTGATAAACGCTGGTGAGCGAGGAGAAGCCCGGTCGGCAGGGAGGAAAACCAAGCGGTCTGCCCCGCGCAACGTCCCGGCTCTATCACATCGCGCCCCGCCCCCCTCGTCGGTTGCCCTACGCACGCCTTATCGCCAGCGCGGCAACCCGCCGCGAAATTGCCTCGCGGTCAAAGAGCCCACCGGTTACAAAGAAAACGCCGTCGTCCTTCCTGCATCCTGCATCCTGCATCCTGCATCCTTCCGCTTCTCCGTGCCTTCCGCCAAGACCCATACGCTCGACATCCGCCTGCCCGAGGGCGTCGTGTTTTCCCTCGCGCTGGCGGGTCCGGCCACGCGCTTCCTGGCGTGGTTGGTGGACCTCCTTTTCATCTACGCCCTTTTCACGGCGCTCAGCACGGCTTTCCGGTTGTTCGCCGTCCTCGCACCGGACGCCGCGACGGCCGTCATGGTCCTGCTGTTTTTCGCCGTGCCCATCCTCTACGGCATCCTCTTCGAGGGCCTTTGGCGCGGGCAAACCCCCGGCAAGCGGATGCTGCGCCTGCGCGTCATGGACGCCGGCGGCCTGCGGCTTGACCTCCGGCAGGTCGTCATCCGCAACCTCCTGCGCGCGGTGGACCTCCTGCCGTACTTCTACCTGATCGGCGGGTCGGCCATGCTGTTTTCCGCCCGGGCGCAACGTCTGGGTGACCTCGCCGCCGATACCGTGGTCGTCCGCGCGGAAAAACCCACGGCGCCGGACCTCGCGCAGATTGTCTCCGGCAAGTACAATACCCTGCGCGACCACCCCGTGCTCGCCGCCCGCCTGCGCCAGCGGGTGCCGCCCGCCGAGGCGGGTCTCGCGCTTCAGGCCCTCCTGCGCCGGGAAGCTCTGGAACCGGCCGCTCGCGTGCAGGTGTTCGCGCGGTTGGCGGACCGTTTCCGCCTGGTGGGACCGCTGCCCGCGGAGTTGTCCGAGGATCTCACCGACGAACAACTCGTGCGCAACGTGGTGGACGTGCTTTTCCACGC
>CAHJWO010000353.1 GCA_903642295.1 PVC group bacterium | reverse complement strand
CTGACCTTCGGGTTCGACAAGTTACGCCTTTTCGCGTTGCGCCGTTTCGCCTTTGTGTTCAAGTGGGCGGCGGTGGTGCTGGCGATCAGCGCGGTGGGGATCAATCTGCCCTTGATCGTGGGCAGCTTTCAGGACCCGGCGGCGGGCTGGGAGCCGGCCGGCATCATCCGGGCAACCCGTTGGGCGCTGGCCGGATTGCTCACCGTTTTTTGTGCCATGCAGGTTTTGCTGATTTTTCACAACGAATCCCTCCGGCGTGCGTTGGGAGACACGATGCACCTGTGGCGTCGGCACGGCTGGCCGGTGGCCTGGCTGATCGTGGTGGCCGCGCTGCATTTTTCGGGTTTGTCCACGGCGAATGCTTTCCTGCCGTCGGCGTTGGGACAATGGTCCTGGCCCGCCGCCGTCTGGACCACGCTGATTTATCCGCTCCTTTGGAGCCTGCTGGCCGGATGGTTCCTGGCCAGTTGGGTGTGCTTGTTCCAGCGTTGCGAGCACAACCGTTTTGAGGAAGGCGATCTGGTCCGGTTCTGAATCTCGATCCTCACAGGAAGACACGCATGGACGAACCCCCCGAACCCGAGGACAAAAGCAGCTGGCACCCGCTGCGAGCCAAGGCCGCTGATTACTCGGGCCGTTCCAACCTCGCGCTCGCCTTTCTCTCGCTCCCGGCGGACAAGCGTCGGGACATGGACGTGTTTTACACCTTTTGCCGGTTGGTGGACGACATTGCGGACAGCCCGTCGCTTCCACCGGAGGAAAAATCCTGGTATCTCAACGCGTGGCGAAACGCCCTCGAAAATCCTCGCACCACGGATTCGGCTGCGGGGGCGTTGCTCGTGGACCACCTCCACGCGGTGATCGCCAAATACCGGCTGTCCGTCGAACATTTCCTGGAGATCATCGCCGGGGTGGAAATGGACCTCACCAGCCGGACTTACGACACCTTCGAGCAACTGCGCGCCTACTGTTACCGGGTGGCCAGCGTGGTGGGTCTGATTTCCATCGAAATCTTTGGTTATCAGGACGCAGGTTGCCGACAATACGCCGTGGACCTCGGCCTGGCGCTGCAAATCACCAACATCATCCGCGATGTCGGCGTCGATCTCGACAACGGTGGACGGATATACCTCCCCGGCGAGGACATGGCACGATTCGGTTACACCCCGGCGGACCTCCGCGCGCGGGTGTACGACAAGCGGTTTCGGATGCTCATGGATTTCGAGGCCAAACGGGCGGAAGAATTTTACCTCAGCGCGGTGAACAACCTCCCCTCCGTTGACCGCCGATCCATGCTGGCGGCGGAGATCATGCGTGGAATTTACTGGCGCGTGCTCCGAAAGATTCGCGGCAGGCGTTTCGACGTGCTCACCCACCGCCAACGCCTGAGCACGCCGCGCAAGCTGTGGACCATGCTGGTCGTCGCCTTGCAAAACCGTTGGGCATGAGGCAGCAACGCGAAATCGGCAAGGTTCGCGGGGGAAAGGTTGACGCTGCGCGAGTCGGGGCGGACCTTTCCCGGTGACTAAACTCAAGCAAATCTCCCGGTGCGGCGTCGTGGCTGGCTTCATCGCGGCCTTTTCCTGCGGTCTGACGGCTTGTGATACGCCCACCGGTCGAGGAGCGGCCATCGGGGCGGGATCGGGTGCGGTCATCGGTGGCCTGGCGACCAACCGCGTGGGCGGCGCGGCGGCGGGGGCTGCCGCCGGGGCGTTGGTCGGAACGTTGATCGGGGCAGCGGTTGAACAGTCAAACGCCGAAGCGTATGGCGAGCGGCCCCGCGAGGGCTATCCGCTGGCAACGCCCACGGCGCGAAAAGGCTTCGTAATCAGCCCTTACAAACCTTATTACGAAATCGACGTAACGGCGGTTCCCCACCATGCGTTGGTGCGCGACCCGAGTTGTGATCGCCTGTTCGTCAATCCTTGAGCGGTATCCTCGCTTCGCAGGCATTGGGCGGTTCACCCGCCGCCCGCCTGTAGCCGGTCAAACAGAACTGCCATCCGGTCCTTGATCGCCGGGTCCATCTTCACCAGGTCCGGCCAGGTGCGGCTGTAACCTTCGCCCGCGAGCTTGCGGGTCGCGTCAAAACCCATGTGGCTGCCGATGTTCGGCACGCTCGGCGCGTGGTCCAGCGAATCGCACGGACTTTTGATGAACGTGCTGTCGCGCTGTGGATCGGTGTTCGCGCAGAGCCGGAAAAGCACCTCGCTGGTATTGTGAACGTCGCAATCCTCGTCCACGACCACGATGTACTTGCTGAACATCATCTGCCCCATGCCCCACAGGCCGTGCATGATCTTGTATGCCTGGTAGGGATATTGCTTGCGGATGCTGACGAACACCAGGTTGTGGAACACTCCTTCGGCCGGCAACGCCAGATCCACGATCTCGGGGAAGTTCATCCGAAACACCGGCAGGAAGACCCGAACGCTCGCTTTGCCCATGTAATAATCCTCCATGGGAGGGATGCCGACGATGGTCGCCGGATAGATGGCGTCCCGTCGATGGGTGATCGCGGTGAGATGAAAAACCGGGTAGTCATCCACCGGCGTGTAGAAACCGGTGTGGTCGCCGAAGGGGCCTTCCGGGCGGGATTCGCCCGGTTGCACGTATCCTTCCAGCACAAAATCCACGTCGGCGGGGACTTCGAGGTCGTTCGTTTCGCACCGGACGAGTTCCACGGATTTTTTCCGGGCAAACCCGGCGAACAGGATCTCGTCCAGCCCATCCGGCAAAGGCGCGGTGGCGGCGAAGGTGTACGCCGGGTCCCCGCCCAGGCAAACGGCCACGGGCATCCGTTCGCCGCGTTCGTAATAACGCTTGCCATGCCGCGCACCGACCTTGTGAACCTGCCAGTGCATCCCGGTGGTCTGGCCGTCGTAAACCTGCATCCGGTACATCCCGAGGTTGCGTTCGCCGGTGTCGGGGTCGCGGGTATAGACGTTGGGCAGCGTGATAAATCGACCCCCGTCCTGCGGCCAGCACTTGAGGATCGGAAGATCGGCGAGCGATAATTGGCTGGCGGGCATGCCGTCGAAGCGCGTGACCACGTCCTTGCACGGACCGCTCTTCACCTTTTTCGGGCGCGCATGGAGCAGATCGACGCCTTGTTTCAACAGCGCCCAACCCTGTTGAAAGTTGGCGGGGGGTTTGGCCTTGAGGATCAACTGCATCTGGTGGGCCAGGTCGTCCACCGACGAAATCCCGAGCGCCATCGCCATGCGCCGGTCCGATCCCATCGTGTTGATGGCGAGGGGGAAGCGCGACGGTGTGCCGTCGATGGTCGGCTTCTCGAACAGAAGGGCCTTCCCTCCGCCCGGCGACTTCATTTCGCGGTCCGCCAACTCCGTGATTTCCAGTTCGGTCGCCACCGGTTCCGTTACCCGGCGGAGTTCCCCCGCTTTCTCAAGCGTGGCGACGAAGGCGGCAAAGGAAGAGTACGACACGTTGGCGGGGAAAGGATTTTCGGCGAACCGCGGCACACTAGCCGCCGTTCCGGCTCTGCGGGTCGCCCAGCGTGGCTAACCTGATGGCCGCATCGCAAACGTTACGACCGCACCTCCACAAAAGGATACTTTTGATCCGCAATCAAGCGGTTCGTCCGTGCTTCGCGCCAGTCGGACTGACCTGTCCGTGCGGTCGGTGTTTCGCACGGTTTCCCGGCTGGACGGACTTCGAATGCCCAGGTGTGGCGTGGGCGGATGATGCCCGGTGGACATGCGAATGCTGGCGGTGCGGCGTGCCTGTAATCGTTTTGAAAGATTTATGCGAACGATGGGCAGCGGTGACGCCGATCCGCCGATGCATAGAGTGGGAATGCACGGTCTTCCTGGCGTGAGGGGGAGACGGTCGGCTCGTCCTTGCCTCTGACCGGCGCGTCGCGTGGTGGTTTGTGCCGGGCCTCGGGTGCCCTCCGTTCGACGGCATTCCT
>CAHJWO010000352.1 GCA_903642295.1 PVC group bacterium | reverse complement strand
GTCCTCTGGGAACTGCGCGAAAGCGCGCGGGAATTGCTGAGAGGGGAGTTGCCTGACGATACCTACGACGATGAACCGATTCGGCGAACTGTTGGAAATCCTCGCCCGCGCTGATGTGCGCTTCGTGCTGGTTGGCGGCGGGGCGGTGCTCTTGCATGGGTATGCCCGCGTGACCAACGACCTGGACATTCTCATCGAAGCCACGGAGGAAAACGCCCGGCGGCTGCTCGGGGCATTAGCTCAATGGGGCGAAGGCGCGGGCGCGGAGTTGGCTGTGGAGGAATTGGTTCCGCCGCAGACCGGAGCGCTGCGCGTTGTGGAAGGGTTTACCCTGGACATCTTCACGCTCATGCGAGCCCGTGCGCTGGATGCTGACGTGACTTACCACGAATTGATCGCCGATGCGCAGCACCGCGCCCTAAGCAACGGCGTCAACATCGCCTATGCGTCCATCGACCGCTTGTTGGAGTTGAAGGCGAACACCGGACGACCCAAGGATGTTGCCGATACGGCCGTTCTCACCGAGATTGCGCTTGGTCAGCGGGAACGGCAGCCCGTGGACCTCGCCGACATGGAGCCAGACCCGGCGGCAGGGTCCAGCGATCAAGGCGAGTGGCCTGCGAGCCTCTAAATAGAACGCGTCGTGACAGTTCCACGTTCGCGTGCGGAGGCGGAAGGTCCTTCGACTGCGCTCGCAGGCTCGCTCCGCTCAGGATGACAGAATTGAAAAACCGCGCGAGATTTCAGGACCAACAACCGCTAGAATCCAGTTTTATCTGTTCTCAACATGAGTGATTCCCCCAAACCCAACAAAACCGGCGGACTGGCCGGGGTCAACGCAGGCGAAACGGCGGTCTGTACGGTCGGGAAGGAGGGGTTCGGGCTGAGTTATCGGGGTTATACGATTGAGGACCTGGCCGCGAAGGCGGGGTTTGAGGAGGTGGCTTACCTGTTGCTTTACGGGGAGTTGCCGACGCGCGCGCAGTTGACCGAGTACCGGCAATCGCTCGCGGGGATGCGCGGGCTGCCGGAGGGCGTGCGGACGGCGCTGGAATTGTTGCCGAAGACGACGCATCCGATGGATGTTTTGCGGACGGGGTGTTCCGTGTTGGGGTGTCTGGAGCCGGAGCGCGGGCTGGACCGGCAATCGGCCATCAAGGCGGGGAACCGGTTGCTGGCGACATTTCCTTCCATGCTGCTTTATTGGTACCATTTCGTGGAGGGTGGGAAACGGATCGAGACGCAGACGGATGATCCGAACATTGCCGCGCACTTTTTGCATTTGTTATTGGGAAAGGCTGCGCCGGAGTCGCACGTTCGGGCGATGGACGTTTCGCTGATCCTGTACGCCGAGCACGAGTTCAATGCGTCCACGTTTACCGTGCGGGTGATCACCTCGACGCTGGCGGATTTTCACAGCGCGATTGTCGGCGGGATCGGGGCGCTGCGCGGGCCGCTGCACGGCGGCGCGAACGAGGCTGCCATGGAGTTGATCGAGTTGTACAAAACGCCGGACGAGGCGGAGACGGGTTTGCTGGAAAAACTGGCGAAGAAAGAGTTGATCATGGGGTTCGGACACCGCGTTTACAAGAAGGCGGACCCGCGTTCGGCACTGATCCAGGAGCAGGCGAAGGCGCTGGCCACGGCGGCGGGGGATGCGACCGTTTATCCCGTGAGCGAACGGATCGACGCCGTGATGCGGCGCGAGAAGGGGATGTTCACCAATCTGGATTTTTACAGCGCGTCCGCTTATCATTTCATGGGCGTGCCGACGCCGATGTTCACGCCGATTTTCGTGATGTCGCGCATCACGGGCTGGACGGCGCACGTGATCGAGCAGCGGGAGAAGAACCGGCTGATCCGTCCGGCGGCGGATTACACCGGGCCGGAGTTGCGGGAATTTGTGGAGATCGAGAAACGGGGATGATAACCTTCGACCGACCATGAGCGTCGCCATTTCCAAGCCTCACCTGTCGCCCGAAGAGTACCTTACCATTGAGAATGCGGCCGCTTTCAAAAGCGAATACCACGATGGCGAGATGTATGCCATGTCAGGTGGAAGCTATGAGCATACGATTATCTCGACCAATTTGTCGATTGCTCTGGGAACCCGGTTGCGGGGTGGCCGTGGCCGCACTCTGAATCCCGAATTGCGGGTCCACGTGCCAGATTCCCCCTCATATTACTACCCGGATGCCAGCGTGGTTTGCGGTACGCCTCTGTTCGTGGATACAGGCCGAACGACGGTTTCCAATCCTACTCTGGTCGTGGAAATTTTATCACCCTCTTCAGAACGTGATGACCGGACCAAGAAGTTTTGGGATTATCAAAAACTATCGTCAATGAAAGAATATGTTCTGGTGACTCAAGATGCTCCGCAGGTGGAATGTTTTATCAGGCCAAGTGGAGAAGCATCTGACCAATGGCTGTATAATGCGTACAAGGGATTGGACACCGTTCTAAGGCTGACCTCGCTGGGCATTGAATTTCCCCTGAATGAAATCTACGAGGGGGTAGAATTTCAGAACACAACGCGGTCTATTGGGAGTTAACCTTTGCCTTCGGAGCCCCCCATCCTTTGAGCGCACACGACCTTACCGACGCCTCCCGCCCCGCGTTTGACGAGCTGCTCGCGCGGATCGCGGATTATACGCTGGACGTTGACCGGGCCAGCGGGAGCAAGGAGGCGCTGGAAACGGCGCGGTTTTGCCTGATGGACACGCTGGGCTGCGGGCTGCTCGCGCTGGCTTATCCGGCTTGCACAAAATTGCTCGGGCCGGTCGTGCCGGGGGCGACCATGCCGGGCAGCGGGGCGCGGGTGCCGGGGACCTCGTTCGAGCTGGACCCGGTGCAGGCGGCGTTCAACATCGGGGCAGCCGTGCGGTGGCTGGATTTCAACGACACCTGGCTTGCGGCGGAGTGGGGGCATCCCTCGGACAACCTGGGGGCGATCCTGGCCGTGGCGGATTACCTGTCGCGGAAAGCCGTGAGGGAAGGCGGGGAGGCGCTGTCCGTCAAGGACGTGCTCGTGGCGATGATCCAGGCGCACGAGATCCAGGGGGTGCTCGCGCTGGAAAACGGGTTCAACCGGGTCGGGCTGGACCATGTGTTGCTGGTGCGGGTGGCGTCCACGGCGGTGGCGACGCGGTTGCTGGGCGGCGGGAAGGAGGAGGTGATGAATGCACTCTCGAACGCCTGGATCGACGGTGGGGCGTTGCGGACGTACCGGCACGCGCCGAACACGGGTTCGCGCAAGTCGTGGGCAGCGGGCGACGCGACCAGCCGCGCCGTGCGGCACGCGCTGACGGCGATGAAGGGCGAGATGGGGTACCCGAGCGCGCTGACCGCGAAAGGCTGGGGATTTCAGGACGTGCTGTTCCGGGGGAAGGACGTGCGGACCGAGCAGGAGTTCGGCACCTACGTGATGGAGCACGTTTTGTTCAAGATTTCGTTTCCGGCGGAGTTCCATGCGCAGACGGCGGTGGAAGCGGCGATTGCCCTGCACCCGGTGGTGGCCGCGCGGCTGCCGGAGGTGGCGCGGGTGGTCGTCGAAACCCAGGAAAGCGGCAAGCGGATCATCGACAAGACCGGGCCGCTGGCGAACCCGGCGGACCGGGACCATTGCATCCAGTACATGGTCGCGGTGCCGTTGCTCAAAGGTGGGTTGACGGCGGACGACTACGAGGACGACGTGGCGGCGGACCCGCGCGTGGACGCGTTGCGCGCGAAGATGGAGGTGGTGGAAAACGCGGACTTCACGCGGGATTATCTCGACCCGTCGCGGCGGTCCATCGGGAACGCCGTGCAGGTGTTCTTCACGGACGGCAGCGCGACGGAACGCGTGGCGGTGGAATATCCGGTCGGGCACCGGCGGCGGCGGGCGGAGGGGATTCCGCTGCTGGTGGACAAATTTGTGCGGAGCCTGAAGACGAAGCTTCCGGA
>CAHJWO010000351.1 GCA_903642295.1 PVC group bacterium | reverse complement strand
TCTCCTCGCCTTCGTAGGGCGGAAACTTGGACGTGCGGAACTCAACGCAAGTCTTCATGGCGCGTAGTCACCTAACGCCTCCAAGCTCAGCGACAGAGGCTGGCCACGCAAGAGCTGACTACGAGGAGAACCCCGACGCCAGCCTCTGTTCGCTGGAGCGCGTGGTTAGGCACCCGGCCCCGGAACGGTGTCAGCATCCTCGGGCAGCAACAAAACCTCCGTCCCGACTGGAACGTGGTCCTTGGTGACGCTGCGAGGCAAACTGATGGGGAGAGTGAGCTTCTCTGGACGTGGCCGGATGGAGATCATCTCGATGTCCTTGATGAACGTGTCGAACTCTCTGCCGCTTGGTGTCCGCAGGCGGATGCGTGCTCCTCGCCGGATGCACGGAGAACCCGGCTCGCCGGAAAGGCCGGGAACAAGAACACAGCCGATGCCGTCGATCTGAAAGCGATCTGCCACCGTGAAGAGATGCAACATGGTCGAGGGTGCCTAACTAGTAGTAGACGAACGAAACTCGCAGAAAAAGGCGAACATTATTCGTCTAATCCGGTTTGTGGATGCTGCGGATGACGGCGCGGGAAATTTGGAGAAACGAGCCAGTTGGTCAAACGTGATCCTCCGAGCCCACCCAGTATTAGACGAAAGTTCGGAGAAAAAGGCGAACAATATTTTGTCTAACCCCGCCGGCGCCTTCGCACCGCCCACTCAACTTCTCTGCGGCCCCGCCGCCGCCTCGGCCCCCACCACCGCATTGGCCGTCCGCGAACCCTGCCGCATCCGCCGCTCCCACTGGATGAACGGCCACTCGATCCAACGGTAGGTAGACAGGCTGAACGCCAGCGTCGCCAGCGCGCAGCCCCCGATGCAATACCAGTACCACCAGAACTCCACCGGCGCCTCGAACGTCGCCCGCTGGAGGATCGGGCGGGCCAGGAACAGGCCGATGCCGTGCAGGAGATACACGCTGTAGCTGACCAACCCCATCAGGCGCAACGGACGCCAGTTCAGGATGCCGAACAGGCTGTTGCCGCAGGCGATGGGCACGAAGATCACCGTGGTCACCGCCAATCCCGGGTAATCGAACCCGTAGTCGATCAACATGGGATGCGCCAGGGCGACGGCGATCACGGCCAGCGCGGCCGGTCGGCTTCGCAGCCACGGCAGCAGGCGCGGCTGCCGCACGGCGTACACCGCGAGAACGCCCGGCAGAAAATAGAAGCCCGGGCCCGGTTCCAGGAGCACGGCAGCCCCCAGCGCGATGAACCACAGGCGGCGAGCGTCGCGGGGGTCGCGGGCGATCAACGCCAGTGCCGGGAGCAGCAGGTAAAACCCCCACTCGTATTGCAGCGTCCAGGTCACGCCCGCGTTGACGGTATCCATCGACAGGTCGCCGACCATGCCCCACCGCTTGATTCCCAACAGGGCCATCCGGGCCAATCCGGCGATGGTGGTATCGGAAGACCAGTGGATTTGTCGGCTCACCACGCCGAGCGACAGCAGGCAGCTAAAGATGTAGAGCGGCACGATGCGGAAAAATCGCGCCTGGAGAAAAGACCGGGGCGACAGTTGCCCCTCCTTTGTTACGACCCGCGACCAGAAGAGAAACGCCGTGACGCAGAAAAACAGCGCCACCGGGGTCTGGCCGAGCAGCGCAAAGACGTTGGAAGGCGGCAGGTTCCAGGTTCCCGTGTGCAGATAGCCGAACGTCACCACCGCGTGGTGGCACAGGACGGCAAAACACAGGAGACCGCGCAGACCGTCGAGCGGGGTCAGCCGGGTCTGGGCCTCGACGGCCAACGCCCGCCGGTAGAAAGGGACCACGTAGCCGCACAACCAGGCCAGCGCCGTCACGACGGCCATGACCGCCACGGCGTACAGCGGGTTCAACACCGTGTTGAAATTCGTCAGGCTCGTGTGCATCGAAAGGAAGGGCGCGCTGTGGGGATGCCCTGTTTTAGCTAGAATGATACCGTGCCCGGAAAAGTCAGGGCGTTTTTCCGGCGGACGGGCCTCTTGCACAAACCCAACGGCGGCAGATTTGTCCGCGCCGCCAGGGGCGAAGATTCGACCGGCCGTTCTCCGAGGCGGCGGTTGACTTGAACCCGTTTGGTTCCTAAACTATTGCCTGCATCCAGAGACCGCGGCTTTCTCGTGAAAAACATCCTTTTCGTCTGCACCGGCAACATCTGCCGCAGCCCGATGGCCGAGGGGTTGTTTCGCCATCTGGTCGCCGGGCGAGGGGACGTGAACGTCGCCTCCGCCGGGGTCCACGCGGCCTACGGTCAGGCCCCCAGCCAGTTCGCCGTCGAGGCGCTGGATGAAATCGGCATCGACATCTCCGACCAGCGCAGCCAGCCGCTCACCGAGGCGTTGGTCGATGAAGCCGATCTCATCTTCACGATGACGCGCTCCCACCTGGACATGGTGGCGACGTTCTTTCCCGAGGCCGCCGACAAGACCTTCCTGGTGCGCGAGTTCGACCCCAACGCCCGCAGCGGTGACATCGACGTGCCCGACCCCATCGGCCAGGGCCGGGGCGTGTATTTCCGCTGCCGCGACGTGATCAGAAAAGCGCTGCCCAGCCTGCTGAATTTGCTCGGCAACGCCCCGCCAACCACCGCCGCCTCCGCTCCCGCTCCCGCCGCTGCCATGCAACCAACCCCCTCTTCCGCCGCTTCCACCATGCAATCGCCCGTCAACTCCCCGCGCCGCCCGACGCTCTCCGAGGTCGATCCCGAAATTTTTGCCGCCATCCAGCACGAGGAACGCCGCCAGGGTGAAAACATCGAACTCATCGCCAGCGAGAATTTTACCTCGCGCGCCGTCCGCGAGGCGCAGGGCAGCGTCTTCACCAACAAGTACGCCGAAGGCTACCCCGGCAAGCGCTGGTACGGCGGTTGCGAATACGCCGACGTGGTCGAGCAACTCGCCATCGACCGCTGCAAGCAGCTTTTCGGCGCGGACCACGCCAACGTCCAGCCCCACAGCGGCGCGCAGGCCAACATGGCCGTGTATTTCTCGGTGCTCCAGCCCGGCGACAAGATCCTGACGATGGACCTGTCCCACGGCGGACACCTCACGCACGGCAACAAGGCCAATTTCTCGGGCCGCTTTTACGACGTGGTCCACTACGGCGTCGCCCAGCACGACGAGCGCATCGACTACGAGGCGTTTGCCAAACAGGCCGGGATCGAGCGCCCGAAGATGATTACCGTTGGCGCATCGGCCTACCCGCGCACGCTGGATTTTGCGCGGATGCGCGAGATCGCCGACAGCGTGGGCGCGCTGCTTTTCGCCGACATGGCGCACATCTCCGGCCTGGTGGCGGGCGGCGTGCATCCCAGCCCGGTGCCGCACGCGGACTTCGTCACCACGACCACGCACAAGAGCCTGCGCGGCCCGCGCGGCGGCATCATCATGTGCCGGGAAAAGTTCGCCAAGGGCGTGGACTCGCAGGTGTTCCCCGGCATCCAGGGCGGCCCGCTGATGCACGTCATCGCGGGCAAGGCCGTCTGCCTGCACGAGGCGCTGCAACCCGGCTTCGCAGAGTACCAGCGGCAGGTCGTCAGCAACGCCAAGGCGATGGCCGCGCGGCTGGCGCACAACGGCTACCGGATCGTCAGCGGCGGCACGGACAACCACCTGCTGCTCGTCGACCTGCGCCCGATGGGCCTCACCGGCAAGGACGCCCAGGAAACGCTCGACCTCGCCGCGATCACGGTGAACAAGAACGCGATCCCCTTCGATACGGTCAGCGTGTTCAAGGCGGGCGGTATCCGCGTGGGCACCCCGGCGGTGACCACACGCGGGATGAAGGAAGAGGAAATGATGGAAATCGCCGACCTCATCCACGAAGCCTTGAAAGCGCGCGGGAACGAGGCGGCCTTGCAGAAGGTGCGCGCGAGCGTCGTGGCGCTGACCCGGCAATTCCCGCTGCCGTGAAT
>CAHJWO010000350.1 GCA_903642295.1 PVC group bacterium | reverse complement strand
GGAGGATCCCGGGGAGCGCACGCGCCTCGCGTGCTGCGGACGGCGCCCCGCCGTTCGCTCCGGTGGGCGGCCCCCGCTCTTTGGCGAGGCGCCAAAGAGAGCACGCGAGGCGCGTGCGCTCCCCAAAACGGACCTGCTGGTGCCAAATTGAATGACCTTGCCCTTGCATCCCGGTGGCGGTTCTTTACGTTCCCGGCATTAACCCGCCCGCCGACATTTCCGCGCCCTCGCCTGCCTTCTCCGCTGGCCCGCCTGCGAACGTTGGGCCCGTCATCCGCGCGCAGGATCTGCGGCAGTCCTTCACCATCGGCACACGCCGCCTGGACGTGCTGCGCGGCATCACCTTGGAGATTACCCCCGGGGAGGCCGTGTTTCTGGTGGGTGCGTCCGGCGCGGGCAAGACGACGCTGCTCTACACGCTCGGCGGCCTGGAACGTCCGGCGGGGGGCAAGGTGTTCTTCGAGAACCAGTCGGTCTACGATCTCAACCGCCGCGCACAAGCCCGTCTGCGGAACAAACGCATGGGTTTCATTTTCCAGGGATATTTCCTGTTGCCCGAACTGACCGCCCTGGAAAACGTCCTGCTCCCGGCCATGATGGGCGGACGCTGGGGCAGCCAGCGCGAGGCCGCCGCCCGGCGCGCCGCCACGTTCCTGCACGAGGTCGGCCTGGGCGAGCGGACCCACCACCTGCCGCTCGAACTCTCCGGCGGCGAGCAGCAGCGCGTCGCCATCGCGCGGGCGCTGATCAACGACCCGGCGGTCATCTTCGCCGACGAACCCACCGGCAACCTCGACAGCCGCGCCGGGGCGGCCATCATCGACCTGCTGCTGGCGCTCGTGCGCGAAAAGCGCAAGACGCTGCTGGTCGTCACGCACGACCTGGGCCTCGCCGCGCGCGGGGATCGGACGTTGGAGATGCGCGATGGGCAGTTGGTGAAGTCGGAAGGCGGAGGTGGAAGGGTGGAAGTGGCGGGGTAGATGAACCCTCCCGCTATCATGTTGTCGGGCGTTCGATGCCTTGCACCAAGTCGTCAGAGCCTTATAATATCCGAGCGCTTATGACCAAAGACATTCGCAAGCTCATTGACGCCGAGCCTTTCGTTCCTTTCACAATTTATACCGCGGATGGAAGCAAACTGCACGTGCCGACCGTTGACCACATCGCGGTACCTCCAGCGGATAAGCGAATCTTTGTTTTCGGCGACGACGGCAATTACGAAGTGCTTTCGCCTCTGTTAGTGGCTCGCGTGAGCGTGGAGCGTGGCGAGCCAATCACGTCGTCCGAGTCTTGACCGACTGCGGCTTCAATCGCCAGAAACCTTGCCAGACGCCTCGCCATAACGGGTAGCGGGCCGGGCCGAGTTTCTTGCGTTTTCGTCGGCAGCCGCGAGTTTGCACGCGTTCAACGCCACTGATTCTCTGCTCACTTCAAATTCCCGCTTCCCGCTTTCCCATGAAAATCTATCTCGACGGCCAACTCGTTGACGAAGCCGATGCCAAGATCAGCGTGTTCGACCACGGCCTCCTCTACGGCGACGGCGTGTTCGAAGGCATCCGCTTCTATAACGGGCGCGTCTTCAAGCTGGAGGAGCACATGGACCGCCTGTACGACTCGGCCAAAGTCATCTGCCTGGATATCCCCATGGCCAAGGCCGACCTGACGCAGGCGCTCCTCGACA
Organism: PVC group bacterium; assembly: GCA_903642295.1. GTDB lineage: Bacteria > Verrucomicrobiota > Verrucomicrobiia > Chthoniobacterales > SZAS-18 > CAHJWO01. The sequence goes on along the minus strand of CAHJWO010000350.1, from coordinate 2,267 downwards.
CCGTCCGCGCCAACGAGGAACGCGACGGTTACATCCGCCTCGTCATCACGCGCGGGGTGGGCGACCTGGGCATCAATCCCAAGCTCTGCCCGAAAGGCTCGATCATCATCATTTCGGCCAAGATCAAGATGTACAGCGAGGAAATGTACCGGGACGGGCTGGAGATCATCACCTGCGCCACCCGCCGCACCAGCCAGGCCGCGGTGCCCCCGGCGGTCAAGAGCCTCAACTACCTCAACAACATCATGGCCAAGATCGAGGCGCACCAGGCCGGGGTTCCCGAGGCCCTGATGCTCAACGAGGCGGGCTACATCGCGGAATGCACCGCCGATAATTTCTTCATGATCAAGGGCGGCACGCTGTTCACGCCGCCGGTCAGCGCCGGGGCGTTACGCGGCATCACGCGCGGCACGATCATCGACCTCGCCGAAGAAGCGGGCATCCCCGTCAAAGAGACGGAATTAACCCGCTACGACGTGTTCGTGGCCGACGAATGTTTCCTGACCGGCACGGGCGCGGAGATGGTCGGCGTGGTCAAGGTGGATTCGCGCGTCATCGCCGACGGCCAGCCCGGCCCGATCACCCGGATGCTGCTGGAAAAGTTCCGCCAGTTGACGCGGAGCACGGGTACGCCGATATTCGGGGAAGAAAATCCCGCCGCCGACGTTTCTGCCGATTCCCCTATCCGGGATCAGGCGGAGGCTAGTCACTCGCACGTGGAAGTGGTGACGGCGGCGGACCGCTGACCGCCCACCCTTCGCCCCCTCTTTTTATCCCGTTGGAAAAAACACTCCAGTGTGACGCCTGCAAGGACAAGGAAGCCGAGGTCTTCCTGACCCAGATCGTGGAAGGCAAGATGCAGAAGGTCAACCTCTGCAAGGCCTGTGCCGCCGAACGCGGCGTGGACGACCCGACCGGCTTCGCGTTGACCGAACTGCTCTCCGGTCTCGGCACCAGCACCGAGACGGAGAAGCCCGCCGCGCCCGCCGGAACGCACTCGCACGGCAGCAGCAGCGGGAGCGGGATGACCGCCGCCAAGTGCCCGGTTTGTGGCTTCACGCAGGCGGACTTCAAGAAGACGGGCCGCCTCGGGTGCAGCGAGTGTTACGACACGTTCCAGGATCACCTCAGCAATCTGCTCAAGGCGATGCACAAGGGCACCCGCCACACGGGCAAGCTGCCCGTGCGGATCGTCCGCCAACACCAGATGACCGAACGTATGAAGGGTTTGCAGGAAGACCTCCTCAAGGCCGTGCGCGACGAAAATTATGAGGACGCCGCCGGCCTGCGCGACCAGATCCGCAAGCTCTCCAGCCAGCTCGATCAGGCGACGAATTGATCCTCTTTCTCAGATCGTATGCTCGAACAAATCCGCCAGTTTCTGCGCGCGAATCCGTTCCAGCCCTTCGATATTCGGACCAGCGACGGGCGTGAATACTACGTTCCCACGGCGGAACACGCCCACGTTCGCCCCGGCGGGCATCAACTGTACGTTTACCTAGATGACGGACGTGACGTAGCCGTATCCGCCTTGCACCTCGCTGCTGTGCTTGGGGCAGTCAAAGCTTGAGATTTGTAGGGCGTTATCATTTCCCGAAGCTTGAAGACAACACCTATTGCTCTTCTCGCACTTGCTGCATCTTTCAGCGGTTGCGCCCTTGGGCTCCAACGTGGTAATGCGCGAGTAACGCGGACTCCACGTTTTTTGCACATCGGTGAGCTTGAGGGCCACGAAGTCGCGTTCCCCGCCGTGGTGCTTTCGCGTCCAGGCACCACCACTTTCAACTTTGTTCACCTACCTTCTGATTCTTACGGATATTATTATCAAGTGACAGGTGGATCGCACCGTAGCGATGCCCAGTTCCATTGCGGCGACCGTACTCTTGCGCAAGTGCATCGTCCCAATGCGGTTGTTATTGTTCACGCTGTATCGCACGATGGTAAAATCCTCTTCCAAGAAGATGTGCATATCGGCAATCTCGATTGGCATAGCGGTTCGGCGATGACCTCTCTGTTCCCGCAGCCCGTTTCATCAGCTACCGATTTCCAGCTTAGTGTTACTGTGGCTACTCCATCAACCAATCTGAACGAGAAAATCCGCGTCGTTGGCTTCACAGAGAATAAGACGATCTACCCTGGAGGCCTAATACGTTTCAGCGGCTGGAATCCCGAATCCCACATCCTTTTTCCACGATGAACTTTTCCGACCTCATTGCCAGTCCGGGCGAATGGCTGCGCGCCGACGGGCCGCACCACGATATCGTCAT
>CAHJWO010000349.1 GCA_903642295.1 PVC group bacterium | reverse complement strand
GTACCCTCGACGACCCCTTGCCCAAGGAACCGACCGACTACGAGTTGGTCATCCGGCTGCGCGAGACCGACGACGCGACGATTTTCGGCGGGGCGGAACGCCGGGGGGATGCGCCGACCGGCCTGGTGCGCGCCGGGTTGTTCTATTACCACGGAGCACTCAGCGACAGTCACAGAGAAGCGGCGAAAGTCGAGGGCGACGCCGCGGCGTATTGGCACGGCATGGTCCACCGGCGGGAGGGCGACTTTGAGAACGCGCGCTACTGGATGCGCCGCGCCGGGGAGCAGCCGGTTTTTCAGGAAATGCAGGCGCGGGCGAGCGACGGGTCGCCGCACATGGGGCGGCAATCCAACTGGGACCCGTTTTTGTTCACCCATTTGTGCGAGCAATACAAGTACGGCGAGATCGAATTCAGGAAGGAGATCGGGCACCTGCAAAAGGTGGAATTTGCGGTGATGTTCGACTACGTGTGGCGGCAATGCGTCGCCAAGGAGAAGGTCGGCGCGGAGTGAGGTGGAGCAGGCTGCAAGTAGCAGCCTGATCGGTTGGCGCGCGCTGCGCCGGACAAGCAAGGTGGATGGCGACCTCCGGGCGCCGTCTGGGGCGTGGCCAGCGGAGGGGAGATCCATCCGAAGATCGGCGGTCAAAACGGCGCCCGGAGTTCGCCATCCACCCGTTTGAAATCAGGACACCGTCGGGATGCAGGCGGGATGGACGGACGACCCGGGGCATGTTAGCATTGCGGTGTTTGGTTACCACAAAATGAGCATCGCCACGACCGCACCCGCCAGCGAAATCAAGTACAAGATCGGCAACGAACGCCTGGTCAAGGTGACGGACCCGGCCAGCGTCAAGCTGCGCTCGTTGCTGGAGCGGCAGGGGCGTCCGCAGGGGGCGTTGCGCGTGGCGGTTATCGGCGGAGGCTGCTCGGGGTTGCAGTACAAGATGGACCTCGTGGACGGCCCGGCCAACCGGGACATCATGGTCGAGAGCGCGCAGGTGCGCGTGGTGGTCGATCCGAAAAGCGCGCTGTTCGTCAGCGGGTCGCTGCTGGATTACAGCGACGATCTGCAGAAGGGCGGGTTCAAGGTGACCAATCCGAACGCCGTGGCGCATTGTTCGTGCGGCGAGAGTTTTTCGGCCTGAGCATGGCGGTGGTGCGTGGCGGGTGAGGAGTTGCGATGAGAGAGGATTTCTTTGCGCTGCTCGGGGAGCCGCGCCGTCCGTGGCTGGACCCGGAGCGGGTCAAGGAGACGTTTCATCGGCTCAGCCGGACGGAGCATCCCGACCAGCAGATTGCCGTGGAAGCGGCAGCAGGCGCGGAGCGCCATGATGGAGCGTTTGCGCGGCTGAACCAGGCGCAGAGCGTCTTGCGTGATCCCAAGGCGCGGCTGCGGCATCTGCTGGAACTGGAGCACCCGGAGGTGAAGTTGTCCGGTCCCGCGAACGTGCCCGCGACGCTGGCGGATCTGTTTGCGCCGGTGCACGGGTTGTTGCGGGAAACGGATGAATTGCTGGCCAAGAAGAACGCCGCGCCCTCCGCGTTGGCAAAGGCGCTGCTGGCGCGGCAGGAATGGGCATTGCGCGAGCGGGCGGAGGAAAGGCTCGCCGGGTTGGAAGGCTTGCAGGACGCGGCGCTGGAGGAGTTGCGGGCGTTTGACGCGGGATGGGAAGGGCGTGCGCCGGGGGATGCGGCGGGGTCGTTGCACGATTTTTATCAGCGGTTCGCGTACCTCTCGCGCTGGACGGAGCAGTTGCGCGAGCGGTTGTTTCAGTTGGGAATGTGAACCGGGTCACCGGACAATCTGCGCCGACGAGCCAGCACGCGCCAAACGGGGCAGCGATCGCGGCAGAGCGGCGTCAGCACGAGGCTGGCCAGAATTCCTGAGAGCCATTTCCAAAGCGCGTTCATCCGCGCTTGGATTCCCGGCGAGGGAAGAACAGGCCCGGCACAAAGGAAAGTATGACGGTGGCGAGCACCAGCGCAAACAGGGTGGAATCCAACCAGGAATGACGATCAGGGCCGGGCGGCGCGTCGCCCAAGTAGAAGACGAAATCGACGAAGATGCAGAGCGCGGGCAGCAGGTAGAGCACCCGGGCCCACCGGCGCATTGCGCAAAGCCCGATCACCAACACGACGCCGAACAGTTCGAGGCCAAATTCCCACGCGTCAAACGTCATTTCGACGTGGTTCCTAAATGCCTGTGAAGGGTGAAATTGTAGTTGATACCGCAGGAGTTGCATCTGTCCAAAGGCCAGATAGAGCAGCCAGGCGAGTTGCGGCAACAGCAAGGCCAGCCAGAAAAGACGCTTGAAAGACATAAAAAGAGGCGGCGGGACCAGCGTTCACCCTTCAACCAAGCATGTCGGTAAACCGTCGATGCTTACGTGGTTCTTGTCACGCCAGTATTGTTCGAGTTTTTCCGGCCCTAGTTTGTCGCACCAATCCATCAGCCGGGTGCGCTCTTCGCGGAAGTCGAACTGCGGCACACCAAAGCCGCAAGAAGTCTGGACGCTCTCAATGTTCAGCACGACGATTTGCCGCTGGCCCGGGAGTGGGTCGAAGTGCGAAAGCAGGCCGGTCCATTCGGCATCGCGCGGATAGATGACCCTGCCTTGACCGTACAGACGCAGGATCATCGGCTGTTCGGTGAAGCTGCAAAACATGATCGTCATGCGGCCATTTTCCAGCAGGTGCGCGGAGGCCTCGTTGCCGCTGCCGGTCAGGTCAAGGTAGGTGACCGTGTGGTGATCCAGGCAGCGGAAGGTGTCGATGCCCTTGGGTGAAAGGTTGATGCGACCCTTGGTAGGGGCGGTGGCGGTGAAGTAAATTTTCTGCTCGGCGATGAAGCCGGTCAGGCGCTCGTCGAGCGCGACGAACATTTTGCCCATGCGCGGCGTTTTACCAGAAATCAGACGGCGTGGGCAAGGGCGACGCCCTGCACCCGGCGCAGTTGCACGTCGCCGACTTGCAGCCCGAGCGCGCGCTCGACCACGGGCAGAAAACGGTCGCTGGAGTCGGTCAGGGCGATCTGGAGCGTGCCGGTCTGGTCGTCGGGGGCAGAGAGGTTTTCCCGTTGCAGGAGGTCGCGGACGGCGAGGGCGCAGTTCTGCGCGGAATCCACGAGCCGAATATCGGGTCCGGCCAGGCGCGCGATGGCGGGTTGCAGGAGCGGGTAGTGCGTGCAGCCGAGGATGAGCGTGTCGATTTTTGCATCGAGCAGCGGCTGGAGATAGCGGGCGATGTGCTGGTCGGTGAGCGGATCGTCGAGGAGCCCTTCCTCGATCAGCGGAACAAAGAGGGGGCAGGCGAGAGCGCGGATTTCCAGGCGCGGGTTGAGCTTGCGCAGGGCGCGTTCGTAAGCGCCGCTGGTGATGGTGGCGTGGGTGCCGATGACGCCGACGCGGCCGGTTTGCGTGGCGGCGACGGCGGCGGCAGCACCCGGCGCGATGACGCCGAGAACCGGGACGCGCAGGGCGTCGTGCAGACGCGGGACGGCGAGCGCGGTGGCCGTGTTGCAGGCGACGACGATGTTTTTTGCGCCCTCGGCGAGCAGGAGGCCGGTCAACTCGAAGCTATAGCGTTCGACGGTGGCCGCGCCCTTGTTGCCGTAGGGAATGCGGGCGTTGTCGCCGAGGTAAAAGATGTTTTCCGAGGGAAGCAGGCGGCGGAGCGCGTGGACCACGGTGAGGCCACCCACGCCGGAGTCAAATACGCCGATGGGACGCTGGCGGCGGGCGCGATCTTCCACCGGGTCGAGGGCGGCAGGGGAGTCGATGAAGGCGTCAACGGAAGCGAAGTCCACGGGAGCAGGTTAGACCGGTTAGGCGGGTTGGGCTAGTGAGAAGGGGGCGGGAGGAAGGGCAAACGCCTCCAAATTCTTCTGTCATCTGATACCATTTCCCGCAGTTGACCCATCATGGTTACCGGGCGAGGGAGGGAGATGCCCCGCCAGCGTCTGGCGCTGG
>CAHJWO010000348.1 GCA_903642295.1 PVC group bacterium | reverse complement strand
TGACTGGTCGTCAGCACGACCGGGAGATCGAGCGCCTTGGCGGCTTTGGCGAGCATCACGGCGTTGCGCACCGATTGATCGGAGGACATCGTCTTGATCAGTTGAACCGTACCGACCTGGTAGTCGATCAGGACCAGCGCGGTATTTTCCGGCGTGAACTGATTGAGCATGGTGAAGGTAGGAGATTTTTCGAACATAGGTTTGATCGGATGTTAGTGGCCGGCCGGTTGAAGCGCCGCCGCGACCTTGTTGAGCGGCCACGGCAGTTCCTTCTCCCACTTCTGCGCCGTTTCCCGGGCGAAATCCTCGTACCGACGGGGCGGGTGACCCAACAACGCAGTAAGCGTCTCCAGGTCGCCTTCCTCGGCCACGAAGCCGCGTTCCAGATAACCTTGGAACATCATGCGGATGTCGAACGCCGACCACGACGGCGCTTTCTGGCGCATCTGCGTCTCGAAGCCGTCCAGATTCTCGCCCGGATACTTGATTTCCTTGCCCAGCAACTTGCTCCAGATCGACGCCGCCATCGGCCCGCTGAGCGCGTCGGGGCCGTTGAGATTGTACGTCTTGCCAAGATGGCCGTCGGTGGTCAACGTGATGGCGGTGGCCTCCGCGATGTCGCGCACGTCCACCGACGAGATGCCGGTGGTTCCCAGCGGCATCGGGTAAATGCCCGGGCCGGTCAGCAACGGCTTGAGTGACTCGTCGTTCTGATGGAAGTAGTTCGGGCGGATGATGGTATAGGGCACGTCGTATGCTTTGAGCGCGTTCTCGATGGCGAGCTTGGAAGCGAAGTGCGGCACGTCCTGGAAGGCTTGCACCTTGAAGACGGAGTGATAAACGACCTGCTTGAGCTTGTGCTTCTTGGCCAGTCCGTAAGCGATCAGCCCCTGGGTGAGTTCATCGGGCACGACGGCGTTGAGCAGGTAGAGCTTGTCCACGCCATCCATCGCCTTTTCCACCGAAACGGGGTCGAGCAGATCGCCGACCGCGACCTCCACCCCGGCGGAGTCATCGGCCGCGTCGTGTTTCTTGCGGACGAGGACGCGGACATCCGCGCCGCGTTTGACCAACTCCTGGAGGACGACCGAGCCGACTTTGCCGGTGCTGCCGGTAACGAGTATTTTCATAGGTATGTGGGTGTGGGTGTAGTTTTCTGTTGGGTTGATGATCAGGTGTTTTAGTGAAAGGTGCTGCCGCCATCGACGTTGAGGATTTGCCCGGTGATGAAGGCCGCGTCCGCCGAAGCGAGGAAGCAGACCGCCCCGACCAGATCTTCGGCCGTTTCTTCCCGCTTTAACGCGCGGGCCTGGGCCGCCTGGGCCAGCGCGGCAGCCGGGAAGAGCTTCTTGACCGGCGCCGTCGCCGTCAGGCCGGGCGTGACGACGTTGACCGTGATGCCGTGTTCGCCGACCACGTTGGCCAGCGAACGGGTGAAGCCGATCAGCCCGGCTTTGGCCGTGACGTAGGGACACTGCTCCGGCGTGCCCGCGAAGATGCTCGCGCTGCCGATGTTGACGATGCGCCCGGCGCGGCTCCGCTTGATGAGCGGCAGGAGATTGCTCGTGACGAGGAAGGGTCCGTCCAGATTGATGGCGAGGATCTTGCGCCAGACTTCGTAGGTGAGTTCGTCGAAGGGCGTCAGCGGGAAGTAGCCAGCCGCGTTGACGAGCACATCGACCACGCCCCAGTCATCGCGCACCCGGGCGGCAAACTTCTGGCAGCGGGCTTCGTCGCTGATGTCGAACGCGGCCGAAAAGAAAGCGGCCGGGTTGCCCAACTCATCACGCAAGGCATCAAGCGCCTGTTGACTGAGGTCAGCGGCAAAGACCTTGGCCCCGAGCGAGAGGAATCGTCTGGTCAGCGCGCTGCCGATCCCGCCGGCGGCGCCCGTGATGACAACGGATTGTTCCGTGAAGTTCATGAAGGTTGGTTGGTGGTTCCGGCCCGGCAGGTGATCCGAATCCTGAGCGAATTCTCGTTCACCACCTACATAACGAATAGACTGCCGTTGAGGGGCTTATACTTCTTTTGGAGTGTCCTGCCTCGATTTGCGGTATCAGCCGACGGCTTTATCGCTTGCTTGAGCGCGGACTTCGCTTACTGGACTAGCGAGGTTTTTTTTATGGAACTTCGCCATCTTCAATCCTTCATCGTCGTGGCGGAGGAGCTTTCCTTCACGCGGGCGGCGGCGCGGCTGCACCTGACCCAGCCACCCCTCAGCCGCCAAATCCAAGCGCTGGAAACGCTTCTCGGCGTGCGTCTGCTCGCACGAGGACGCTCCAGTCAGGTGACTTTGACCGATGCAGGCCGCAGCTTCCTGGCGGATGCGCGCCGCCTGCTGACGGCGGGCGACGAAGCGCGCGAACACGCCCGGAAGGCCGCCCACGGCCAGCAGGGCAAGCTCGTCCTGGCCAACGTGGCGGCACTCTCCCAGGGAGTGGTGTCGCCCCTGCTGCAAGCCTTCCGCGCGCAGTACCCTCTGGTCGAGATCTTCCTGGTGGAGCTGGCACCCGCCGACCGGACTGCCGCCTTGCGCGAGGGACGCATCCATCTGGGCATCTACCCGGAGGGCTGCCTGCCGCAGGACCCGCAGTTCGAGTCCCAGGGGCTGTATGCCTGCCCGATGGTGGCCGTGCTGCCGCCCGGGCACCCGCAGGCCAACCCGGCGGAGGCCCACGTCGAGATGGACATCCACGCGCTCGCCGGCGACACCGTGTTGGTGCCCCCGCCGGAAGCCGCGCCGGGCTACCTCGAACGGGTGGACCGGGCGTGCGCGGCGGCGAAGTTCACCCCGGCAGCCCTGCATCCTGTCGGTGGGGTGCCCAACCTGCTGGGCATGGTGTCGGCGGGCTACGGGGTGGCCATCCTGCCGGAAGTGCTCGTCGGCGCGTCCGTGCCGGCAGGCCAAATGCGGCGGCTGCGAGCCCCCGTGCCGCCGTTTCGCCTGTCCCTGATCTGGTCAGGCGCGGCCACCTCGCAGGCGTTGAAAAACTTTCGCGAAGTGGCCACCGCCTTCGCCCTCCAGGCCACCCGGACGCCAGTCCGTCCGGCCGGAAACCCTTCGAGCGTTGGCTCGGCTGGTGGCGGTCGGCCAGTGGTCCGCCGATCCCGCTTGGCTCAAGGACACGATGCCGGTCGCCCCCGGCGTGTGCGAGAACCGGCCTCCGCCTGAGGTAGCCTGATCGGGGATCCAGGTGGCGCCTTGCTCATGCTTTCGGCGTGATCGCCCTGCCGCCCGCAGGATTTCTCAAGCTGCTAAACGCCGTCCGACCATGACAACCATCGAAGCCCAAGTCCCCAAACCCGTCCTGGAGCAAGCCCGCATCCTGGCCGAATGCGAAGGCATTCCGCTGGCGCAGATCATCTCCTTGGCGGTGACGCAATCGGTGGGCGTGTGGATTCACGAAAGCTACGTGGCGCACCGGGCCGGACGGGCCTCGCGCGTGGCGTCCGGACGGGCCTCGCGCGTGGCGTTCGAGACGGCGCTCGGCGAGGTGCCCGATGCGCCCGCGATGCCCGGCGACGAGTGGCCCCAGTAGGTGACAAAATTCCGTGCTTCAGGCCCGGCTTGCCGCCGGGCGCGCCGGACATTATCCTTGTCCGCCATGAGCACGCTCGCCGAGATCGAAGCCGCTGTTGCCTCCCTGACCTCGCAGGAGACGGCGCACCTTGAGAACTTGCTGCGCGAACTCCGCGAGCAGGCCGAGGAAAAGGAGTTGCAGGAACTTTATCAGCGCATCGGCCTCCACCCGTTGCCCCGGCGCGGCAAGGCGACAATCACCAATGAAATGGTGCAGCAACTCCGCGAGGAAGAGGACATCTTTTGATGCGCGCCTTGCTTGATGTAAACGTTCTCATCGCCTTTCTTGATCCGTTGAATGTTAGTCACCTCAGGGTGGCCGGGTGGGCAGGCAATCATTTCGCGGATGGTTGGGCGTCCTGTCCGCTGACCGAAAACGCTTGTTTGCGGGTG
>CAHJWO010000347.1 GCA_903642295.1 PVC group bacterium | reverse complement strand
CCCGCCGCCGGGGACAAGCACAAGCGAACCCTCCGGCGGTGAAGGTGGCCGCGGTGAAACCGGCACCCGCTGCCGCCGATTCCGTCCCAGCCGCAAAAAAGTCAGCCGCCAAACCCGCCGCGCTTTCCGTCGAACGCGCTCTGGATGAGGTGATGGAAACGTTGGAGGCGCTCAGCCACGAGCGCGGGTCCGACGTGATGATCTATGCGTCCATGATCAAACAGGCGCTCAAACGCCGCAACCCCGGCTTCAACGAGCGCGCTCATGGCTTCCGCTCGTTCAACGAATTGTTGAAGGAGGCAGAGAAACGCAATCTCCTCGTCCTCACCGACGACCCGAAGGGCGGCAGTTACACCGTCCGGCTGGTGGATTAAAACGCCTTCGGGAAAGTCGTGGCCGGTGGGTACCAAGCAAGATGCACAGCACGGCGAGCGGTATACCGACCTACCCGGGAAAATGACGGCCACGACTTTCGCGAAGGTGCTATCACTCACCCGTTAATGGGACCTGCCGACCCGTCGGATCGGGTCATTAAGCGGGTTGTGCCAGACTGGTTGCTGGATCACGATGGGTGTGGGCTGGGGTAACCCAACGTACCAGTAGGCACGCAGCGTTTCGCCATTTTGTTGGAAAACCCCGTTATCCACTACCTGCACATTGACTTTTTCGCCGTCCACCAGCCCGCTTTCACCGGGATGCGCACGCAGCAGTACCCGGGCGAAATCCGCATTCTGGTTGTTGGACGACGGGAGGGCACCCGCCACGGGCAAGGCCTCGCGCTGACAAGTGAGGAGTACTCCCTCCGACAACCGTCGTTGAACCTGTCCCGTCAGCAAGAAACGGGGGCCGCTGAGATCGGGCGGCTGCGGCTGGGATGGCTTGTAGATGATAAACCACCCGGCTACCGCGATCAGCACCAAGAAAATCGTCGAGTTTTTCACGGCCCCTTTTCTAATCGATACCAAACGATGCGGTCAATTCCAAGCCGGCAGTTTCAGCGCGTGGTCAACAAACGCGAGCCCAGCCTCGCTTGCAGCTCCGGCGTGAGATTGATGCGGTGGGAAGGCCCCGCCTGCATCAGCAGCCGGTGGCCATCCGCCCGGCGAAACTCCAGTTCCACCGGGCACTCCCCCGGCGAGGCGGCCAGGATGTCGCGCAATTCGCCCAGTTCATCGGGACCCATGTTTTCGATGTCGAGACGCAGGCGCACGGGTCCGGTGGAAGGCTCGGCTGGCTTCGGTAGTCTGAGCGGCGTTACCTCCGTGATTTTGACGCGCAGTTCCTCGCCGCGCAGGTCCAACTTGCCGGCGATGGAAATAATTTGCCCGACTTCCATCAGTTTGACGGATTTTGTGAACAGTTCATCCCACACCATCGCTTCGATACTGCCACTGAGGTCTTCCAAGCGGATGATCGCAAAAGGCTTGCCGTCTTTTTTGGAAAACTTCTTGGAGACTTCCGTCACCGATCCGGCAGCGCGGAAATCCGCGCGGTCTTCCAAAGTGCCGAGCTGCGCGAGCGGCGTGTAGCGTCCACCCAACAGCACACTGCGGTACGGATTGAGCGGATGCCCGGTGACGTAGAAACCGAGCAATTCCTTCTCGAAGGCCAGCTTTTCGGCGTTGGACCACGGCGTCCACGCGCTCTGAGCCTGAGATTTCTGCGCCTCGGTCTTTGGGGCGGGGGCGGAGAAATCGTCGAACATCGACGCCTGGCCGCTGGCGCGGTCGCGGTGCGCGCTGGCCGCGCTGGACATCACGGTGTCGATGCCCGCGAACATCTCCGCCCGGTCGCGCCCCGTGAAGTCGAACGCACCGCACCGCACGAGGCTTTCCAGAATCTTCTTGTTGACCGAACGGCTGTCGAGCCGGTGGCAGAAATCTTCCATTGAAGCGAACGGGCCGTTCTTCGTCCGCTCCTCCACGGCGGAGGCCATGGCGCCCTCGCCCACGTTCTTGATGGCCGCGAGGCCGAAACGGATGCCGGGGCAACTGCCGCGCTCGCAATCGCCGGTCTGGCAGTTGCCTGCCTCGGCTTCGGGTCGGGTCGTCGCTCCGGCGGCCTCCTGATCAATTTTCGCGGCGACGGCGGTATCCTCGGGAGCAAATTTGAGCTGGCTATGGTTCACGTCCGGCGGGCAGATCGGGATGGCCATTCGCTGGCATTCCGAGACAAAGATCGAAATCTTGTCAGTATCATTGATGGCGTTGCTCAAGAGCGCGGCCATGAATTCCACGGGGTAATTGGCCTTCAGGAAAGCGGTGCGCCAAGTGATCAGCGCGTAGGCGGCGGCGTGGCTCTTGTTGAAGCCGTACCCCGCAAACTTTTCCAGCAAATCGAAGATGACGTTGGCCTTGTCTTCCCCGATCTGGTTCGTTTCCGCGCAACCCTTGATGAAGTTGACGCGCTCCTTTGCCATTTTTTCCTTGTCCTTCTTGCCCATCGCGCGGCGCAGCAAGTCCGCTTGCCCGAGAGAGTATCCGGCAAGGACGTTGGCCGCACGCTGCACCTGCTCCTGGTAGATCATGATGCCAAACGTGTCGGCACAGACCTCCTTGAGCAGCGGATGTTCGTACTTGATCTTCGCCAACCCTTTTTTGCGTCGGATGTAGTCGGGAATCAGGTCCATCGGACCCGGGCGGTAGAGCGACAGGATGGCGATGATGTCGTCGATGCCGGTGATGTCGAACTGCTTGCAGACGCTCGTCATGCCGCCGCTTTCCAACTGGAACACGCCGACCGTCTCGCCTCGGTTGAGCATTTCGACAGTCTTTGGGTCATCGAAAAGAATGGTTTCCAAATCGAAATCCGGCTCGCGGACGTGGATCAAATCCAGCGCGTCCTCGATGAGCGTGAGGGTTTTTAACCCGAGGAAGTCCATCTTGAGCAGACCCAGGTCGTTGAGCGGCCCGCCGCTATACTGCGTGATGACCTGTTCTTCCTTGTCTCGCGCGAGGGGGATGTATTCGTCCAGGTCACGGTCGCAGATGACGACGCCCGCCGCGTGGACGCCCGTGCCGCGCGTGAGCCCTTCCAGGATCGTGGCGTACTCCCAGACCTGCCGCGTCGCGGGCTCGGTTTCGACGGCCCGCTTCAAATCCGGGTTTTTTTCCGCCGCGAGGGCCAGCGGCAGCGGCTTGGCGGCCTCGATGGGGATCATCTTGGAGAGTCGGTCGCCGTCGCCGTAGCTCATGCCCAGCACGCGGCACACGTCCTTGAGCACCGCCTTGGAACTCAGCGTGCCGAAGGTGACGATCTGGCTGACCGCGCGGTGGCCGTACTTCTGCTTGACGTACTCAATGACCTCGCCCCGGCGCTCCATGCAGAAGTCGATGTCAATGTCGGGCGGGCTGACGCGCTCGGGGTTGAGGAAGCGCTCGAAAATCAGGCCGAAGCGGAGGGGGTCAAGGTCCGTGATGCCGAGGATATACGCGACCATCGAGCCCGCTGCCGACCCTCGACCGGGTCCGACAGGAATCCCCTTGGTGCGGGCGTAGTTGATGAAGTCCCAGACGATGAGGAAATAACTGACGAACCCGGCTTTTTCGAGCACGCTCAACTCGTACTCCATGCGGTTCGTCAGGTCCTTGTCCTCCCCGGCGCGCTCGCCGTAGCGTGCCCGCAGGCCGCTGGCGCAGAGTTCGCGCAGGTATTGCTCGCGGGTCTTGCCCTCCGGCGGGTGGTAGGCGGGATATTTGTTCGTGCTGAAGTCCAGCGTGAGGTCGCACTTTTCCGCGATCCGCAGCGTGTTGTCGCAGGCGTCGGGAAATTCCGCAAACAGCGCGCGCATCTCCTGCGGACTCTTGAAATAAAGCTCCGGCGTGTAGCGCATCCGCTTCTCGTCGTGAACCATCGAACCGGTGCCGATGCAGATCATCACATCATGCGCCTCGTGGTGGGCGCGTTCGAGAAAATGCACGTCGTTGGCGGCGACCAACGGCAGACCGAACTCGCGCGCCAGGGTGACGAGGCCCCGGTTGCACTTGTG
>CAHJWO010000346.1 GCA_903642295.1 PVC group bacterium | reverse complement strand
AAGTTTTTGGGTGCTCGCCATCACTGCGAAATGCCCTCGAAAAAGTGCCACGTTTCTTCGATTACGGGGTAGTAAGCATCTGCGAAATAGAAGCTCGGTGGATGGCGATCTCCGAGCGCCCTGTGTTCCCGGCGGCGCAGCCGCCATGCTGCCAAGCCTTTTCGACCGCTGCGCGGTCCCGAAAACAGGGCGCTCGGAGATCCCCATCCACCTGGAAACCTTCTCGTACATCCTTAGCTGGACCGCGCGAGCGGCACCGCCTTCAATGCCCCCTGCTGGCGCCACACGGCCGCCGCCAGGAAGAGCGCGTCGAGGACCAGAAGCACCGCCGCGTAGATGTAGCTGTCGCCCGCCGCGCCGCGCCCGTAGGAATGCAGCCCCGTGCCCAGCAGATAGTTCACCCCGTACCACGCCATCACCACGGCGGCAAAACACAGTACGCTCGCCACCGCGATGCCGAACTGTCCCCACCAGCCCGCGATGCGCCCGTGGATCGCCACGATGTAACACATCAGCGTGATGAACGCCCAGGTTTCCTTCGGGTCCCAGCCCCAGAAGCGGCCCCACGAATAATTGGCCCACACGCCGCCCAGGATCGTGCCCACCGTGATGAGCAGCACGCCGAGTTGCAAAGTGCGGTAGAGCCAGAAGTGCAGCGTGCTTTCCCGGCGCGCGGCGACCGGGTCCATGATATACCGGATGAGCAACAGGTGGCCGAACGCCATGCCCAGCGCAAACGCCCCGTAGGAGGCGGTCTCGGTGAGGACGTGGGTGGTGAGCCAGAAATTGTCCCGGAGGACGGGGCGCAGCGGCTCGATGGTGCCGGGGATCGCCACGGGAAGCTGCTGGACGAGCAGCAGCAACACGCAGCCCACCGGCAGCGCGGCGAGCAGGTAGGTCGTGCCGCGATAAACCGCGTAGAAGACGAATCCGAGCGCCGTCACCACGAAGGCGACCCAGATCATGGATTCGTACATGTTCGTCACCGGCGGACGACCCGCGACCAGGCACCGCAGCCCGATGCCGACCGCGTGCAGGCCGACTCCGCCCAGCCCGGCGAGCAGGCCGAGGCGTTTGGCAAGGGTCCAGTGGCCCCCGGCAGCCAGCAGCAGCAGGAACGCACCCAATCCGTACAGGCCGCACGCCCACGGGAATGCGCCCAGATGGTTATACGTATATTCGAGGCCGAGCGCACTGTCGGCAGGATAGCGCGACGGGTTGAGGTAATAGAGAGTCTGGCGCAGATGGCTCGCGTTGCGCGCGAACTGGTACTTGTCACCCGCCTGGTAGGCGCGCAACGTGTCGCTCAGCGCGGTGCTCACTTCGTTGAAATGTTCCGCTCCGTAGAGGTTGCGCGCCTCGTCGGAGGGCACCAGCCAGGCCGTGCGCGCCGCGAAGTGCGCCCCGGCGGTCAAGGTCGGCGGCACGGGGGCCGGGGCGGTGGCATCGGCGGGACGCGGGATGATGAGCAACGCCTCGCCGCTGAGCAGGCTGCGCAGCAGGAACAAGCGTCCCTGGAGATTTTCCACTTCCTGCTGCTCGCGGGAAAGCTGGGCGTCGCTCTGCCGGGCGCGCAGGCTCTGGATGTCGCGCACGATGGCGTCGAGCGCGGGAAGGCGGGTGAGTTCCTCGAAGGAGAAGCGTTTGCGCGTGGCGTCGAGTTTGAGCTTCTGGATCAGGGGCCGGTAGTTGACGAGGACCAGGGGCTCCTTTTTCCAATCGTGCGCGTCGCTGACCAGGACGGAGAGCAGGAAATCGTTCGGCTGCCAGACCTTGCCCGCCGTGTCCTTGTAAACGGCCATGCCCAGGAAGCTGCCGCCGGTCAGGCGCAGGAGAGATTCGCGCGCAAAGGTGTCGAGGGGCTTGACGCGGCCCTCGTCCTGAATGGCGAGCAGCGACCACTGCTTGAAATCGGATTCCTGGAGTCCGGCGCGGACGGGCGTGGACGCGAAGAGGACGGTGAGCAGCAGGCACAACGCGACGCCGAACCGACGGCGGAGATGGGCGGTGGGTTTCTTCATGGCAAAGGGCAAGCGGGGTGGGAAGATAGCACAGGTTGCGGGTGGCAGGCGCAGGATGCTCGCCCTTGACGCCGGGCGCTTTCCGGCCAACACTCCGCGCAGTTCTTTGCAGAAAATCCGTTCGTGGATCGAACGATGGAATCCCGTGAAAACCGGGAGCAGTTGCGCTGCTGTCACTGGATACGAATTCCCAAACGAGCCAATCCCGGAGCAATCCGGGGTGAAGGCGGGAAGGAGATGCGCGCGTCCGAAGTCGGAGGAGGGACGCGCCGAAAGCCAGGAGCCAGAACACTTCGCCGATCCACGCTCATTCGCCTCGTTCCGCAATCCCGCGGAACCGGGCGGCAAAACTTCTTCGCAAGAAAGAAGAATGGGGATCAGATGATGTCGATGCGTCCGTCGGCGCGGCTTTTTCCAAGGCCGTGCGCCGGTTCGTTGCGGGGTCGTCCGGTCTCTTCAATCCAAACATAGAAAGAGACCAGATGCACATCCGAACCTTGTTTCCGCAAATCCGCCCCGGCCCGTTGTCACCCGTTGCGCGGTGGCGCAAATCCTCGCGCCGTTTTCTCCTGCTCACCCTGTTGGGAGCGGCGGCGGCCGTGGCCCCGGCAGCATACGCGGGCCTGATTGCCAGCGTGACCGAAGGGCCGGCCAACGCGCCTTATTCGTACAACCTGACCATCGAGTTCGGGAACAGCGATTACTACAATTTTGTGTTGCGATCTTCGCAGGCTTCCTACACCGGACTCGACTTCATCAACACGGTGGCCCTGCTGTCGTCGGGTCCGACGACCATCACGCTCAGCCAGGTCAATTCGGCGTACGGCTATTATCTCAATGCCATCACCATCGGCGGCGACACGAACAGCGGGTTCGTGAACAATAGCTACTGGGCGTATTGGAACGGCATTGCGACCAACCCGGTGCAGTGGACCTATGCAAGCGTGGGCGAAGGTGACCGCACCATCACGCCGGGCCAGGCGGACGGCTGGGTTTACAGCGACGGCAGCCACCAGCCGCAGGCGGTGGCCTTCGTGCCGGAACCGGCAACCTGGATGCTGCTCGGGCTGGGGGCCGCTTTGCTGGCGGCGGGGCGGCGGGCGAGGGCCGGGCGCGGCGCGGCTCATCGCTTGCCCATTTCTGCATGAGCAAGGCTTTCACCCTGGTGGAATTGCTGGTGGTGATTGCCGTGGTGGCGATCCTCACCGCCGTCGCGCTGCCGGTGTACGAGGAGGTGCAAATCAGCAGTTCTCGCGTGGTGGCGGTCAGCGCGTTGCGGCAGTTGAGCATGGCCGGGACGATGTACCTGGCCGACCACCGCCACGTGTACTGGCCCTTTCGCAACGACGATGCGGCGGGGACGACGTATTGGTTCGGCTACGAGACCGCGGCAGACGCAAGTCTGCCCGAGGGGTCGCGCACGATCGACTACACGCGCGGCGCGCTCGGACCTTATAACGGCGGGTTGCATGACGTGCATCCCGATCCGCAATTCATCCGCATGGGACCGACGTTCAAGCCCAAGTTCAAGAACGGGTATTTTCCGTACGGATACAATGACCTGCTCCAAGGCAAACCGGATGTTGCCATCGCGGATCACACCCAGCGCGTGGTCTTCGCCACGTCGGCGCAGGTAAACACGTTTCAAGCGCCCGCGTCGGCGGCGCATCCGATGTTAGAAGAGTTCTACCTGGTGGACACTGCCAACGTCACAGCGAGTTTCCGCTACCACGGACAGGCGCTCTGCGCCTTCGCGGACGGCAGCACGGGTTTTGTGTCTCCGCAGCCGAACACGCTGGATGGTCGTTTACCCAATTCCGGGGTGGGCAAGCTGCCGACGGAGAATTTGAAGTGACGCGGGCACGCGCGGATCCGTGAATTTCAGGTAAGGCAAAAACCGGCAAGGTCTTTTAATTTGCGGAGGATGCCGGGGAGCGCACGCGCCTCGCGTTCCCGCTTTGGCGCCTCGCCAAAGC
>CAHJWO010000345.1 GCA_903642295.1 PVC group bacterium | reverse complement strand
TACGCCAGCAGCGGAAAGTCCAATACCCAGAGGAGATTCCAAACGTCCAGGTTGGCGGTCAGTTTCAAAATCTCCGCCACGCGCAAGCGGATGCGCCCCAGTACCTCGCTGACCACCGGCTTTTTGTCCGCGCCGAACAAGATCAAATCGCCCTCTTCGATGGAAAGTTTCTCCGTCAGCGCCGCTTTCTCGGCGTCACTGAAAAATTTCACGATGGGTGATTTCCACTCGCCGTTCTCCACTTTGATGAACGCCAGCCCTTTCGCGCCGTAGGATTGCGCCATCTTGGTCAACTCCTCGATCTGTCCGGTCGTGATCCCCGCGAATTGCTTCGCGTTGATGGCTCGGACCACGCCGCCGTTGTCCATCGCGCCCCGGAAAACCTTGAACGAACTCGCCGCGAACACGTCGCCCAGATCGACGATCTCCAGGCCGAACCGCGTGTCCGGTTTATCGCTGCCGTAGCGATCCATCGCTTCGGCGTAGCTCAGGCGTGGGAACGGCGTCGGAATGTCCACGCCGATGGCCTCCTTGAACACGCGCTTTAACATTCCCTCGATCAACGAAACGATGTCTTCGCGCTCGACAAAACTGGCCTCTACGTCGATCTGCGTGAACTCCGGCTGCCGGTCCGCGCGCAGGTCCTCGTCCCGGAAACACTTCGCAATCTGGAAATACTTCTCCAGTCCCGCCACCATCAGCAACTGCTTGTACTGCTGCGGAGCCTGCGGTAGCGCGTAAAAATTCCCCGGCGACAACCGGCTCGGCACGAGAAAATCCCGCGCCCCCTCCGGCGTGCTTTTCGACAAAATGGGCGTCTCGATTTCCAGAAAACCGGCGTCGTCCAAATAATCACGGACGGTCTTCACGATACGGTGCCGCGCCTTGAGATTTTTCGACATGCGCTCGCGCCGCAAATCGAGATACCGATGCGACAACCGCAGATCCTCGTTCCCCACTTCCTGATCGAGCGGGAAGGGCGGCACCTCGGCCTTGTTGAGCACCGTCAAAGAATCCGCCACCAATTCGATGGCGCCGGAGGGCAGCGCGCTGTTCTCTTTGCCCGTCAGACGCGGCGCGACCTTGCCGGTCACGGTGATGACATCCTCCGACCTCAGCGCATGGGACAACCCGGCCACCTGGGCGTTCTCTTCCGGGCGGAAGACGACCTGGGTGATCCCCGCGCGGTCCCGCAAATCAATGAAAATCACGCCGCCGTGGTCGCGGCGGGAATCGACCCAGCCGGCGAGCGTGGCGGTCTGGCCCACGTCGGCGGGGCGGAGTTGGTCGCAGGAATGGGTGCGGTAACGGCTCATAAAGGTCGGATAAATCGGGCCGACAATGTGAACCGCCCGGTCGGGGAAGTCATGCCGAATTTTTGACCGGGATCACGACCTCGATGTCCGGACGGCAAACCGCTGCGGATGACCGCGCGAACCTGTCTCAAAGGCTACTGATCCAGCGGCTGCCCCGTCGCGTTCGTCGCGCCGACCCGGGATGTTCGCGCCGCCGCCGCACTGGCCGCCTGCGTGCCGCGTGCCGACAGGACACCGCCCGGATGTTGCGCAGGCGGCAAAACGACGGCCCCCGGCAGCGGGGTCGGGGCGACCACCACCGGGGACGGTGCATTCTTGTAAATGACGATGTTCGTCACGGACCCATTGCTGTTGGGATAATAAATGGGATAGCCGCCATAGTACGACGAAGTGTAGGGATTGCCGCCCCCGTCTGCGGTGGACAAATGCGGACCGGTGGGGTGCGATACGGGATCGTTGGAATAAAAACCTGCCCCCGTGTTCGCATAATTCGGCATGGCCGGGGCGTCGAGCGGCGAATGATAATAAAGTTTGGGGGTTGGCGTCGGCTCCGGGGCGGGGGCGGCGACCGGCTGGACGGGAACTTTCACCAGCCGCGTTTCCACCCGCGTCTCGACCTGCTTTTCCACCGTGGGATGCAGGTACATGTAAAGGCAGAGCAGCGCGGCAAAAATCAGGATCAGATTTTTCATGGAACTCGACGCATTACCTCACAAAGCCGGGTAGAAGGTCAACTGGAAACGGGCTGCGCCGGACGGTTTTCACCAATCACGTCAGGCCGCCTGCGTGTTGATCTGCCACCGCCGCCGGTGATAACAGACCAACGAAAAAGTGCTCACGAGAGGACTCGAACCTCCACGGGTTACCCCATACGGTCCTGAGCCGTACGCGTCTGCCAATTCCGCCACGAGAGCTTTGGGGATGACTAAACTAGAGACTTCGTCCTGTTTGTAAAGCCGAAATCGTCCGCCCGGCGGCGGGGAGCCAGCTTGATGCCCCCCGGGCAAATCCGGTGGTTGACACTGCGCACCGAAACGGTGGCGGTTCCTAGCGCTGTACCACACAAAACACTGAAAGAATTTGACGGCAACAATGTCATTCTACTACAAGTTCTGCATGGCTTCCAAGACGCTGGTCTCCATCGAAGAACTCGCCGAGTCGATCAACCGTTGGTGCGTCGAGCACGGCATCACGCCGGCCAACGGGCAGGCGGGCGAGAGGATCACCGAGCGGAACATCCGCTTTTACCGCACGCGCGGAATCCTCGATGCGCCCGGCTCGGAGTCCGGCGAGCACAAGCGCGGCTTCTCCGAAAAACACGCCGCGCAACTGCGGGCGATCCGTCTGCTCCAGGCGCGGCCCCTGCCGTTGGAGGAAATCCAGGCCCAGATCCAGGGCCGTTCGCTGGAGGATCTCCAGGAGTTGGAACGTCAGGAGCTGCGCAAAATCAACGGTGCCACCGCGACCATCATGGGGGGTGCGCCCCAGGAAAACTGGCAGGTGACCGTCGTCGGCGGGGAATATCTGCTCGTGTCGCGCCGGGGACGTTCCATCACCGACGAGCAACGCCGCCAGGTGGCCGCCGTCCTCGGCGTGGTGGCGGCGGGGGGTCAGGTCTGACGCGACTTCCCGACCATACGCCTCCAGCACGAACGTGCCGGACTCGTTCTGCAACCTACCGTGAACCGTGAACCTCGAATCTCGGGCCTTCCTTGCAACGTGGTTTCTTGCCGGTTTGATCTTTTACCCTTCTACCCCCTGGGTGGCCCGGAAATCCGCACGAGCTGCTGCTTGGTCAACTCGATGCCCGTCTTCCGGTAGTGCCCCGTCTCCTCCACCATCTCGGCGTACGGTTGCAGAAGCTCCTGGTACTGCGGAAAGCCGTTGCTCTGCCGGAACCCGATGAGATGCCCGTCGGGCGAGTCCCAAAAGATCGACATCATGTAGCGATTCCGCTCGCGGGTCGCACGGGTCAGGGTAAAGCCGATGCAGTGGTTGGAAGCCTCCAGCAGCGGCGCTGCCTGGCGAAAGGCGTCCTCGAACGCCGCTTCTTCCCCTTGTCGGATGTTGTAGCGGATGACCTCGATAACCAAAATGGATTCTCCTTGGGAAAGGCAAACGTGGCCAACAATTATCGCTCAGCGGGCGCGGCCTGCCGTCACCGGGTGTGACGGAACCGGCGACGGAACGGTCAACTGCTTCCAGGTGCGGCGTCTCAGGAAGATGTCTAATGGCAGCAGAAGCAACGCTAAAGCAAGGAAATAATGGGATAAATCCTGGCTGCGCGTTGCTTCCTGGGCCGGAGCCGCAAAAACCTCCGCCCCCGCCGGGGCATACCGCCCGTGGCCCGCGCGGGCAATCGCGCGCAATGCGTCCTCGTCTGTATCCGTCCGCAAGAACTCGCGTGGATAGCTGCGCGTCTGCCCGAACACGTAGGGCCGGTCCAGCAACTCGGGCGACGAAACCGAAAACATCGTCGTCGTCGCGCCGCCACCGCCACCCGCCGCCGTTGCCGCCCCGACGCCGCCCGCCGGGTCCGCCAGGTCAAACTCCGCCCGGTAGCTCCCAGGGCCGACCTGCCCGGCGTGCGCCTGCCGGGTGCCGCCGGTGGCGGTATCCAGCGCCGTGATGTCGATTGGCAACCCGTCCCGGAAACCGCCCTCCGGGGTCAGCGCGTCGATGTCCA
>CAHJWO010000344.1 GCA_903642295.1 PVC group bacterium | reverse complement strand
CGAGACCATCCAGCCCTCGGAGGTCCACGTCCTGCTCTGGCACGACGTGACTTTGCAGCCCGGCAAGAACACCGTGGCAGTCACCTCGCGCGACCCGCAGGGCAGGGCCGTCCGGGCCAGTTGCGAGTGGATTCTGACCGAGGCCCCGGCATTGCCGGGCCCGACCGCCACCCCGTAGTCGGCCAAGCGAACGTCTCTCCATTCATGCCACCATGAGAGACCTGCCCGTTTTACCCCCCGGCGAGGCCGCCCGGTCCCGCGCACCCGCCGGGGGCTACCGCTGGGTGATCTGCGGCCTGCTGTTTTTTGCCACCACGATCAACTACTTGGACCGGCAAATCCTCGCGCTGATCAAGCCGGTGCTGGATCGCAAGCTCGGCTGGAGCGAGAACGACTACGCGACGATGGTCGCCGCGTTCCAGGGCAGCTACGCGCTGGGGTTGTTCGGGTTCGGCTGGTTCGTGGACCGCTTCGGCACCAGGCTCGGCTACGCGGTGTCCATCGTCGCGTGGAGCGTCGCCGCGATGGGTCACGGCCTGGGCAACAGCGTGCGCGGCTTCCTGCTGGCGCGGGTCTCGCTGGGCCTGGGGGAAGGCGGCAATTTTCCGAGCGCCATCAAGGCCATTGCGCTCTGGTTCCCGAAGAAGGAGCGCGCGTTTGCCACCAGCATCCAGAATTCCGGGGCCAACGTGGGCGCGCTGCTCGCGCCGCTGGCCGTGCCGTATCTGACGGAGCGGTTCGGTTGGCAGTCGTCGTTCTTCGCGGCGGGCGTGCTGGGGTTTCTGTGGCTGTTCCTGTGGCTTCCGCTGTACGAGACTCCCGAGCGGCAGCGGCGGGCCGGCGCCGGGGAATTGGCCTACATCCGCAGCGACCCGGACGAGGGCCACGCGCCCGAGCAACACCGGCCGGTGCGCTGGGGCGAAATTCTCGTCCACCGCGAGGCGTGGTCGTTCATCGTGAGCAAATTCCTGACGGACCCCGTGTGGTGGTTTTACCTGTCGTGGCTGCCGACGTACTTCGACAAATCCCGCGGGCTGGACCTCAAGCACGCCGGCCTGCCGCTGGTGACGATCTACGGCATGGTGACGGTGCTGGCCATCCTCGGCGGCTGGCTGCCGGGCAAACTCATCGGGCGCGGCTGGACGGCCAACCGGGCGCGCAAGACGTGCATGTTGGGCTACGCGGCGGCGGTCGTGCCGGTGTACTTCGCCACGTCGGTCGGCGACTGGGACGCCGTGTTCTTGATCGGACTGGCGGCGGCGGCGCACCAGGCGTGGTCGGCCAACCTGTACACGACGATTTCCGACCTGTTCCCCAAGCGCATGGCGGCGACCCTGACGGGCATCGGCGGGATGGCGGGGGCGCTCGGGGCGATGGGCTTTCCCCTCCTGACGGGCCGTCTGTTGTCCCACTACGAGGCGGCGGGCAACATCACGGCGGGGTACGAAATTTTGTTCACGGTTTGCGCGTTCGCCTACCTCGTGGCGTTCGGGGTCAGCCACCTGCTCGCGCCGCGTTTCGAGCCGGTCAAAATCCGGGAGATTTGAGGCCCCGGTATTTTCCGGGCGGAAAAGGCAGAGAATCCAAGAAAGATGTCGCAGGCGTCGCAGGCGTCGCAAGCGTCGCAGGCGGAGTTGCGAAGCGGAAATTCCCGCCGAATTTGCGGCATCCATTAACCTATCGTGAAACCTCTCGACAAATTTTCGTTCGGCCTGGGAGACCGCTTTGCCCGGCAGGGCGAGGCGCAACTGCGCGCCTTGATCCGGGCCCGCGAGGCGGGGCTGCCGCCGGTCTGCCCGGTCTGGAACAAGTCCCACCGCGAACACACCATCGTCGGGAGCCGCCCGGCGGACGTGCGGGCCGAGGCGGACGCCGCCGTCGCCGCGCTGGGCTGGACGGGGGCGTACCACGTCGATGCCGACCACATCGGGCTGGGGACCGTCGATGGGTTCGTCGAGGCGAGCGACTTCTACACCCTCGACGTGGCGGACTTCACCGGCAAGGCGGCGAACGAGGACGGCACCGAGCGGTTCGTCAGCGCGATGGACCGGTTCAGCGGCACGCTGGCCATCCCGGGCATCGCGCAGCCTTTCATTCTCAATGACGCCATCGTGCGGGCGACGGCGCGCAAATTCCTGCTGGCCGTGCAGGAGGCCGGGCGCATCTACCGGCACATCGAGGGCCGGAAAGGGAAGGACCATTTCGTGACGGAAGTGTCGATTGACGAGACCGACCGGCCGCAGACGCCCGTGGAGTTGTTTTTGATCCTGGCGATGATCGCGCACGAGGGCATCCCGGCGCAGACGGTCGCGCCGAAGTTCACGGGGCGATTCAACAAAGGGGTGGATTACGCCGGGGATGCGTCCCAGTTCGAGAAGGAGTTCGACAAGGACCTGTGCGTCGTGGCGTTTGCCACCCGGGAGTTCGGATTGCCGGCGACGCTCAAGCTGAGCGTGCATTCGGGGAGCGACAAGTTCTCGCTGTATCCGATCATCAACCGGCTGGTGAAGAAACACCACGCCGGGTTGCACGTGAAGACGGCGGGGACGACGTGGCTCGAAGAACTGATCGGGCTGGCGGAGGCGGACGGGGAAGGGTTGAAGATCGCCAAGGAGATTTACGTCGGCGCACACCGGCGGCTCGCGGAGTTGACGGGGCCGTATGCGGCGGTGGTGGACATCGACAAGGCGAAGCTGCCGCCGCCGGAACGGGCGGGCGGCTGGAGCGCGGGGGAGTTCGTCGCGGCGTTGCGGCACGACCCGGCGTGCCCGGCGTACAACCCGCATTTCCGCCAGTTGCTGCACGTGGGGTTCAAGGTGGCCGCCGAGATGAAGGAGCGGTACACGGAGGCGTTGGCGGCCAACGCGGCGGTCGTCGGGCGCAACGTGACGGAGAACCTGTTTGCGCGGCATCTGGTGCCTATATTCGGGTAGATAAATTCATCGCCGCAGGCGGTCGTTTCCAAGGTAGAGAGGCCTTTCCGAGGCCTGCCCTATTGGCCGCAGGCCTTCCACCAGTTCCAAAGACAATCAGGGAAGGCCTCGGAAAGGCCTCCCTACCTAAATTATAAAGAGGATGCGAACGTGGCGACGATGGGCGGTGACCGTGGCGGTGGTCTGTCTCGCGGGCGGTGTTTGGTGGGGGGTACGGCTAATTTGGCCGGTGGTGCCGGTGGTGGTGAACGCGCCGCTACCGCAGGCGGTTTACCTTTGGCAACGGCAGTGGACCGGACCCGTGCGCTCGGCGGTCGAGGCGGCGGGGACCGATGGCGCGTTCAGCGAATTGCTCATTTTTGGGGCAGAGATCGTCGTGTCGGGTCCGGGCGGGCGGGAGGTGGGGGTGACGCTCGCCGACGGGGTCGATTGGCGGTTGTTGGCGCGAGGGGGACGGGCGGTGGGAATCGTCGTGCGGGTGCGCGGCGTGCGGGGAGAGGTTTCGACGCGGAAGGAGCCGTTTGACACGCTGTGGAGGACGTTCGAGGGGTTGTTGGCGCACGCGCGGGCCGCCGGGGTGCGGGTGGCGGAGTTGCAGGTGGATTTCGATTGCCCCACGGCGCGGCTGGGCGGGTTCGTGGAAGTGATGGGGGGGCTGCGGCGGGGTTGGCCCCGGGAGCGGTTGACGTTCACGGCGCTGCCCGCGTGGCTGCGCTCACCCGCCTTTCCGGCGCTGGCGCGGAAAGCGGACGGCTATGTTTTGCAGGTGCATTCGTTTGAAATGTCCGGGCCGGGACATCGTCCGCCCGCCACGCTGTGCGACCCCGAAAGCGCGCGGCAGGCGGTGCGGCGGGCGGCGCGGCTGGGATTTCCGTTCCGGGTGGCGCTGCCGACGTACAGTTACCGGCTGGTGCTCGGGGCGGACGACGGGCTGATCGCGGCGGCGGCGGAGGGTGCGCCGCTCGAAGCAGCGCGGCCTCCGGCGGGCGGAAGCGCGCGGTTGCTGGAGGCAGACCCGGCGGGGCTGGCCGGGTTGATCGCCGGGTGGACGGCGCGGCGTCCGGCGGCTTTGACCGGGGTCGTGTGGT
>CAHJWO010000343.1 GCA_903642295.1 PVC group bacterium | reverse complement strand
TTCTTGAATCCTGGATCTTTTTCAACTCAGCCCACTACCCGTAGCGCCCGTGCCCGCTGCTCTCGAAACCCCGATGGACTGACGCCCACCAGACGGCGGAACTGCTTGTTGAAATGCTGGATGTCCGCCAGGCCCACCTCGGCGGCCACCTGCTTGATCGCCAACCGGCTGGTGGTCAGCAGGTGTTGGGCAAGCTCGATGCGGCGGCGCAGCATATAATTGGGCACCGTCAGGCCGTAGCGGGCACGAAACGCCCGGGCGAGGTAGTTCTGGCTCAACTGCGCTTCGCTCGCCAGATCGGGCACGCTGAGGGATTCCCGCAGGCGCGCTTCGATCAGGCTGACCAGCGTCTGCACGGCCATTTCCACCTTGGCGGACATCGGTTCATCCTCCTGCAAGCCCACGTCCAGCAGCGACAGCGTGAGGATGAGTTCCTGCAAGCCGGCGGAGGCGGCGGCGAGGGCCAGCGCCCTGCGGCGCGGCTCCGCATGCTGGGCGCGGCGGTACAAATCCGTGATCCAGGCCATACGCTGGCCGATCAACTCCGACGCCAATCCGGGCCGGATGTGCAGCGGCAGGTTCAATGCGTGCGCTTCCCCCACGGTGGGGGTATCCACGTGCCGGAAATGGATGCAGAGGTGAAAACCGTCGCCGGGCAGGTCGTAGAGCGACCCCGTCCGGGCGGGCGTCAGCGTGAGGTCGCCGGATTGCACCTCGAAACGTTCGTTGCCGATGTGCATCGCGCCTTCGTAACCGTGGTGATGCAGGGCGACGTGTTCGATGGGGTGACGCACGAAGCCACGACACTTCTCCAGCACGGGGTAACGGCCAGCCGCAATGATCTCGGGTCGATGAAGGACAGACCAGGACCAGAGTGAACGGGCAGGGGTTTTCATTTTTCGTAAATAGATACCAGCCGTGGACCACCGTTCCGCAGCCTGCGATCCGGTGTCGATCAGCTTTGTCTTATCAAAGAAGTTTAGAGCCTGTCATGAAAAAGCTAGTATTTTGAACAAGTTGCCCAGCAAAAGGCTGGTAAATACCAGCCAAGGCAGCCCGGCGGGGTGCTTGGCAGCCATTCCATCGTCGCGGGAAAGCCGCCAAAATCCAGCCAGCTTCCTCATTCCAATACCGACTGTCAGAGCGGAGAGGTGGCGGAGTTCACGGGTGGCGGGAAAGAAATGTCGGCGGGTAAACCGCATCGTCTGCGCGGACGCTTTCGCAGCGATCCATACAACGCCGAACGCGTCAATGGCTCCCACGCTGACGGGCTACTCAGTGCCGCCGGACGATTGAAGAATATGAATGATCTCATCGGCGGTTTCCGGGCGCTTCAGGGTACCGATATGACCGGCGGGCACCAGCCGTTCGCTCCGGGCCTGCGAGAGATGGGAACTTTTGTAGGTCACCACGCCGTCGCTGGATCGTTCCGGCGGCCCATCCCGGCCCCGGTCACCCATGATCGAATGCAGACCCACTCCGGGGCGCATCGGCATCTCGTTGATGGCTGCGATGACCGGATCGCGGGGCGAAAGCGAAGTCAGGCTGGAATCGGGTTTGATCGGCGCGCCGGGAACCATCGCCGGACGGTTGCTGGCCGTGATACCCTGGATGCGCGCGCGCACCGCCAGGGGCACGCGCACGAGCAAGCGCCCCAAACTGCCGAGCAGGCCGCCGGCCAGGCGGCTGCCGCGGTGCGGCGTGGCGATGAAGACCACCTGTGCCACGTCCGGGCTCGCGCGGTAATAGAACGTCCGCCGCACCAGATCGCGTTGCGCGGGCGTAAGGTGTAGTTCGGTGAGAGGCTGGCGGAAAAAGTGGCGCAAATACACGTCGCCGCCCTCCAAGATGGCCAGTCGGCAAAGGAGTCCGCCCATGGAGTGGCCCACCAGGACCGCACGGTGCAGGGCCGGGTGAGTCCCCGTCGGATCGAGTCGGTGGATGAAAGCCGCCAAATCCTCGCGTAGTTGCATGGCCGAATAGGGCACCGGCAGGCTGCTCGGATAATAGAAGTACCAGATCTGATAGCGCCGCCGCACAGCCGCGTCGCGTTCCAGAAAGACCTGGAGGTCGTGGAAATCGCTTGGATCGGAGAGCAGTCCGTGGACGAGCACCAGCGGGGCTTTGTCAGGCGTGGGCTTTTCCGACGCATAGATACCGGTGGAAGAGAAATATTCGTTGCTCCTGCCCAGAAAACCGCGCCACCCCCGCCGTTGCGGCCCGAAGCGACCGTAAACGACCGCCAGCGGCGTGGTGTAATCCGCGGCCAGCGGGCGGGATTCATGGCCTTCCGATCCCGGGATCAGGCCCGTGATGTGCGGATCATAAAGGTCTAAAGCCAGGGTAGGCTCGCCGTGTCCGGTGACAGGCGGGAGAAATACGGGCACGGCTGTCACTGCCCACGCGAGACCCGCCACCGGCTGCGGCGGCACGAGCCCGGCGACGTGGACGGCCAATACTGGCTTGAGAGTGCCCACCAACGGCACGCCTTTCCCCACGGTACGAACGGTTTCCGGGCCGCCTTCCACGCGGAAATGATCGGTCGGCTCCAGGCTTGCGAAGCGTCCGGGTTCGACGCCGCCCGGCCCCGCGCCGCGCCGCAGGATCAGACGCCACGAGCCGCCGCCCGGCCCCGACGGCACCCGCAGAGTGCATCGCGGAGCCGCCAGCAACCCGGCACCGTAAGCGTCGATTAACTGCGCGGCAGCTTGCCGGTCCCCTGCGCCGCCCGCCGGGTTGGCAGAACCACGGTCGTGGTGTTCCAGCGTACGCAACGAGGCGGCGGTCGCCCAGGAAGGCGAGGCAGATGCCGGGGTGGAAGCGCCTGCAAAGGCGGCTGGCGCGGGGGCGACCCGGCGCACGGTGACCTGGGGAGCAGCGCATCCACTCACTCTCAGAACCGTCAACCAGAAAATGGCAATGTTGGCGGGGACAAACGGAAACCTCATGGACACAGTGACCTGGTTCTCCGACGCGAACTTTCCTGCCGAAGCAGGCGTCAACCTCGACGCCGTGGTGCGCTTTGTCACCCATTTTCCAGGGCAACGCCCCGGACGTACACCCACTCCAAAGGGTTGGAGAGCATCGGTCGCCCAGGGGACCCTTTGGCCACGGCAAAGAACGGGTTTCAAAGCACTTCCAGAAATAGAGAATGAACATTCTGTCGCCGAAACGTCGCACATGCCTGTTCGCCCGCTCGAATCTCGTCCATCACCCGTTGATCAGATTGTGAGGAGAGAAGCGCCCAACGGGTCAGTGGCCAATCCCGGCGGGCAGGCACAATGCAGGTTCCCAAATTTGCGCTATCATCATTTTACCACGCCGCTCCCCCTGCTTGGAGTGATGTTGCCACCATGAAAAAGTTTGCCACTGCTTTCCTCGCTGCCATTTTCCTCCTCTCGTCCCCGGGCTTCACCGCCCTGGCGATTGAAAAAGGCACCTCGCAACCACCGGACACGACCGACCTCAAGCCGAACCAATACATCTGGAACCCTGACGCCTCCCCGAGCGGTCCCGTGGGCATTATCGTCGATCTGACCAACCAGATGATCTACGTGTACCGCAACGGCAAGCAGATCGGGCGCAGCACCGCCAGCACCGGTATCCGGAGCCACCCGACGGCCCCCGGCAGTTACACGATCCTGACCAAGAACGTCAAATACCACTCCGAGAAATACCACGAGGCGTCCATGCCCTTCATGGAACGGGTGACCTGGGACGGGATGGCGATTCACGGCGGCAACAACCCCGGCAAGCCGAGTTCGCACGGCTGCATCCACGTCCCGCTTGACTTTGCCGAGAAGCTCTACGGCATCACGCAAAAGGGCGACACCGTCTTGATCAGCGACCTCAAAGAGGCCCCGGGCGACACCGTCAACCCCGGCCTCGTCCCCCAGCAGACCCCGGAACCCGCTCCTGATCCGAGGAGCAAAGTCAAGGTACCAAGAGGTGGCCCGGCTCCCACCAGCGTTTCTCCTGACGCCACCCCGATCCCGACGCCGACACCCGCGCCTGATCCTTCGATCGGAGCGTCGCCCACCGCGAGCCGCTAACTGCCTATC
>CAHJWO010000342.1 GCA_903642295.1 PVC group bacterium | reverse complement strand
AAGGCTTGGCAGCATGGCGGCTGCGCCGCCGGGAACACAGGGCGCTCGGAGATCGCCCTCCACCGGGATTCTCTTTCGCAGATGCTTAGCGCTTATCCGAGGAACCCGGGCGTCTCTTCTTGTGCCCCTGCCGGAGCCGAAGGCAGGCCCTGGAAATTTCACACCGAACGTTCCAGGGGCAAGGGACACCGGAACAGGGGCGGCGCATCAAAATTTCTGTCATCCTGAGCGGAGTGAGGCATGAACGCAGTCGAAGGACCTCTTTAGGATGTACCCGGCTGCCCTGTGGGATGATCGTTCCCCGGATGGAAAACGTGTCCCTGGCCGAGAGGTTTGCCTTCGGCTGTCTCGCGGACTCGGCTTTCGGGTCGTCAAACTCCCCTCAGGATGACAACGAAATTTAGAGCGCATCCCGTTTGAATCAGCATCGGGATCATCGTCTTTGGGTCAGCCTGAGGCGCTCTCGGCGGTGGAAGATCCTTCGGCTCGTTCCACTCGCTCAGGATGACAGACTTTGGGGGAGGATTCAGTGCAAGGCTTATCCAAGCGGGATGCGCTCTAGCTGCGTCAGTACCGGCCACCGGAAGGAGGATGCGGCCGACGTTCCAAGCAAAAAAAGCGAAGGCCGAGGGAGAAACGGCGTCTCCATCGGCCTTCGGCCTGAATGCGAGTCGGACGGCGCTTAAATATCGGCTGCCGGTGTTTTCTCCTCGCCGGTTTCCTCGGTCGCCGGTGCCGGGGCGGCTTCGGACGCAGGGGCGGCTTCGGACGCAGGGGCGGCTTCGGACGCAGGGGCGGCTTCGGACGCAGGGGCGGCTTCGGGCGCGGAGGAGGTTTCCGGTGCAGCCGTTGTTTCGGGCGCGAGAGTAGGCTCCGACGTTTCCGCCCCCGCCTCGGCAGGGGCCGCGGCGGCCTTGGGCGTCTTCTTGGCGGGAGCCTTCTTGGGTATCGCCGGAGCTTTGGCGGCGGCTTTGGGCTTGGCGGCAGCCGGCGCCTTGGTGGCCGAGGCGGACTTCGGCTTGGGAGCCACGGCGGCAGCCGTCTTTTGCGCGGCTTCCTTGCGCTCCAGATATGCCAGGCGGCGTTTGCGTTTGAGGACCTTGTTATATTGTTTGCCCATGGAGGTTTGAATTAAAGCTGCGGATGTGCGAGGTTGTGCCGCCGGTAACGCAGGTCGGAATGCGGGTTGCCACTATTACCGGCTGGCGCGCAAGGTTCAAGGGCCAAGAACCCGCGCCGACATCTTCACGAAAAAACGCGCGGAAAAACCCCGTGACGAACCTGTCACACGCTATTCCGCGTGACGGCGCGTTTTTCTGTGCTAGATTTCGGACCTTTTTCGTCCTGCACACTTTTAGACCTTTGAATCTTGAGTCCTGAACCTTCCTGGGATCTCGAAGCTTGATTCTTGAAACTTCCGCCCTCCGGGCGGCTCATTATGGATAAGATCAGAAACATTGCCATCATCGCCCACGTCGATCACGGCAAAACCACCCTCGTTGACTGTCTGCTGCGCCAGTCCGGCACCTTCCGCGTCAACCAGAAGACCGACGACCGCATGATGGATTCGATGGACCTCGAACGCGAGAAGGGCATCACCATCCGCGCCAAGAACGCCGCGTTCCAGTACGACGGCTACCACATCAACATCGTGGACACCCCCGGCCACGCCGACTTCGGCGGCGAGGTCGAGCGCATCATGGGCATGATCGACGGCGTGCTCCTCGTGGTCGATTCCCACGACGGCCCACAGGCGCAGACCAAGTTCGTCCTGAAAAAGGCGATGGAGCAGGGGGCCAAGGTCATCGTGGTCATCAACAAGATCGACCGCGAGAACGCCCGCCCGCACAAGGTGCTCGACATGGTGTTCGAGCTGTTCATGGAACTGGGCGCGAGCGATTTGCAGCTCGATTTCCCGGTGATCTACGCCAGCGCCAAGGCGGGCTACGCGGTCAAGGAAATCCACGAGGACCGCACGGACATGAAGCCGCTCTTCGACGAGATCATCAAGCAGATCCCGCCGCCTACGGGCAGCGGCGTGGGCTATCTCCAGATGCTCGTTTCCAACCTGGACTACAGCGATTACCTGGGCCGGATCGCCTACGGGCGCATCCTTTCGGGGCGGGTGAGCGTGGATGACACGGTGGTCGTCGCGCACGGCGACGGACGCCGCGAGCGGGGCCGCGTGACGGCGCTGTTCGGTCATCAGGGCATGGAAAAGATCGAACTCAAACACGCCAGCGCGGGCGACATCATCGGTCTGTGCGGGTTCGAGGACGTGTTCATCGGCGAGACGATCACCGATCAGGAAGACCGTCCGGCGCTCCATTTCGTGGACATCGACCCGCCGACCATCACGATGGGCATCCTCGTCAACGACGGCCCGCTGGCCGGACGCGAGGGCAAGATGGTCACGGCGCGCAACATCCGTGAGCGGCTGGTGCGGGAGACGCGCACCAACGTGTCGCTCGGCTTCATGGAAACGGACACGGCGGGCTCGTTCGAGTTGAGCGCGCGCGGTGAAATGCAGATCGCGGTGCTGGTCGAGCAGATGCGCCGCGAGGGTTTCGAGGTGCTGGTGTCCCGGCCCGAGGTGATCTACAAGCGCGACGAGAAGGGCAATTTGCTGGAGCCTTACGAAAATCTGACCGTCGATGTGCCCAACGAGAACCTGGGCGACATCCTGCAATCGATGGCCGGGCGCAAGGCGGACATCACCAACATGGTCCACAACCCGCATTCGGTGATGGTCGAAGCCGTCATCCCGACGCGCGGTTTGATCGGCTTCGAGACGGACCTGGTCAACGTGACCAAGGGTCTGGGCATCGCCAGCCATCTGTTCAAGGAATACGGTCCGCACAAGGGCGAAATCCCCAGCCGCGACAAGGGCGTGCTGGTGGCAATGGAAGGCGGCATCAGCACGGCCTACGCGCTGGACACGATCCAGGAGCGCGGACGGCTGTTCATCGCGCCGCAAGAGGAAATTTACGAGGGCATGATCATCGGTGAGAACGCCCGTCCCGACGACCTGCCAGTCAATCCGTGCAAGGCGAAGAAGCTGACCAACATGCGCAGCCAAGGCGACGGCAAGGGGATTTCCCTGGCCCCGCCGCTGGTGATGACGCTGGAGCGTTCGCTGGAGTACATCGCGCCGGACGAGTACGTGGAAGCCACGCCGAAGTCGCTGCGCCTGCGGAAGAAAGTGCTCGACGCCAACATGCGCAAGCGCTCGGCCAACACGGTCACCGTGAAAGTGTAGGGAGCAAGCGCGGACGATTCCGCTTTGTGATGTGCCGTGTTGGGCGTTGATTTTGTCACGCCAACGCGGCACAACTTTTTCCGATGCCTCGCTTTTGAAGCGAGGCGTTGTTTCCGGCTGGCGAACTGTTTAGACTACACGTAAGTGATTACGGAGATCAGGATCGAAAACTTCAAGTCCATCGCCAGCCTGACGTTGCAACCCGGACGGGTAACGGTCCTCATCGGCGAGAACGGCAGCGGCAAGAGCAATATTCTGGAGGCGATTGCCTTTGGGGCTGGGGCGGCTGGGAACAAGCTGGACCGGGAGTTTCTGTACAGCCGGGGCATCCGGGTGACGGAGGCCGAATGGATGCGATCTGCTTTTTCTGAACAGGACATTATCCACCTCTATTTCGCTCATCACTTGGCAGCAAACGAACTCGACTACTCGATTGTTCCCAGATTTAGCACGGATGGTTTGCCTAATATTTGGACCGTGAGCATGCCAGTCGGCGAAACGGAAGTTTCCGTGAGGCTTGGCTCAAAAGAGGTGAGTCAGATAGCGAGTGAATTCACTCAAAGATTCGACGAGATAATGGAGCGTGTCTCTGGGAAAGACGGTTCATCTTGGAAAGATTCAACTGACAGAGAAGAAACATTAAGAGGGATAAAGGAGGCTTACGCTCGAAACATCGCTAAGGTTCTTATCGGTCAGGAAAAAACTTTATCGGTGGTGCCTTTGGCGGAGGAGGTTGGTCTGACCGGGTTTTTAATCTACGCACCGGAGAATACTGTGCTGCGGAAGTTCGATCCCGAAGGAGCCATTGAACCGCTAG
>CAHJWO010000341.1 GCA_903642295.1 PVC group bacterium | reverse complement strand
CACTACCTTGACACGGTAGGGGTCACAGGTTCGAACCCTGTATCGCGCATTTCCTTTCACCTGTGAAAGTGTGGCCCGAACCGACTGGTCGGACACTGCGAAAAGCGACGGTCTCAATGACAACGCGCCCACCGGGCGGTGGAGTTCGATTTCCCGACACCAGCCAGCATGGGCGGCGAATCGAAGACCACCTCAGACGGAGGATCGGCGCACACAGTCCCAACGGTTGGTCATTTTTTCAGACAACAAGAGGTCCGTCCAGGTTAACGGCACGGAGAGCGTGAGAATGTGACCCGAAAGACTACCTCTCAATTACATTTCAGGGCGATGAGGATGAACCAAAGGATCGGCTGGCGTTTCCGTAGCTGATGCTGCGCACCAACGAACCGATGAGCGCATCGTCGTCAGGAAGCTCACCCGCCTCGATTTCGCGCCCGATGACGCCGCAAAGGACTCGCCGAAAATACTCGTGTCGCGGATAGGACATGAACGACCGCGAGTCGGTCACCATCCCCACAAAGCGGGACAACAGGCCGAGATTAGAAAGGGCGTTCAATTGCCACTCCATGGCTTCCCTTTGGTCGAGAAACCACCAAGCGGCGCCGAGTTGTACCTTGCCGGGAACACTGCCGTCCTGGAAGTTGCCGATCATGGTGCCGAACACATAATTGTCCGCCGGGTTCAGATTGTACAGAATTGTCTGAGGGAGTGAATTTTCCGTGTCAAGGCGATCAAGCAACGCCGCGAGTCCTGCCGCCTGTGGGAAGTCGCCGATGGAGTCGAAGCCGGTGTCCGGCCCGAGCGAGCGGAAGAGCCGGGTATTATTATTGCGCAGTGCGCCGAGATGAAGCTGCATCGTCCAGCCACGTTTCGCATACAAGTTGCCGAGGAAGAACATCAGGAACGAGATCAGTTTGGCGCGCTCGACCGGCGATGCCGCTTTCCCGCCTCGCGCCGCGGCAAAGATGGCACCTGCCTCGGCCTCGGTGCAAGGTTCGGCAGGGCAATGTTCCAGTCCGTGGTCTGACAGACGGCAGCCGCGTTCATGGAAAAAATCGGCGCGCTTGCCGAGCGCGTCGAGGAGCGACCACAACGAGTTGATGTCGGACCCGGTGGCTTGCTCCAGGCGAGATAACCACATATTAAAGCGGGCAGGTTCGCTCACCAGGAACGCCGCGTCCGGACGAAACACGGGCAGTACCCGGGTCGCCAGATTGCTTTTTGCGATGGTCTCGTGGTGGGACAGGTCATCCGCCGGGTCATCCGTCGTGCAGAGCGTCGTGACGCGGAACTTCCGCAGGATCCCATGCACGGAAAGCTCGGGCCTGGCCAATTGCTCGTTCGCTTGCTCCCAAATGCGCGCGGCGCTGGCAGCATTGAGCAGTTCGGTGCTGCCAAAATAGCGCGAAAGTTCGAGGTGGGTCCAATGGTAGAGCGGATTGCGCAACGTGTACGGCACCGTCGCCGCCCATGCGGTGAACTTCTCCAATGGGGTCGCGTCGCCCGTGCAGAAGCGCTCGGGCACTCCGTTCGCGCGCATGGCCCGCCATTTGTAGTGATCGCCTTCCAACCAGACTTCGCTGAGGTTATCAAACTGCCGGTTCTCCGCGATGTCGCGCGGGGACAGATGGCAATGATAATCGAAGATCGGTTCCGGTTCGGCAAACTCGTGGTACAGGCGCCGCGCCGCTGGCGTGCCGAGCAGGAAATCTTCGTGGATGAAGGGTTGGGAACACACGATTCAAATCCGGATTATTGCATGGATGCCCGTTCGGATGCGACTGTCTGTGGCCCCACGTTGAGAAGATGGAGAATTTTGGTGTCCTGCTGGGTGAAAGCGTCCGCTGCGCCCGTGACGCGTATCACGCTCTCCTTCCCCAAATAGCTCGCTCCCTACAGTGTCGCCATTCGACTCTTCGTCTGTGAATCCCTCGCCATTTCAAACGCCACCGGGTCCTTCACCCGCGGTCAGCTTGCGTTGGAGGATCTCGCTGGTTACGACCGGATTGGCCTGTCCTTTGGACAGCTTCATCACCTGCCCTTTCAGGAAATTCAACGGCGCGGGATTTCCCGCCTTGAAGTCCGCGACCGGTTTCGGGTTGGCCGCGATGACCTGATCCACCAGGGCTTCCAAGGTCCCCGTATCGCTCAGTTGTTCCAGCCCCTTTTCCTTGACGATGGTGGCCGCCCCTTTGCCACTGCCGAACATCTCCGCGAAAACTTCCTTGCCCTGCTTGCCACTGATTTTTCCGGCGTCGATCAGGTCCACGAGTTCGGTCAACGCCTGCGGCGGCAGCGGGCATTCACGCATCCCCTTCCCCGCGCTGCTGACGGCGCTGAGCAGATCGTTCAGCACCCAGTTGACGATCGCCTTCGGCTTCGCGGCTTTCGCGGCGGCGGCCTCAAAATAAGCGGATAAATCCTGATCGTCGGCGAGTACCGCCGCGTCGTACCCGCTCACTCCGTATTGATCGACGAACCGCGCCCGCTTGGCGCTGGGCAATTCGGGCATCCCGGCGCGGGCGGTGGTCACCAGCGTTTCCGTGCGCACGGGCATCAGGTCGGGATCGGGAAAGTAGCGGTAGTCATGCGCGTTTTCCTTGGTGCGCATGAGGAAGGTCTGCGCGCTGGCGTCGTCCCAACGGCGGGTTTCCTGCTGCAACTTGCGGCCCCCCTCCAACTCGGCGGTCTGGCGCTGCACCTCGTAGGCCAGCGCTTTGCGCACGCCGCTGACGGTGTTCATGTTCTTGATCTCGATTTTCGAGCCAAACTCCGCCTGCCCCTCGGGCCGGACGGAAACATTGCAGTCGCAACGCAGTTGCCCTTTTTCCATGTCCGCATCGCTGACGCCGCCGTAGAGCAGGATTTGCCGCAGACTGCTCAGAAACGCAAAAGCTTCTTCCGGCGACCCGATCTCCGGCTCGGTGACGATCTCCATCAGCGGCGTCCCGGCGCGGTTGAAGTCGACGCCAGTGCTGGTGTCGTAATGAAAACTCTTGGCCACGTCCTCCTCCAGATGGATGCGCACGAGACCGACCTTCTTGTCCGGGGTGGCGATGGATTTCTGGGCGTCCTTCGGATACGCCAGATCGTGCAGCGGCACGGCCCCGCCCACGCAGATGGGCAGATCATACTGGCTGATCTGATAGTTCTTCGGCATGTCCGGGTAAAAATAATTTTTCCGGTCGAACTTGCAGTAAGGCGCAATGGCACAGTCGAGCATGAGGCCGGTGAGCGTCGTCAGTTCCAGCGCGTGCTGGTTCATGACCGGCAGCGCGCCGGGCAGGCCCAAGCAGGTCGGGCAGGTGTGGGCGTTGGGACCCGCCCCGTACTCCACGGCGCAGGCGCAAAACATCTTGCTGCGAGTCTTGAGTTGCACGTGAACCTCCAGGCCAATGGTCGTCAGGTATTTCATGGAAAAGAAGAGATGCACGATGACGATTGCGGATAAAAATGCAACGCGGTTCCCTTGGCGTCTTGAGAGCAAGCTCAAGAAAAATCGACCGAGTGTAATTTATACTTTACATTATGTAGTCTTAAACGTACTTTCCAGGGATGACGATTCCATCCGAGATACCAACCGCTGAAGAAAAGGACATGTCGCTGCGGGAGAAAAGCGCGTGGGCGTGCTTCCTATCTACCCTCATCATCTACCTCCCGTACTTCGCGTACGTGCTCCGCCTGCTCGGCGACGGCGGCTTCACGTTCGGCCGTGTCTTTTCGGCGATGCTCACCGCCGTCGTGGTTCAGACCGTCCTGGTGGTGGGTGCCACCGTGCTTTTCGCGCGGCGCTGCCGCCAGGAACCGAAGGACGAACGCGACATTGCGCTGGAGCGTCGAGCTTGCCGGAGCGCCTACTTCGTGCTCGCAGCGGGCTGTTTTTCGGTCGTGATGGGCGCGCCCGGATTCTCCCTGGGCCTAGCCGAGATGCAACGACCAGGGTGGTTTATGCCACTGCTGATGAGCCAGGGCTTATTGTTCTGTTTCGTGGTGGCGGAGACGACCCGCTACGGCACGCTCGCCCTGGGCTATCGGCGCGGCATCTGAATTGCCCATGGATGCCTATATCGTCAAGAACCGAATCCGGCGCTTGC
>CAHJWO010000340.1 GCA_903642295.1 PVC group bacterium | reverse complement strand
ATGCAGGATGCAGGATGCAGGATGCAAGATGCAGGATGAAATGGAAGGCGGTATTTCTCGGCTTTGAGAGTCGATACAATGGTATTTCCTGAAAGCACGGTCATCCTGCTCCACCTCCCCCATCGTCCATCCCCGATCGCCCATCCTGCATCCTTCTCCACCTCCTGCATCCCGCATCTTGCATCCCGCATTCTGCATCCTGCATCCTGCATCCTGCATCCTGCATCCCGCATCCGCCTTTCGAATTGAATTTGGCTTTTTCCGATTCCGTTCTTACCTTTCCCGCGTGCGTCAGCTTGATCGTTACGTCATCCGCAATTTCCTCTTGCCCTTCGTTTACTGCGTCCTCGGTTTCATCGCCGTTTGGCTGGTGTTCGAACTGGGCAGCAATGCCACGGAGTTTATCAACGGCGGCGTGCCGCTCAGCGGCATCGCCTCGTTTTACTGGAGCCAGCTGCCCTCCATCGGCCTGATCATTCTGCCCATCGGGCTGCTGCTGGCGCTGCTTTACTGCCTGGGGAGAATGTCGCAGTCCAACGAGATCCTTGCCATGCTCTCCAGCGGTGTGAGCCTGGAGCGCGTCCTCGTGCCCATCTTCGTCATCGGCCTGCTGGTGACCGGCCTGAGCACCTTCCTGAGCTACGCCCCCGCCCCCCGGGCCGACGCCCGGCGCGAGATCGCCGAGGCCGAGATCGAGGCCGGGCACAAGTTCGAGCGGCTCAAATACACGCTCGGCTACCTATTCCGCAACCGTTCCGACCGGCGGCTCTGGTACGTCGAAAAAATGTGGTCCGACCTGCGCAAGCCCCTGGAAGGCGTGCAGATCATCCAACAGGACAGCCACGACGACATCACGGACAAGGTGTACGCCGCCACCGCCAGATACGAGGGCCGCCGGGACACCTGGGTGTTCACCGGCGTCCGGCTGGTTCACTACACGCCAACGGGGGACGTTGCCTCGCTCAAATACCTGCCCCAGCACGAGATCGGCGGTTGGAGCGAGACCCCCTGGCGCATTTATAGCGCGCAACTCCAGCCCGACAAGCTGACCGTGCCCGAGTTGAACCAGTACCTGCGCATCAACGCGGACCTAAACCGGGCGCAACTAGCTCCATTCGAGACGTATCATCACGTGCGCTGGTCGCTGCCGTGGGGGTGTTTCGTGGTGGTGATGTTCGCCGCGCCGCTGGGCATCGTGTACCAGCGCCGCAGCGTGATCGCGGGCGTGGCGACGGCCATTGGTCTTTTCCTGGGCATCCTGTTTTTCGACAACCTCTTCCGCGCACTCGGCGGCGGGGATCGGGGCATCACGCCGTTCTGGGCAGCGTGGACGACGAACCTCTTCTTCGGGCTGATCGGCCTGATGCTGCTGCGGCAGAAGGCGCTCAACCGGGATAAGCTGCCGTTCACGCCGGGCCGGTTGTGGGATTACCTGACCGCGTGACCGCCTGCGGAGGAAGATCCAGGATTCAAGAACCAAGATCCAAGGAAGGTTCAAGGTTCAAGGTTCAAGCAGCCGCTAGTAATACCGCTCCGTCCGCATTTGTTTTTGAATCTTGAGCCTTGGATCTTGTTTGGACCTTGGTTCTTGAATCTTGGATCTTTTTTACATGAACGATTGGACCATTCAGTCCCGTGCGGACCATTGCGAGGTCAGCGGGCAACCCTTTGCCGACGGCGAACATTTCTTTACCCTGCTTTACCGCGACGAAAAGGAGGAGGCGTTGCACCGGCGCGACGTGTCGCAGGCAAGTTGGCGCGCTCTCCAAAAAGACGCTGTCGCCGACGCGCCGTTTTCCTTCTGGCGGTCGAAATTCACGGCCCCTCTCCCTCCCACACCGGATGCCCTGCCCAAGGCCGACGCCGAAGGATTGCTGCGCCGGTTCCTGAACGAGAACCGGCCCGAGCAACGCCGGGCCGCCTACATCGTTGCGTTGATGCTCGAACGCAAAAAGGTCCTGCGTCCGACCGACACCCGGCAGGACGAGGAAAGCGGCGCGAAGCTGCTCTTCTACGAACACGTCAGGACGGGCGAGACGTTCGTGGTCGTCGATCCGGGATTGCGGCTGGACCAGATCGCGGAGGTGCAAACCGAGGTGGCGGCGTTGTTGAAGGGTCAGCCGGAAAATTGACGCAAAAGCGCGGCGATTCGCAAAGAGGCAAAGAGAGGGGCGCAGTAAAGGGGCGGCGCTCATCTGGACGGCGAAAGGACCTGCCTTCGTTTCACTTCCTCGTCCGTTCTTTATGAGGCCTTTGCGCCTTTGCGCCGCTGCACCTTTGCGTTTAATTTCCCGTCTCCCGCCTCATGCTGAACGATCCTGATTTTCCGCTTTTTCTTGCGCCAATGGCGGGCGTGACGGACACCATTTTCCGCCAGCTTTGCAAGGCACAGGGCGCGGATGTGCTCACCACCGAGTTCGTGTCCGCGGACGGCATCCTGCACCGCAACGAGCGGACGCAGGAGTACATTGAATTTGATGCCCAGACCGAGCGGCCCCTGGGCGTGCAGCTTTTCGGTGGTGACCCCGAGCGGATGGCCGAGGCGGCGCGGGCCGTGATGGATTGGGTCCATCCCGATTTTATCGACCTGAATTTCGGGTGCCCGGTCAACAAGGTGGTGGCGAAGAACGGCGGGTCGTCGCTCCTGAAGGACTGCCCGCTGTTGGAGCGGGTGGCTTCGACCGTCGTCAAGGCCGTGGGAGCGAGCCATCCGGGAGTACCGGTGACCGGGAAGATTCGCATCGGTTGGGACGACAAGTCCATCAACGCCGTGCAGATCGCGCGGGCCTTGGAGGGATGCGGGATTCGACGGCTGGCGGTGCACGGGCGGACGCGGGCGCAGGGGTATTCCGGCGAGGCGAATTGGGACGTGATCGCCGAGGTGGCCGGGACCGTGCGGATTCCCGTGATCGGCAACGGCGACATCGCCAGCGCCCGCGATGTAAAGCACCGCCGGGATACGGCGGGTGTGGCGGGCGTGATGATCGGGCGGGCGGCCATGGGTGCGCCGTGGATTTTTGCGCAGGCAAAGACGTTTCTCGCCACGGGCGAGATTCCGCCGGAACCGGAGTTGGCCGCGCGCTGGGAGATGATCGTCGGGCACTGCCGGTTGGCCGTGGCGCGGCGGCGGCACGGGGGCGAGCGGGCCGCGATGGCGTCGATGCGCGCGCGGCTGATGGCCTATACGCGCGGCATGGAAGGCGGGCGGAATCTGCGCGGACAGTTGTCGCACGTGGCGTCGGTGGCGGAATTGGAGGACATCGCGGTGCGGCACCTGGACGACGTGGAGCGGAAGCCGGCAGCGGCGGAGTGCGTGGAGGTTTGAGGTTAATTTCCGCCGATGAATGTGGCCGTGATATTGCTGGCGGCCGGTGGGTCCACACGGCTGGGTTCGCCCAAGCAATTGCTCATCTACGAAGGGAAAACGCTCTTGCGGCGGGCGGCGGAGGCCGCGCGGGCGGTGGCACCTGGGCCGGTGGTGATTGTGCTCGGCGCGGGCGCGGAACGCCACCGCGAGGAGTTGTCCGGGTTGGACGTGGTCGTCGTGGAGAATCCGGCCTGGGAAAAAGGCATGGGAAGCAGCGTGCGCGGAGGGATGGAGGCGCTGCTCGATTTTGAGCGGCGGGGCGGTTCCGGGGAGGGGGTTCTGTTGACTTTGTGTGATCAGCCGCTGGTCGGTGCGGAGGCGCTGCGGAAGATCACGGCGGCGGCGGAGGGGTGCGCGGGGGAGATAATCGTAGCGGCCAGTTATGACGGAACGGTGGGCGTTCCGGTGTGGTTCGGACGGGCGTATTTTGAGGAACTGCGCTGCTTGCCCGAGGAAGAAGGGGCCAAACGGCTGTTGCGGCGGCACGCGGCGCGCGTGGTGGCCGTGGCGTTGCCGGAGGCGGCGGTGGACATCGATACCCGCGAGCAGTACGAACGATTGTCGGTCGATCACGTTGTGGAGTGAGCAAGGCGGCTGCGCCGCAAGCTTTTGGCATCGTACCCAGAGGTCACGATCCACCTCGGAGGGGCCGGTGGCCCAATGGGGACGGCTGGGACAGCCGCAAGGTCATTCAATTTGGCCCAAGCAGGTCAGTTTGGGGAGCGCACGCGCCTCGCGTGCTGCCGACGGCGCCCCGCC
>CAHJWO010000339.1 GCA_903642295.1 PVC group bacterium | reverse complement strand
GAGGTGCCGCCCGAAGCCGAGTGGTTCGCCAACCTCTCCAATCCCCGGACGCGCCGAGCGTACCAAGGTGACATTCGCGAGTTCATGGCGTTCGTGGGCATCGCCGGGGCGGGGGAGTTCCGGCTGGTGACCCGTGCCCATGCGCTCGCTTGGCGCAAGGAACTGGAGCGCCGTGGCCACGCGGCGGCCACGATCCGCAGGAAGCTGTCGGCGCTGGCCAGCTTGTTTGATCATCTGTGTGAGCGAAACGCCGTGCCCTTCAACCCCCTGCGGGGGGTGAAGCGACCGGCGAGCGACGCTGGCGAGGGGAAGACGCCGGCCATCGGTGACGGACAGGCCAGGGTGTTGCTCAACGCGCCATCAGCGGACACCCTCAAAGGAAAGAGGGACCGAGCGATCCTCGCGGTGTTGCTTTACCACGGGCTGCGCCGGGCCGAGTTGTGCGCGCTCAGGGTAGGCGATCTGGAAGATCGTCGCGGCATCAAGCACCTGCGCGTCCACGGCAAGGGCAGCAAGATCCGCTTCGTGCCCGCCCACCCCGCCGCCTTGGCCAGGATCGAGGAATACCTCAATGCCGCCGGGCACAAAGCAGACGGGGAGGGACCCCTCTTTCGGCCTACCAAGAACAATCGCAACAAACATGGGTTGAGCGCCGCTCTGACACCGGGAGGCGTGTACGTGGCGGTGGTGTGCCACTACGCGGCGGCGGCCGGGATCAGCGTGCGCGGCTTCGGTCCCCATGCGCTGCGCGCCACGGCGGCTACCAACGCATTGGACCACGAGGCCGACATCGCCAAGGTCCAGGAGTGGCTCGGCCACGCCAACATTGCGACGACTCGCCTCTATGACCGCCGCCGGATGCGCCCGGAGGATAGTCCCACCTTCAAAGTGGCCTACTGATCGAGTGGCCGTCCGTCCGTGCACCAGACGCAGGGAGCCGCTGGCTCCATGGGACGCCAAGGAAAAAAGAGAGATCCAAACCTTTCGTGCGGCGTGGGCGATCTGCACCGCCACCCGTCATTGCAGAGCCAGAGCGAAAGGGGTCAAAGCAGTTCCCCTTGGCTGCTTGGTGGCTTTTCCTGTCGCGCTGGCCGCCTGATCTTCAGCGGCTTGGCAGGCGCGTCGATCATTCCCTCCTCGATGCATTCCGGCCCGTGGCTGCCGAGGGCGTTCACGGCCGGACCAACGGGGCGGAACTGTAGGTGCCCCGCCGGCAGGGGGCGCAGCAGCTTCAGGAGCTTTTCGGGATCGGTGTCCGGGTCCAGCCAGGCGTCCTGTTCCTTGCGCCCGTGCAAGATGACAACTTGGCGATCATGAAAACGCTCGAACTCCTTGCTCGGCTCGGCCGTGGCGACCGCGCCGCTCACCAGTTCATCCTCCTTGCCCTCGTGCCAGGTCTCCCAGATTCCGGCGAAGGTCATCGCTCCATCGGGCAGGAAGATGTAGAACGGCTGCTTCTTGCCTCCCGACAGCTTCTGCCACTCGTAGAACCCTGTCACCGGCACCAGGGCCCGCCGCTCGGCAAACGCCTTCTTCCACATGCCTTTCTCCGCGATGGTCTCGGCCTTGGCGTTAATCCACGCCTGCTTGGGCACCTCGCGCGACCAATGCGGCACGAAGCCCCAGCGCAACGCCGCCAGCTCGCGCTGACCGTCGGCGTCCAGGCGCACGGCACGGAGCATCCCGGTGGGCCGAAGGTTGTAGTTCGGTCGGTGCTCAACGCCGGGGCGCGCTGGCTCGACGACCCGGTAGTGGTGCGAGATCTGTTCGGTGGTCAGGTCGTCAACGATGCGTCCACACATGGTTTTACTCTGGCCGAAACCCACCGGGGCGCGAGGGAAATGTGGGGCGGTCGGCCGACACGCCGATTCGGGC
Organism: PVC group bacterium; assembly: GCA_903642295.1. Lineage (GTDB taxonomy): Bacteria > Verrucomicrobiota > Verrucomicrobiia > Chthoniobacterales > SZAS-18 > CAHJWO01. The sequence continues at coordinate 2,284 of CAHJWO010000339.1, read as the reverse complement.
GGTGACACCCGCGTCTCACCAGGCTCTATGGAGCGCGAAACCACCGTTTTTTGACGCACAGCAGGGAGGGTTAAGCTAGGGCGCCGTTGCGCACCGCTACCACGTTGGCCAAACGCGGTTGGTCACAGTTCCACCGCTTGATCGCGTGACGGCGGTGTTGCAGTCCGCCGCTCGCTCATCACCGCCGTTGGCGCACGTCAGCCGACTTCGCCTGTAATTCCCGGTAATGCTGTTCGTACGTCCGCCGCAGGGGACTTTCTCCGGGCAGACCCTTGCAACCCTCGGCCGCTTCCGCCGCCAGCGCCAGGGCCTCGGGCAGCCGGCCCTGCTTCTCGCGGAACAGCGAAAAGTAATGTTCGAGGTCCAAACGGACGATGTTCCCCGGCGAAAGGAGGCGCTCCATGCGGTCTTGCGCCTGGAGATAGAAAGGATTATGCTACCCGTTCACGGGTTATTCGTCACCGCGGGCGGTGGAAAGTTTGCCGGGTTGAACTTCGATAAATCCACCGGCCGGCGGATCGCCTGAAGCAGCGCCTCGAAACGCGCATCGCCCCGGTAGATGTCCCAATCCGGGTGCGTCTTCAGATAACCGTAGTCGTAGGCGTTCGGGACGTTTTCCAACGCTTGCAGCGCCGTGATCGCCCGATCCTTTTCGCCCACCATGCCGTACACCGAGGCCAGCGACGCGGCCACCTTCGGCCCTTGCGACGCGTCGCGCGAAATGGGCAACAGCGCCACGGAACGCTCTCCCTCGCTCACGGCGTCTTCCTTGCGCCCCAGATGCCCGTCCACGTCGGCCAGCATCATCCACACGATGGCATCGGTGGGCCGCCGGCGGACCGCGTCTTCGCAGACCGCACGCGCCGTCCCGAAATCCTTGCGCGCGGCGGCGAGATCGCCCCGCGCGTAAGCGATTTCCCCCGCGAGGTAGGCGTGCGGGATAACGGTGCTGGTCTGGGCGCTGAACTCCTGGCGCGGGTCGGCGGCGACCAGACGCGCGGCCTCGTCGAAATCGCGGTCGCGGAGGGCGCAGTCCCATCGCAAAATGAAGTTTCGTTCGCTCGGCACACCCTGGCCGTCGAGGCGCTTGAACACGGCGTGGTACTCGGAGAGGTCGCCGGTCGCATCGAGCACGAGTTTCGCGTGGCGCATGGCAAAATAGTCCGGGTTGACGCCCGCCGCAATCGCCTCCTGTGCCACCCGCTCGGCTTCGTCGTAGCGCCGGATCGCCGCGTAGTAAATCGTCAGCATGTCCAGCGTCCCGACGTGGCGGGGGTTGAGGGTGCGCGCCTTTTCCATCGCGGCGATGGCGTCGGCCCAGCGTCCGTCGATGACGCCGGTGGTGCCCGTCACAAAGAGGACTTTCCAATTGTTCGGCAGCCGTTGCCGGGCGAGCGCGAGTTCCGGCCGGCCATGCTCGGGGTCGTGGACAGAATAGAAGTAGGCGGCGTAAGAGAGGTGCGTGATGCCGTCGTCCGGCCGCAGACGCCGCAAGGTTTCCAATGTTTTTTCCGCCAGCGCCGTGCGGGCGGTCGGCGTCGGATCGGCGTTGAAAAGCAACAGGTTGCTATGCACGTTGGCAAGCAGGACCCACGCTTCGTAAAACGCCGGGTCGCGCGCCGTGGCCTCGTCCAGCAGCCGCTCCGACTCGTAGAGCGGGTCCCACTTCGACGTGTTCGGGTCGAAGCTGTACATGATTTCCTTGGCGTGGAGGAAAAGTTCGTACGCGGCGAAGTCGTGCGTGGGCGGCTCGTCGATGGCCGCTTTCTCCGCGCCCGAGAGCCGCGCCTGGAGCTTACCCACGATGGTATTTGCCACCTCGCTCTGAATCGAGAAAACGTCCGACAACTCTCGGTCGAAGGTTTCCGCCCACACGTGCCGGTCGCTGGCGGTGTCGATGAGCTGGGCGGAAAGACGGACCCGGTTGCCGTCGCGCTGCACGCTGCCCTCGAGCAGGTAGGCGACGCCGAGCGCGTGGCCGATCTCGCGCGCCGAGGGCCGTTTGGCTGGGTCGCGGTAGCCGAGGACGCTCGTGCGGCTGATCACCTTCAGGTCGGCGCTCTTGGCGAGGTCGGTGAGGATTTCGTCCTGCACGCCGTCGGCGAAGAAGGCGTTGCCCTTGTCCTCGGAAAGGTTGTCGAAGGGCAGCACGGCGACGGATTTCTCCCGCGCGGGGACCGTGGCCGGCGGCGCGGCGGGCGGGAGATGCGAACGGCGGTATGCCATCCATCTCGCGGCGCAGAGGGCGAGCAGCCCCACGGCGGCCGCCACGGCCAGCGCGGCG
>CAHJWO010000338.1 GCA_903642295.1 PVC group bacterium | reverse complement strand
CTTTGGCGAGGCGCCAAAGCGGGCACGCGAGGCGCGTGCGCTCCCCGGGGTCCTCCGCAAATTGAAACACCTTGTCGCGGACGACCAGCGCCGCTCGTTTGCCAGGGAGGGGAGGCCTCTCCGAGTCCCTCCCTGGCTTTCCCCGGGCCAGGGCGGAGCTTGGAAATTCAATGGGGAAGGGCTCCAAGAGCCCTCCCTACCTGGCAAACGAGCGCCCCGATAGTCCCTCAATCACCCGTGTCTCCCCCGCCTCCTCCCCCGCTCACGGCTTCCCACAACGTGTCCGCATGAAACTCGTCGGGCGTGGACAACAGCACCCGCCCGAGCAAATGAAAGAACACGCACGCCGTCAATACTCCCAGCGTCAGCCCGCCCATGCGCAGCAGCACCGTCGTCGGCCTGAGCCAGAAGCGCGGCGTCAACGCGCCCCGGTGCGCCGCCGCCGCCATCTCGCGCAGACACGCCGCGCACGTCATGGCGCCACCGTGCTCGGTGACGCATTCGCGGCAAAAGAACCGACCGCACCGACCGCAGCGGGCGGCAGCCTCGCGCTCGGCGTGGATCAAACAACGTTGGCGGGTCAGCACCATGAGAAAGGATGGAGGATGAAGGATGGAACGAAAGAGGAGAAATCCATCGGACCGCTTGGCCGCAGCCTTTTCGGCCTTCCTCCTCCTTTTACCATCGTTCCTCCGGCGTTTTCGCTTCCGGCGTTTGGGTCGGCGGTGGCACCACTTCCGGTTTCGCCGGATTCCGTGCTCCCCCCGTCTGCTCCGAATATCGCCTCAGCGCGTCATCCACCCGCTCCGCCGCTTCGTGCGAGGGAATCTCGCCCTGCACCGCCGTGATCCGCTCGGCGAGCAGCCCCAGCGCCCGGCGCGCCGGACGGGTCCGGTTCAGGGACGGCAGCGGCTGCGCCCCGATGGCCGTCACCAACTGGCAGCGGCACGTCCCCCCGCGCACGAGGTTGACGGCCAGCAGCGCCGCGAAGAACGCCGCGATGCCCAGCAAAATCCACCGCCCCGCCGCGTTGTCCGTCACCCAGCCCAACGCTCCAAACCCCAACGCCAGCACTCCCAGCACGACGCTGAGGATCATCCCCCGCGCCGTCTGCCGCAGCAGCAGCGACCGGATGTCCCCGTAGGCAAATCGCTTGTAGTTCTCCACGAAAAAGAACGTCTCCACCTTGAGAAGGTGATCGTCGCCCAGATAAAGCCTTCCCCGCCCGATCCACAGGATGGCCGTCCGGCCCGGCAGCCTCCGGTAAGGTGTCTTTCCTTTCCCTGGCGTCGCCGCGGCTTCGGCAACAGAGAACGAAGCCGCCGGAGGAAGAGGATCAATCGAGGCCATGCGTACGCCTTTGATAATAGTAAACGCCCAGCGTGATCCAACCGCCAATTTGCAGCACGGCCAGGAGCGCCGCGATCACAAAGCGCACCCGGGTGCGTGGGAAATCCCCCCGGCGAGGTTCGTTCCAATAGCGGATGGACAGGTACAGCACCACCGGCACACCGAAGAACGACAACCACCAAAAAATCAGGGTCAACGGCAGCGCGGCGATCAGGAGCGCCATGCTGTCGTAGAGCACGCGCCGTTGCACGCCCAACCCGTCGGTTGCCGCGTCCTGCTTGCCGGTGGGGCCGCGCCGCGCGGCATCCACGCAGCCGGGGCAAACGTGCCGGTTGCCGCCCAGGTCGATGTCGCACAGCGCACACAGGAACCGCCCGCAACGGGTGCAGGGCACCACGGCCTTCTTGGCCGGATGATAAAAGCAGCTTGCGTCCTCTTGGGAAAGCACGTTCTCCGCCGCCGCTCCCACCGCGATGGGACGGAAGAATGCCGGGAACACCTGCGCAACCAGCAGCGCGCGACACCCCGGACAGGCGACCGGCTCGAAAGTATTGGTGACGGCCCCGGGCAGGATCGTGGCGCACCGGTCGCACACGAGCAGCGGTTGAGGAGCGAAACTAACCGGCGGCATGGCAGAAAATCCTAAAGTCAGATATCGGAACGTGGACGCAGTTCGCCGTTTCCAGCGCGGGAATCATGTGGCTCCACCGGTTCTGGGCGCTCCCTGCGTTTACCGCTGCTCATTGCCCTTCGTTCTTCTCACGGTAAATCATGCACCACGCACGTGTCGCAGATCATGTCGTGCAGCCCGCGTTTCCGGTCGTCGAAAATGATGAAGATGTAGCCGACGAGGAAAATTTTGCTGATGAACGCCTTGGAGAAATACCGGCCCACGGCCCGCCAGAAGGCCACTTCCCTGGTGCCGTCACTCCGCACCACCCGCAGCTTGCAGATACGTTTGCCCGGCGTGCCGCCGTACCGGCTGACGCAGTATGCGCTGTAGATCCCGAGCAGGAGTTGCAGGACCAAACTCAACGCCAGGTTGACGATCTGAAAGCCGATGGCCCCGGTGGCATCCTCGGCATTGCGGGACGCCTCGGCGATGCGCGGCAGCAGGAAGATGAAAAACACGCCCAGGTACACCGCCCACAGGGGGACGAGAATCAGGTAGTCGAGGAGCGCCGCGCCGAAGCGAATCCAGAAGCCGGCGTAGGGCTGCACGGTGACCACCGCTCCCTCGCGCAAACGCTGGATGAACATGGGTTTGCATTCCGCGCAAACGTCCGCGTTGCCGATGCGCACCACGTCGTCCGCCGCAAAATTGCGTCCGCATTGCGAGCACTGCACCTGCCCGGCCGGGACCGCCGTCTTGCTCAGGCTGACCACCCCCCCGTACCCGACGGCGGGCACCCCCTGACCCCCCGCCCCGATGCTGGCGTACGGCTGCCAGTTGGCCAGGCCGCTGTGCCAGACGAGGGTGGAATCCGCGATGAAACCGGTTTGGACGAGGCGGGCGAGTTCCGCGTCGTCCACGGGACCGGCCTGCTGACCATCTTTCGCGTAGAACCAATTCATAAAAGGTGAGCGCGGATTCTTTCCCGCCGAGCCCCGTCTGTCGAGTCCGAATGCATCCGCCGCGAGGTTTCGACGGCGAGATCGCCGCGATCCCCATCGCCCCACGCTGGCCGGGTCAACTTACGACCTATCCGGAAAACCCACGCGTCTTTTCTTACGCCCCTGCCGGGGCTTCGGGCGAATGGCGCTTTTCCCCGGGGCTTACGCCCCGGGCCAAACTCTGCCGCCCCTGCCGGGGCTGGGAACCGGGTTTTTCGGATCGGCAGTTTGGGACGCGCGGCATCTGTCGTGAGCAAACCCCGCCAGGGAGCCTCGTCTCCCGCGCCGACGCTGATCGTGGCCGACGATCCCGTCACCGTTTGGCCGCCCTCCGCATCCAGCCGAACCTCGGGACATGCCAGGGCGGATTTTTCGGTCAGCACCAGCACTTCCCCCCGGATCACCCCCGCCCAAACCCGCCCGTCCACCAGATATCCACCCTCCGCTTGCCCATGATAATAGACCGTCAGCTTGCCCGTCCGGAGACTCTGCGCCGAATCGATCCACGACTTGCCCATCCGCTCGGCCACGATTCTGGGCAGCAGCCTGGCCGACGCGACGAACAGGTGCCGCGCGAGAAACAAGCCCGCGACGAGCAAAATCCGCAGCAGGCACGAACGCCACCACGGGTGGCTCGGCGGCTTTCTGATCGGCGGCGGCACCGGCGGAAGCAGCGGCAGCCGGGCGGTTTCCATCGCCTATTTCTGCGCCATCTTCTCGCGCGCCTTCTCCAGAATCTGCCGTTCCTCCGCCGTCAAATTTTCCATTCCCTCCCGGCTGATCTTGTCCAGCACCGGGTCCACCTTCTCGGCGATGAACTCGCGCGCGGTCATCCGCCGTTCCCGCTCGGTAAAGCGCGGCACGGCCAGCGCGTTGCGCGCCGCCGTGGCCGGAGCGGTCAACACCGTGGGCGCGTCGTTGTTGGGCGCGGACTCACCGCCTTTCCGCCCGGCCTGATCCATCGGCGCGGAGACCTCCGCGCCCGGCGGCCACGACGCCGACGACGCCGCGCTCACGACCGATGCGCCCCCGCCCTCCCCCACCGACCCGGCGTCTTCCTCCCTTCGCCCGGCGCAAAAACCCAGGGTATGCACGTACAAACAACCGGTCAGTCCACCCACCAGCGCGCCCGCCACGGGGGGCTCCGTCCCGGCGGCCAGCGCCGCCGTCAGCGCGCCGAGCGCGCCGTGGACCACTTTCACGCGCCGCCACGCG
>CAHJWO010000337.1 GCA_903642295.1 PVC group bacterium | reverse complement strand
TAGCGTCGCCTCCACCAGCCACACGGCCGCCGCCAACTCGCACCACGCCGCATACACGAGCAGATTGTAGCTGTAACGAGCCACGTCGAGCGAGTGGACGATGCCGATGGTCAGGCAATTCCCGAAGTTCAGCCCGTACACCACGGCGAGCAGCCACCCGGCCGCCCACAGCCCGGCGCGGCGTTCGGCGGGCCAGCGCGAGACGAGCCCCAGGCCTGCCGCGAACAACCCCAGCAGCGGCAGGTAGCACACGGAGGCGGCGACGTTGGCGCGCACCGTCCACGGCGGCTGCCGGTACTCCGCCGCCGTTTCCCGGAGCCGCGCGGCGGCGGCGAGATAGGCCGCGCCCGGCGGGCAGGCGCACAGGACTTCCTGGTAGTTGGGGTACGCCAGGGCTTCGATGGTTTTGCGGTACAGCCGCCTGGCCTTGAACTTCCGTGCGGGCCAGAATGCCGGGCAATGGATCGAATAGAAGACGCCGAGCTGCTGCAGCACCTTGGCGGCCATGCGTGCCGGACGGCGCCGCGCGGCACGCTCGTAATAATAGAAGCAGAACGCGGCGGATTGGGCGGGGGTGGCATGGCCGTAGAGCCAGTGGCAGAACGAGTCCTGCCGGTACATGAGATAGTCGGGATTGTAACCGAGCGAGGGGTAAGGGCGTGCCACCGGCTCGCTGGCCAGCCGGGTTTCCTGGTCCATCAGGGGGGCGGCAGCCGCGAGGAAGTCGGGCGGGAACGGGGTGATGAAGTGATCGTGCGCGTCCTGGACCATCTGGTCGCGGATGATGCCGGAGTGAACGGTGAGCAGCGTGGCCGGCAGGAAAACCGTGCTGAACCCGTCCCGGCGGGCAAAGTGCCGCTCGGGCAGGACGAACAGCAGGACCGCCAGGACCGCCGCCGCCGCCGTGGTGATAGCCAACAGCCGCCGGGGCCGTGGATCGCGGGTCCAGGGTCGCCACGCCGCCCAGGCCAGGGGCAGCAACGCAAATGCGACCGCCAGCCCGAAGCTCGGCTTCAGTTGGTAGAGCAACGCCGTGCAGAACACGCTCAGTCCCCCGCCCAGCGCCGCGCGCATCGGGTGGCGGTCCACGAACCACGCCCGCAGGAAGGCCAGCAGCAGAACTACGTCCAGCGCCGCGAAGAACGGAAAGACGGCCTCCGGCCGCAACTGGTGCTCGAAGTCAACCACGCTGGCCGACCGCAGGAAGAACGCGACGAGTCCCAGCCCGAGCAGCGCATCAGCCCACGCGGGCAGGCGCGTTGCCACGAACCACGCGCGCCACTGCCGCCACGTCACCCACAGCAGCCCGCCCGTGGTGAGACCCAGGAGGTGTTGCGCCACCGGGATCGCCCGGAAATCCCCGAATCCGCGCAGCAGCAGGTACAACCAGCCGGGATAGAGGAAATTGCGACCGTAGGTGTGGACAAATCCTTCGCCCCGTAGTTGCGCCAGGCCCGGGTGCAGATAGCCCCAGGCGTCCGAGTCGGCGACGGGCCATTGCGGCCAGGCGAAGCGCGCCCGCGCGGCGACCCCGAGCACCAGCAGCAGTCCGGCGGCGCTCAGCGCGGAGAAAACCCGGTGTTGCCGGGGGCTCAGCCGCACGACGGGAACGGTGAGGACGGAAGGAAAACGCATCGGCGGCGCATCATCGCGGAAATCCGCGCGGGTGCAAGGGCGGGGCGGGGGAAGGATGCAGGATGCAGGATGCAGGAGGCAGGAGGCAGGAGGCAGGAGGCAGGAGGCAGGAGGCAGGACGCAGACAGTAGCAAATCTACGAAAGAGAAATGCTACCCCCAACCTTTCTTTCCGCTTTCTGCCTTCTACCTTCATCCTTCTGCCTTCCTCCTTGACGCCCACTAGCCGACCCCATAATTTTCAAAAGCCGTCCCGGTCGGCGACCTCCCTTTCGTCGTTTTTGGTGTCCGGCGGCCCGTGCGCAGCGTTCTTAACAGTAGTGGGAGGTCGCAGTCGCTGACCGCCTTTCCCGACCGAATGAAAACCCTCGCCGCCTTCGCCAACTCCTCCATCGGGCGCAAGTGGATCGTCGCCACCACGGGCCTGGCCCTGGTGGGTTTCGTGATCGTCCACATGCTCGGCAACCTCCAGATCCTCTGGCCCGGCGGAGGCGGCCGCGAACATCTCAACTCCTACGCCGAACACCTCCACGACCTCGGCCCGCTGCTCTGGCTGGCGCGCCTCGGCCTCCTCGCGTGCTTCGTGGCGCACGTCTATTACACCTACAAGCTGGCGATGGAAAACCGCGCCGCCCGTCCCCAGCGCTACGCCCATCCCAAGCGCATCGTGGCTTCCATCCCGGTCCTGACGATGCTCGTCAGCGGCCTGCTGCTCCTCTCGTTCATCATCTTTCACCTGGCCCATTTCACCTGGAAACTCGTCAAGCCCGAGTACCAGACCTACTACGACGCCGCCAGCCGCCCCGACGTGTACCACATGGTCGTCACCGGTTTCAGTTCGTGGTATATTTCGGTGTTCTACATCGTGTCGATGGCCGTCCTGTGCCTGCACATTTCCCACGGTTTTTCGAGCGTCTTCCAGACCTTCGGCGTGCGTAATAAATTACTGGCCCCGCTCCTCGACAAAGGCAGCTACGTGCTCGGCTTCCTGCTGTTCCTGGGCAACAGCCTGATCCCGCTGGCCGTCTTGTTCCACTTCATCAAGCTCTAACCGCGACCCGCGATGGCCAAGAAACCCAAGCAGAAATCCCCGCCCCCACCGTCCGCCGGCCCGGTCAACCCCACGGTCGCCAACCAGCCGCAGCTGCCGGCCAATCCGCCCGCGCACGAGGCCGCCCCCGCCGCCGAAAATCCGCCCGGGCAGGAATCGCAGATGGCTACGGCGACCGTGCCGACTTCATCGCCGGTCACCCCGCCGCCCGATTCGCAGACCCCGCCGCCCTCAATCCTGCCCGAGGCCGACAAGGCCCTGGGCGCCGCACCCGCCGCCGCGCAGACGCCGGAAATCAGCCCGGAATCCGCTTCCGCCGCGTCCGGCCGGATGGCTGCCGTTCCGGTGAAGGCTGCCTCCCCGGAGGTGTCGCCGACCCCGCCGCCTGCACCGGCGAGGCCGCCGTCGGCGCCACCCGCCGCTTCCTCCCCCAACGGAACCAACGGCCACGTCGTCCTCGATGGGAAGACACCCCCCGGCCCGCTGGAATCCAAGTGGGACAACTTCAAGATGAGTGGCAAGCTCATCGCCCCGAACAACAAGCGCAAATACACGGTCCTCATCGTCGGCACCGGCCTCGCCGGGGCCAGCGCCGCCGCGACCCTGGCTGAGCAGGGCTACAACGTGAAAGCCTTCTGCTTCCACGACAGCCCCCGCCGCGCGCATTCCATCGCGGCCCAGGGCGGCATTAATGCCGCCAAAAACTACCAGAACGACGGCGACAGCGTCGAACGCCTGTTTTACGACACGATCAAGGGCGGCGATTTCCGCTCGCGCGAGGCCAACGTGTACCGCCTCGCCCAGGTTTCCACGCAGATCATCGACCAGTGCGTGGCCCAGGGCGTCCCCTTCGCCCGCGAATACGGCGGCCTCCTCGCCAACCGCTCCTTCGGCGGCGCGCAGGTCAGCCGCACGTTCTACGCGCGGGGCCAGACCGGCCAGCAGCTCCTCCTCGGCGCGTATCAGGCGCTGGAACGCCAGATCGCCCTCGGCACGGTCAAGATGTACCCGAAAACCGAGATGCTCGACCTCGTCGTCATCGACGGCCACGCCAAGGGCATCGTCGTGCGCAACCTCGTCACCGGCGAGGTTTCCTCGCACGCGGGCGACACCGTGGTCCTCGCCACCGGCGGCTACGGCAATGCCTATTACCTTTCGACGAACGCCAAGGGCTGCAACGTCACGGCCACCTACCGCGCCCACAAGAAAGGCGCGTACTTCGCCAATCCTTGTTACACGCAGATCCACCCGACGTGCATTCCGGTCGAGGGCGACTTCCAATCGAAGCTCACCCTCATGTCCGAGTCGCTCCGCAACGACGGGCGCGTCTGGGTTCCCAAGAAACAGGGCGATAAGCGCGCTCCCAAGGACATCCCCGAAGGCGAGCGCGACTACTACCTGGAGCGGAAATATCCCTCCTACGGCAACCTCGCCCCGCGCGACATCAGCAGCCGCGCCGCCAAGGAAGCCTGCGACGACGGCCGTGGCGTCGGCGAGAGCGGCCTGGGCGTGTACCTCGATTTCG
>CAHJWO010000336.1 GCA_903642295.1 PVC group bacterium | reverse complement strand
CAGCAGTTTGGCGAGCACTTTTGAGTGGCGACCGCTGGCCTCGTATTTCTCGCGGCGCGCGGCGGGAAGCGCGGAAGGGGCAGCCTCGTGGAAGCCGCCCTTTTGCTGGAGGTAGACGAAGGCTTGCGTCGAGAGCGCGAACATCTCCTTGAAACCCTCCTTGCGCGCGAGGTCTTCCACGAAGGTCATCAGCTTGCGGCCGTGGCCGGAATTCTCACGCGAGCGGTTGACGTAAAGACAGGCCAGTTCCGCCTTGCCCTCCTCGGGGTAGGGATGGAGCGCGATGCAGCCGACGAGGTTGCGGTCGATCTCCAGCACCCAGTAGTCCTCGATGCGCGAGAGGATGTCCTGGCGCGTGCGGTGGACCAGTTCCTCGTTTTGGACGGACTGGCGAATGAGCGACATGATGCGGCGCACATCGGCTTTCTTGGCGCGGCGGATGTGCTGGTATTCGTTGGAATGAACCATCGTGCCCACGCCCTCGCTGCTGAAGAGTTCGGCGAGGAGCGCCTCGTTGGCGTGGCCGTCGAGCAGATGAACGCGCGGGACGCCCTGGCGGCAGGCGCGGGCGGCAGCTTCCAGCTTGAGGTCGAGCGGGCGCTGGCTGGCGTCGCCGCGATGTTTTTTGACGAGGGCGTCCGCCTCCTCCACGGAGAGCTGGCGGACGAGGTGGCCCTCGTTTTGCAGCGCGCCGCTTTCGCAGAGGAAAATGATTTTGGCGGCGTGAAGCGCCTCGGCGATCTCGACGGCCACGGCATCGGAGTTGACGCGGTAGGTCTTGCCCTCGCCGTCGAAGCCGAGCGGCGGGATGACCGGGATGATGCCCTGGTCGAGGAAGAGTTGCAGGCTGACGGCGTCCACGCGGTCGATCTTGCCGGTGTAGAGTTGATCGACGCCGCCGAGGATGCCCGCGGGGTAGGCAATGAGCGCGTTGGCGTAGACGGCGCGGAGGTCCACGCTGGTGAGGCCCTCCATGATCTCGTGCGTGATGCGCGTGGCGGCGTCGAGCGAAATCTGGAGGGTGGCGTCGTCGGTGATGCCGCTGCCGTCGGAGTTGGAGAGGGGGGTATTGGTGAGGGCGGCGCGGGTTTCGATCTGGTGGCGCGCGCCGTGGACGATGACGACCTTGATGTTGAGCGAACGCAGGACGGCGATGTCGAGCAGGACGTTGGAGAAGTTTTCCGAGTCGATGATCTCGCCATCGAGGGCGATGACGAAGATGCGTTCGCGGAAACGGGGGATGTATTGGAGGATGCCGCGAAGGTCGGAAACGTGCATGGCCGGACTGAAGAAAGCGGAGAGGAGGCGGGGCGGGCGGGGCGGGCGGCTGGGTGGACGGGCGGGAAGCGGGGGAGTTAGTTTAGCCCGGTTGGAGCGGAAGAAAAGGATGAAGGAAGCGGGACGGGGCGTGGGGGCGCGGAGATGAGACCCGGGCGCGGAATTTTTAACGCGGAGACGCAGAGGCTCGCGGAGAAAGCGGAGAGGGGAAAAAGGAGGACACGGAGGGCGGGATGGATGCGTCGCCATCGGGGTCGCAGCATTCCGGGGTGGGTAAGTATCTACGGAAAAGAATCTCGGCGTTGGGGCAACGTCTGACGGCACCCGGAGGTCGCCATCCAACTGGAAAGCGGGTCGTGCCAGCGCCAAAGAGGAGCGGCTTTGTCCTCGCGGGATTCCCGCCGGAGGGGCGCGGGGTCAACGGACCAGCCGCAGGATCAACGGATAGCGGTAGGTCTTGCCGTCGTTGGCGGCAATGGCGGCCACGATCACCAGAATGAAATTGGCAACGTAAAGGCCCACCAGCAAAGGAATGCCGATCAACACAAAACAGAGCAGGGCAGCGACGAAGCCGTAAAGCGTGACGTTGATCTGCGCGTTGACCGCTTCCCGGCCCTGATCATCCACGAAGGACGACGTGTCCTTCCTCACCAGCCAGATCACCAATGGCGCGATGACGTGGGCGAAAGGAAACAGGTGACCCGCGAAGGCGCTGAGATGGACGATCATGCCCCAGGTTCTCTCGTCTTTGCTGGGAGCGGCACCGAGGATGGGCGGAGGAAGCGGATTCATTGCGGGAGGTAATTTAACCTGGTTGGAAGCGATCATTCAAGCGGATTGCGTCCGTTGTTCAGGATCGGATCGGTAGGCGGATGATCGGAGGGCGGCAAAGCGCGCATGCGGTCAGGGTCTGCGACCCCGGCAGCAAGGCGATGATGCACCTCCCGGTGGTCAGCGAGCCGATGGGAGGGGGTGGCCGACCGGAATTCGCGCTTGGATCGCAGGCCCATTTTTGACACCATTCCCCAACCATGTCTGAATCCACGCCCGAAGAAGTCGCCGAGGCGGCGCAGAAATCCGAACGGGCCGCCAGCCGTGCGCTGACGGCGGCGGAAACGACTTCCGACCTCGCCCACCAAGCCGGGCCGGGCCGCCTCGCCAGGCTCAACACGAACGTCACGCTGCTGGCTGCCCTGCTGAGCGCCGTGCTCGGCGTCGCCACGGGCGTGTTTGCGCTGTGGCTAAAGGCGGGCGAGGCGCGGTTGCAGGAGGTCGAGCAAAAGAGCAAGCTGATCGAAGCCCGGATCACCGCGCTGGACGAGCGCTCCAAGGCAGAGGACACCAGCTACAAATTCGCGCGCGAGTTTCTCGGGCAGGTCAAGGATTCCTTCGGCGACAGTCCGCGCGGCAAGCAGTTGGCCGTGGCGGCGCTCAACATCATCGCGCAGGCGAGCACCAGCGACGGCGGACAGTCCAGCGCCCATTCGCGCGCGGAGCTGCCCCTGCACATGGCGCTGCTCATCAACGACCCCGGCTCGCTGGTCATGCTGGACCCGGAGTTGCTCCACCTCAACGACTGGTTCGATTTCGCCTCGGCGGATGCGGAAGACAGCACGCGGGTCACCGCCATCCAGGCGCTTTGTTCGTTGAGCAAGCGAGCCGTACAGAACGGCCGGCTGGATCGGCTGGAACATTGCACGAACCTGGTCGAGCAACTTCTGACGTTCCTGGCGGGGCAGGACGCCCTCAAGGAACACGTCGAGGACGGCACCGCGCCCCCGCCGCCGACCCCGGAGATGACGGCGGCGCTGATCGCCATGACTCGGCTCCAGATTTTCTTTACCGAGCACGCCGCCCAGGTCCAAGCCGCGAAGCTGCCAACCGGCGACCGGCGCGACCCGCAGGCCGTCATGGCGGGCGTGCGCGAGCGTTACGAAAAGGCGGTCGCCGTGTTGCAGGAGGTCAACCACCAGCTCGTCGTGGCGGAGAACACGAATGCACCGGTGGACCTCGCGGGCGCGGGCACCGGCATGGAATCATTTCCCAGCGTTCCGGCCACGCCCAAAGGAGGGGCCATCAACAAAGGGTACGATCCCGATGAGCAGCCCGTGACTTCCTCCACCGCGAGCGCCGCGCCCGGCGGGCAACTCCAGCGCACGCGCATGATGGTCTCCGACGCCTTGCAGGCGGTCAGCTTTGCCCGGCAGTCGGTCGCCACCTCCACGGCACTGCATTATTCCGCCGCCGCCGACGCGCAGAAGGCGGAGATCGACCGTCTGATCAACGAACTCCTCAGCGACGAGGCCGCGACGCGCCATCACGGACATTTCAACCTCGCGCTGCTGCGGCAGGCGGCGGTCGAGCCGATGGTTGCCGCGTTGCGCCAGCGGGAAAATCAACCGGGCGACCCGGCCAACCGCCTGCGGTTGGGCGTGGCGGTCGCCCTGAGCCGGATGGTCCAGCCGATCACCCTGCAACCGGACGAAGCCAAACAGGTGGTGGCCCTGCTCGGGGCCAAAGATGCCGATACGCGGACGGCGGCGACGGATTTTCTCGTGGACGTGGAAAATCCGGCGACGGTCCAGAATGTATTCGATGCCATTCAGGCCGCGCTCGCTGGCCCGAGGGATGTGTCGGAAAGCGCGGGGACGGTTTACAACGCGGCGGTTGTGCTGGGGACCTGGGCGCGGGTGCTGCCGGGGAAAAGCATGAACCGGGACGGCCAGCCGATGCGAAAGGCGGCTTCCGCCACCGTGGCCAAACTCCGGGACCAGTTGCGCAGTCAGGACGCGCGGGGCTGGGCGGGGACGGTGAAGACCATCGACACGCTCCTGCGGCAGGCAGACCCGGCGGGTAGTCGAGCCGCCACACCTTAACTGCCGATCCGGAAAACCCACGCGTCTTTTCTTACGCCCCTGCCGGGGCTGCGGGCGAATGGCGCTTTTCCCCG
>CAHJWO010000335.1 GCA_903642295.1 PVC group bacterium | reverse complement strand
ACCCGCGCCTCGCCGAGGTCAATGCCCATCGCGCGGGGCGGGGGGACGGTCGGGGAGGGCGGCATCGGCGTGGGCGGGGAAAGCAGGTTACTGCAAGGCGGCATCCACTTTGGCAGTGAGGAGCTTGATGCGCTCGGCCTCGTGGCGGCTGCAAATGAGCGTGGCATCGTGCGTTTGCACGACGATCAGGTCGCTGACGCCCAGCAGCGTGATCGCCCCGGGCCGGTCGCTGAAGACGATGTTCTCGCGGGCGTCGAGGGTGGTCAGCGGGCAGTTGGCCGCGTTGTCGTGCTCGTCCTTCGGCAGATATCCGGCGACGGCGATCCAACTGCCCACGTCGTCCCAATCGAACCCGGCCTCCAGCACGAGCACCCGGGACGCATTTTCCATGATGGCGTAGTCGATGGAAATCTTCGGCAAATGGGGGAACGTTTCCGCCAGCGTTCCCTCGAAATCCTGGGTTTGCCGCACCTGCGAGACAAAGTCGGCCAACGCCGGAATCTGGGCGCTGAGTTCGCGCAGCACGGCCGGGAGCGACCAGGCGAACATCCCGGCGTTCCAACGGTAATCACCCTGGTCGAAAAACACCTGCGCCAGGTCGGGGGCGGGCTTCTCCCGAAAGCGCTTCACGTTGAAAATGGCCGGGGCATCAGGCGGCAGGCTTTCCACGCGCACCGGTTCGCCGAGTTCGATGTAGCCAAACCCCGGACACGCCCAGGTCGGTTTGATGCCGATGGTCACGAGGGCACCCGTTTCCTCGGCGGCCTGGCTGGCGGCGGCGAGGTCGCGTTGAAACGCGGCGGTGTCGCGGATGACATGGTCGGCGGGCAGGACGATCATGGTGGCACCGGGGTCGCGGCGCGCCACCCAGCCCACGGCGAGCGCGATGGCGGCGGCGGTGTCGCGCTTAGCCGGTTCCGCCACGATGTTCTCCGCCGGGAGGTGGCGGAGCATTTCGCGCACGGCCGCCTCCTGATCCTGGTTGGTGAGAATCAGGATGCGTTCGGGCGGCACGAAGCCCTGCAAACGCGCGATCGTGTCTTCCAAAAGCGACTGATCCGAGAGCAGCTTGAGCAACTGCTTCGGCTTGGCGCGGCGGCTCAGGGGCCAAAAACGCTCGCCACTGCCTCCGGCGAGAATCAAAACAAAGGGAGGGTTGGACATTGGCGTGGAAAATGCACTAAGAAGACGGGTAGTTCAGTAAAATCCGGGCTTTGGCTTCATCTTTCACGCGGCACCCCAATTTTCGAGATGTATTTTTGAGCGTGCCGACGTTAGCTTTCAAACGCAACTCCCCTATGAATTCCGCTCCTCCCAAGGCACTCGACAGTTACCCGGCGCTCGGCCTGCTGGCCGTGACCCGCGCGGCGCTCGGCTGCGGCATTGGTATCATGGTCGCCGGCAAGTTCCAGCGTCCCACCATCCGCCAGGTGACCGCCATCGTCCTGCTCTCGGTGGGCGTGCTCGGCAGTATGCCGTGGCTCGTCCGCTCCGTGATCGGGGTCGTCAACCGCCCGGAATCCGAGCGGGGGATGCGTCAGCGCCTTGCTTCCATCCGCAGCAACACCGGTTTCGAGACGGAAACCGAGATGTTCTGAAGGCGGCTGGGCGGTGGCCGGAGGGCGCATGACATATTTGCAGTTTCATCTGTGGTTCAACCTGCCCGGCTTGTGCCTGCTTCTCTGGTTGGTCAGGGGGCGGCTGCGGGCCGCGCATTGGAAATGCATTGCCGTGCTTTGCCTGATCGTCCTGGCCGCGACAACCCCGTGGGATAACTGGGCCGTTTACCGGGGCATCTGGTCGTTCGATCCGGCCCGGGTGCATCTCGTGGTTGCCAACCTGGGCGGCGTGACCTGGAAGCTGCCCGCCGAGGAATACGCCTTTTTTCTGATCGAAACGGTCCAGGTGGCGTTGTTGACGTTGTGGTTCCTGCCGGTTCCGCCGCCGAAGCGGTTAGCGGCATGAAATGGCACTACTTCCTGCATCTCGTCGGCTGGGCAGGCCCGTTGATCGGACTGCAATGGACCGTGGGTTGGAAAATCTTCCGGCGAAACCTGCGCGCGGTGCTCGTACCGCCGCTGGTGGCGACGGTGTTTTTCACGGTTTGTGACTCCGTGGCGGTGCGAAGCGGCATCTGGCGCTTCGACCCTGCGCAAATCCTCGGCTTGTTGGTGGGCACTCTGCCGGTCGAGGAGATGCTGTTTTTTCTACTAACCAGCCTGCTCGTCACGCAGAGCCTGATTTTGCTGTTGCCTGCCGGGTATCGACATCCCCCCAGGTAGGGACGGCTGTCCCAGTTGTCCGTAGCTTTCGTAGATAGTTGCTCCATAACGAACCGGGTGTCGCAGGGGCAATAGATCTCCGACAAAAGTGCTCCCAAGAGAGAAAAGTGTCCGCAGATTCCGCAGATTTTCGCAGATGGGAGAGAAAAGGGGACAGGCTGTCCCTCTACTTCTTCTCAATCTGCGAAAATCTGCGGAATCTGCGGACACTTCCCGACTTTTGTCGGAAGTCTAATCTACGGACGGCTGGGACAGCCGTCCCTACCTGGGGGGCGCCTCCGGCGCATTATCCGTTGCCTACGTTGCGTCGGTTTGCTCCGAGGACTTCGGCGCCTGGCTTTCCTCGAAGAGCGACCGCCAATAAGCCAACCGCTCGCCGATGCGCTTTTCCTGCCCTCGGTCACTCGGTTCGTAGTAACGGCGGCCTTCCGGCAGGTACGCTTGCGGAACGTAGGCGTCCTCGTGGTCGTGACTGTATTGATAACCCACGCCATGCCCCATTTGCTTCGCACCCTTGTACCCGGTGCCGCGCAGATACACGGGCACCGGCAGGGTGAGGCCCTCCTGCACGTCCGCCGACGCTTTCTCCACGGCCATGTACGAACGGTTGCTCTTGGGCGCGGTGGCGATGTAGACCGTCGCTTGCGCCAGGGGGATGCGCGCTTCGGGCAACCCCACGAATTCCGCCGCCTGCTGCGCCGCCACGGCCACAACCAACGCCTGCGAATCCGCCAGCCCCACGTCTTCCGCCGCGCAGATCACGATGCGCCGGGCGATGAACCGGATGTCCTCGCCCGCGTAGAGCATTTTCGCCAGCCAGTACACGGCGGCGTCGGGATCGGACCCGCGCATACTCTTGATAAAAGCGCTGATGGTGTCGTAATGCCCCTCGCCGGTGGGATCATAGACGACCGCCTTGCGCTGGATGCTTTCCTCCGCGACGGCCCGGGTAATGTGGACCGTGCCGTCGGCGTCGGGCGCGGTGGTCATCACGCCGACCTCCAACGCATTGAGGCACTTGCGCCCGTCGCCGTCGCTGATGGTGGCGAGATGGTCGGCGGCCTCGTCGTCCATCTGGACCCGGTATTTGCCCAACCCACGTTCCGCGTCCGCCAGCGCGTGGTCTATCAACACGCGTAAATCCGGCGGACCGAGAGGTTCGAGTTGGAACACCTGCGAGCGGCTGACCAGCGGGCCGTTCACGGCGAAGAAAGGGTTTTCCGTAGTCGCGCCGAGCAGCCGGATCGTGCCGCGTTCCACGTCCGGCAGCAGGGCGTCCTGCTGGGCGCGGTTGAACCGGTGAATCTCGTCGATGAACAAAACCGTCCGCGCGGCGGGGTTGAGCCGCTGGCGGTTCTCGGCGGCGGCGATCACCCGCCGGATGTCGGCGACCGTGCTTTCCACGCCGCTCAACCGCTCGAATTTGGCGCGGGTGGCGTTGGCGATGACCTCGGCGAGGCTCGTTTTGCCCACGCCGGGCGGCCCGTGAAAGAGCGCGGAATAAAGCCGGTCCGCTCCGATGGCCCGCCGCAGGAGCTTGCCGGGGCCGAGTAGATGGGTCTGGCCGACGTATTCGTCCAACGTGCGCGGCCGCATCCGGGTGGCCAGCGGCGCGCGCGGGTCCACCGGGGCGGTCGCCGGGGCGTCGGCAGGTTTGAACAGATCGTCGGTTTCCACGGAGGGTTCGGGCTGGGAATTTACACGCGGTTGACGCGCAGGGTAGCAAAGATCACGTCGGGCACGCTGTCATCGTGGTTGGAACGACGCTGGATCAACCCCCGCCGCGCGCATCGCCCGCAAACTGTGCGCGCCCGCGCGTTTGGCCAGCCGCGTTCCCCGGCCGTCGGTGACCAAAGGGCAATGGCAGAAACCGGGCGGCTCGAACCCCAGCGCGCGGTACAGCAGGAGTTGCTGCGCCGTGGATTCGAGTAAATCGGCTCCCCGCACGACTTCGCTGATCCGCATGAGCGCGTCGTCCACCACGACCGCCAGTTGATACGCGGGGAC
>CAHJWO010000334.1 GCA_903642295.1 PVC group bacterium | reverse complement strand
TACCTGGCTTGACCGACGGATTACCTTCAGTGCCATGACTTCTCCTCGCTTTGCCATCGTGGGCTGCGGACTCATCGGACGCAAACGGTTGGGCAGCCTCGCCCCGGGCCAACTCGCCGTGGCCTGTGATCTGGACCTGACGCGGGCGGAGAATCTCGCCCGCACCGCCGGGCAGGGTGCCCGCGCGACCGCCAGTTATGAAGACGCCGTGAATGATCCGGCGGTCGGGGCCGTCATCGTCGCCACGCTCAATGGGTCGCTGGCCGAGATTGCGCGGGCGGCGATCCGGGCGGGCAGGCACGTCATCGTCGAGAAGCCTGCCGGGATCAGCGTGGCCGAGGTCGATGGTTTGATGGAGGCGGTCGGAGAGACGGGGGCGCTGGTCCGGGTGGGGTACAATCACCGGTTTCACCCGGCGCTGGCGAAGGCGCGGGAGTTGGTCGATGCCGGGGCGGTCGGGCCGCTGATGTTCATCCGGGCACGCTATGGGCACGGCGGGCGGACTGGGTACGACCGGGAATGGCGCGCTGACCCCAAGTTGTCGGGTGGTGGGGAGTTGATCGACCAGGGGGTGCATCTGATTGATCTGGCGGGTTGGTTTCTGGGAGATTTTACGACGGTGGAGGGCCACGCGGCGACCTACTTCTGGGACATGCCCGTCGATGACAACGCATTTCTGAATCTGCGCAACGCGGAGGGCGCGACGGCGTGGCTGCACGTCAGTTGTTCGGAATGGAAAAATCTTTTTTCGTTCGAGATTTATGGCCGCACGGGCAAGCTCCAGGTGGACGGGCTGGGGGGGAGTTATGGCGTGGAGCGGCTGACGTATTACCGGATGCTGCCCGAGATGGGTCCGCCCGAGACGACGGCTTGGGAGTACCCGCGTGGAGACGATTCGTGGCGGCTGGAGATGGCAGAGTTTTTGGAGGATATCCGGCTGGGTCGGACGCCGACGCCGGGGTTGAAGGAGGCGAAACGGGCGTTGGAAGTGGTGGCGAAGATTTATGCGGGGAGCGGGTATTCGGGGCGGTAAGCAATCGGCAGAAAAGTTCCGAGGCGGATGGCGTCGGGGGGGGTGTCGTCGAGCGTCCGGCGTGCCGAGTAGAGGGGCCTGCGGCCTGATGGGACGGCTGGGACAGCCGTCCCTACCTGGGGGCTTGTCTTGCGGGCCGGATGCAGCCACGGTCCCGGGATGCCGCCCGCTTCCACCCAGACGACGAACCGCCGCATCCTGGTGGCGGACGATCTTCCCGCCATCCGCGACGCGTTGCGACTGCTGCTCAAGGGAGAAGGCTACCTGCCGACCCTGGCCTCTTCCCCGGCGGAGACCCTCGCCGCCGCACAGGCCGAAGATTTCGGGCTGGCATTCATCGACCTGAACTACACGCGCGACACCACCAGCGGGCGGGAAGGACTGGACCTGTTGAGTCGTCTGATAGCCCTGGAAAATGTGCCGCCGGTCGTGGTGATGACCGCCTGGGCGACCGTCGATCTGGCGGTGGAGGCCATGCGGCGCGGGGCCAGGGACTTCATCCAAAAGCCGTGGGAAAACGCCCGGGTGCTGGCCACAGCGCGCACGCAGCTCGAACTCAGCGGCATCCAACACCGCAACGTGCGGCTGGAGGCGGAGAACCGTTTTCTGCGCGACGACTGCGAGGACGCGGCGCGGAGCAGCGGACCGGGCGGGGAGTTCGTCGCCCGGAGCGCGGCGATGCGCCCGGTGCTGGAAACCATCGCCAGCGTGGGGCCGTCCGACGCCCCCGTGCTCATCACCGGCGAGAACGGCACGGGCAAGGGCGTCGCCGCCCGCGCGCTGCACGCCGCGAGCGGGCGCGCGGCGAAACCGCTGGTGAGCGTCAACATGGGCGGGCTGAGCGAAAACGTGTTCGAGAGCGAACTGTTCGGACACGTGCGCGGGGCGTTTACGGATGCCAAGACGGACCGCATCGGGCGCTTCGAACTGGCCGATGGCGGCACCCTTTTTCTGGACGAAATCGCCAACGTGCCCCTGGCGCAGCAGGCCAAGCTCCTGCGGTTGCTGGAAACCGGGGAGTTCGAGCGGGTCGGAAGCTCGCGCACCCAGCGCGCGGACGTGCGGCTGTTGTCCGCGACCAACGCGGACCTGCCCGCGGAAGTCGCGGCGGGGCGGTTCCGGCAGGACCTGCTCTACCGGCTCAACACCGTGACGCTGCGTCTGCCGCCATTGCGCGAACGGGCCGAGGACATCCCGGCGTTGGCGGCGCACTTTTTGCAGAAGCACCTCGCCCGCTACCGCAAGCGGCTCGCGGGTCTGGACGAGGGGGCGACGGCGGCGCTGCTCTATCACTCGTGGCCGGGCAACGTGCGGGAATTGGACCACGCCATCGAGCGGGCCGTCCTGCTGGCGACGAAGGACGTGGTGCGTGCAGCGGACCTCGCGCTGGCGCAGGACAGCGGGGGTGGCCCGGCGGCACCGTCGCTGGAAGAAATGAGTCTCGAAGACGTGGAGAAATTCCTGATCCAAAAGGCGATGGCGCGCCACGGCGGAAAAGCGGCGGCGGCGGCGGAAGCGTTGGGATTGAGCCGCAGCGCGTTCTACCGTCGATTGCAGCAATACGGCTTGTAAGCGGGCCGGATCGCGGGGGGGCGGCAAGCTCATGGCAGGAAAGAAAGTATGGAGACCAATCCTCAAGATGCAGAGCACGCGATGCCGGGGAAAAGCGACGGCAGCATTTTGCCCGGCGGCGTTGAATCGGTGCGACCGGTGAGTTTGTCATCGGAGCTACCCGGATTGGTCACAGCTCCCATCAAGCCCGTGCCGAGTGGTCCCGCGTCGGCGCTCTCGCACGACCGGCGCATCCAGCTCTTCACCCTGGCGGCGGGACTACCGGCGGTCGTGATGTGCCTGATTCTTTTATGGATCAGCGGTCCGAAAAGGCAATCGACCGTCGAGGGGACGCCATCGGCCCCGGAGAGAGCGGAAGAGGTTGCCGGATGGACGCCGAAGGTGCAATGGACGTTCGGCGTGCTGGTGGTGGGGGTGTGGGTCGGGTGCGTGGCGGCGGTGCGCGAGCACGTCATCTACCCCATGCAAACGCTCACCAATCTGCTGACTGCCCTGCGCGAGGGAGATTATTCCCTGCGTTCGCGGCGGGCACGGCGCGACGACGTGTTGGGCGAGGTCATGCGCGAGATCAACGCGCTCGGCGAAACGCTGGTGGACCGCCGACGCACCGCCCAGGAAGCGACCGCCCTGCTGCGGGCCGTGCTGGGCGGCGTCGACGTGGCGGTCTTTACCTTCGATGCCGCCAATCGCCTGCGGCTCGTGAACCGCGCCGGGACGGAATTGTTGAACGAACCCGAAGCAGAGTTGGTGGGGCGGTCGGCGGAGGAGCTTGACCTGGGCGATGCCCTCGGCGGGGAGAACCACCGGACGCTCGCCACGGATTTTCCGGGTCGCAAGGGAGCGCGCTGGAGCCTGCACCGTTCGAGTTTTCGGGAGGGCGGCAGGCCGCACCAACTCCTCGTTTTGGCGGACGTGAGCCAGCACCTGCGCGAGGAAGAACGCGCCGCCTGGCAGCGGCTCATCCGCGTGTTGGGTCACGAGATCAACAACTCGCTGGCCCCCATCAGTTCCATCGCGGGCAGCCTGCAAGCGCTGCTCGGCAAAACACCGGACGAACGCGCTTCGGATTGGCAGGAAGACACGCGTGACGGGCTGAACATCATCGCGGGACGGGCCGAGGCGTTGGGGCGGTTCATGGCGGCGTACGCGCGGCTGGCGCGGCTGCCCGCGCCGAACCGGCAGCGGCAAAATCTCGCCGCGCTGGTCCGCCGCGCGGCGGCGTTGGAGACGCGGCAGGAAGTGCGCGTGGAACCGGGGGACGACCGGGCCGAGGTCGCCATCGACGCCGACCAGATCGAGCAAGCGCTCATCAATCTCATCCGCAACGCGGTGGATGCCGCCACGGACACGGGCGGGGAGGTCCGGGTGGGCTGGAAGACCGAAGGTGCGGAGGCCGTCATTTCCGTGGACGACGAAGGGTTGGGGCTCAGCGGGACGGCCAACCTGTTCGTGCCGTTCTTCACGACGAAGGCATCCGGCAGCGGCATTGGACTGGTGCTGAGCCGCCAGATCGCGGAAGCGCACGGCGGCGGGTTGACCTTGGAAAACCGGCAGGATGGCAGGCGCGGCTGCCGGGCGACGCTGCGGTTTCCTGTGGGTGGAGATTAAGCGATTGGGAAAAGTTCCGAGGTGGATGGCGACCCCCGGGCGCCGTCAGACGCGGCCACCCATGCCGCGACGCGGCCTCCCGGGCGG
>CAHJWO010000333.1 GCA_903642295.1 PVC group bacterium | reverse complement strand
CCCTCACCCAGACCTGGTAAGGTGACCACCTCGCCACGGATCACGGAACCTTCCCCGGTCGCGTCGAGTTCGGGCAGATTCAGCGCCGTGCGGGTACCGGGCGGGCTGCTCTCCGCCTCACGTCCGTGATTCTGCACGCTGCGGACATGCGCGGTCCGGCCCGAGGGTTGGACAACGACTTCCTGTCCCCGACCCAGCGCGCCGCCGGTCAGCGTGCCCGTGACCACAGTGCCAACCCCACGCAGGGCAAAAACGCGGTCCACCGATAGCCGGGGCTTGTCAACGTCGGGCGAAGGTTGCGCATCTGTCAGGACCGTGCTCAAGGCCGCGCGCAATTCGCTTACCCCGCGACCGCTCAGCACCGAAACCGGTACCACGGGAGCGTCCTTGAAAGGCGAGTCCGCCAGCCGCGCCCGCACTTTTTGCGTCGTCGCGGCTTCGTCCTGCACAAGGTCGATCTTCGTAAGAGCCACGACCGCGCGCGTCACGCCCAGATACGTGAGAATTTGCAGGTGTTCCTCCGTCTGCGGCATCCAACCATCGTCCGCCGCCACGACAAACAACGCCACGTCCACCGAGCCGACACCCGCCACCATGTTCTTGACGAAATCCTCGTGTCCGGGCACGTCGATGATGCCCAGTTCCACGCCCGGCAGTACGAGGTGCGCGAAGCCCAGATCAATCGTGATGCCGCGCGCTTTCTCCTCCGGCAGACGGTCTGGATCGGTGCCGGTCAATGCGCGCACGAGTGTACTTTTGCCGTGATCGACGTGCCCCGCTGTGGCGACGATAAAATGATTCATTCCCTTTGGGTCTGATCCCCCGAAGCCTGCTTCGGCTTTTTTGTAAATTGTAAAACCATTTTGATCATGCCCCGGAGCTGGCTCCGCGGTCTTTCACCCGGATGTCAGAGCTGCGGAAAAATGACGCGCAATGCCTGGATGATCAGCGCATCCTGGGCCGGAAAAACCGTGCGCAGGTCGAGTCGGCAGCGATGGTCGGAAAGATAACCCACGACCGGTATTGAGGCCCGACGGAGACGCGCGGCGAGTTCGTCCACGGCCATTCCGTTGGTGGGTTGGATGTCCACTGAGACCGAAGCGAGTTCCGCCCGGGGCATGGTTCCTCCACCCACGCGTGAGACGGCCTCGCCGATCCTCGCAACCAGCGGCAGGCCATCGAGTGCGCGGAGGATTTCTTCGGCGCGTGCGTGCAGGCTATCGGTGTTCGTTTGCAGCATGGCGAGCGTAGGAATTTCGCTCTGGCGGCCGGACAGGTAAAGATCGAGGGTGGCCTCCAGGGCGGTCAGGGCGAGCTTGTCGCAGCGCAACGCGCGGAAAAACGGTTCACGCTTGAGCGCCGCGATCCGCCGCGCCCGCCCGGCGATGATCCCTGCCTGCGGACCGCCCAACAGCTTGTCGCCGCTGAAACACACCACGTCCACGCCGTCGCGGATGGCCTCCATCGGAGTGCGCTCGTGACCCAGCGTGGTGGCAGGCGGCAGCAAGCGCCCCGTGTCTGCCAGCGCGCCGCTGCCGAGGTCTTCCGCCAAGGGGATGCGCCGCTTGCGTGCCAGTGTGGCCAAGGCGGCAATCGGTGGGGAGTCCGTGAAGCCACCCTGGTAAAAGTTGCTGCGGTGCACGGTGAGAAGGAGCGCGGTTTCCTGGCTGATGGCCGTGGCGTAATCTTCCAGTGCGGTCTGGTTCGTCGTGCCGACTTCCCGCAACCGCGCGCCGCTGGCTTCCATGATTTCCGGCACGCGGAACCCGCCGCCGATCTGCACCAGTTCACCGCGCGAGATGATCACTTCTTTTTTCGGACCCCGGGTGAAATGCCGCAGGATCAGCACGAGCGCCGCCGCGCAGTTGTTGACGACGGTGGCCGCTTCGGCGCCCGTGGCGAGGGCGAGATTGTGTTCGAGGTAGGCTGCCCGGCTGCCGCGCTCTCCGGTGGCAAGGTCGTATTCCAGGTTGTTGTAATTGGCGGCCACGGCGACGAGCGCCGCCACCGCCGCCGGGGCCAATGGCGCGCGGCCCAGATTCGTATGCAATGGAATCCCCGTCGCGTTGATGACGGGCCGGAGCCGACGCGCACGTAATTGATCAAGAGCTGTGCGCACGCGTTGGAGGATTTCCTCGAACGGCGGCGTGGGTGCGGCTTCCCGCGCCTGCACACGTAGAGCGGTAAGCTCCAGCCGCACGACCGCCGTTGCCGTGGGCCGGGGAACGTCCAATGGATCGAGGGCCTGGAGGAGCTTTTCGACCGAGGGAATCGCGCGGAGTGGCGGCGGGGAAGGGAACATTTCGCTGTGGTTACGATAGCGGGCGTTCCGCGGCTGTCATCCGGTCGGAAATCTGGAGCGGTTTCGCAAGATTGAGTGTCTTCCGAATAGTTGGCGCGAGTTCTCTTGCGCCCCTGCCGGGGCTATCTGGTCCGGGGGGTTACCCCGGGGTTCACGCCCCGGGCTAAGTTCTGCCGCCCCTGCCGGGGCTAAAAGCCGGTGCTTCGGATCGGCAGTAAGCATCTGCGAAAGAGAATCTCGGTGGATGGCGATCTCCGAGCGCCCTGTGTTCCCTGCGGCGCAGCCGCCATGCTTCCGAGCCTTTTCGACCGTTGCGCGGTCACGAAAGCCTGGCGCTCGGAGATCGCCATCCACCTGGAAACCTTCTCGTACATACTTAGCTGCGGGTGCCCTCGAAAATGGAAGCACCCGGTTGCTTCCGCGCGGATCATGGGGAACGCTCGCTGCCATGTACGTGCGTTTTCTTTTCCTGGCGGCGGCGATGTTCCTCGGGGGTCTGGCCGCGGTTCGGGTGGAGGCTGCTCCCGTCGAGGCCCGGGGCGGCATGGTGGCCTCCATCCATCCACTGGCGACGCAGGCGGGGGTCCACGCGCTGGAGGCCGGGGGCAACGCCGTGGACGCCGCCGCCGCCGTGGCGCTGACCCTCGGCGTCGTGGATGGCCACGATTCCGGCGTGGGCGCGGGATGTTTCATGCTCATCCACCGGGCGAATGGCGAGATCGTCGCGCTGGACGGGCGCGAGACCGCCCCGGCGGCGGCCACCCGCGAGATGTTCGTCGTCGATGGCAAGGGCGACCCAACGAAGAGCCAGACCGGCGCGCTGGCCAGCGGCATCCCCGGCTCGCTGGCAGTGTACGAAACGGCGGTGCGCGAGTACGGCAAAAAGCCGTTGCGCGACGCCTTCCTGCCTGCCGCCGAAATCGCCGAGCAGGGTTTCCCCATCGACCAACATTATGCTGACCGGCTGGCCGTCGAGCGCGAGTCGCTCGCGCGGTTTCCCGAATCGCGCGCGATTTTCCTGCACGCCGATGGGTCGGCCCTGCGGATGGGTGAAACGTTGCGGCAACCCGATCTCGCCCGCAGCTATCGCACGCTGGCGGACGAAGGCGTCGCGTGGTTTTACCGGGGCGCGTTCCCGCAGGCGGTCGAACGATGGATGCACGACAACGGCGGCATCATCACGGCGGCGGATTTTGCCGATTATGCCGTCCAGCGGCGCGAACCGGTGCGGACGACGTATCGCGGGTATGACATCGTCAGCTTTCCGCCGCCGAGTTCGGGCGGGGTGCATGTGGTCCAGATTCTCAATATCCTGGAAAATTTCGATCTGCCGCATCTGGCTCCCGCCGAGCGGGTGCACGTCATTGCCGAGGCGATGAAACTGGCCTTCGCCGACCGCGCGTTCTGGTTGGGCGACCCGGATTTTACCCGGGTGCCGCGCGGACTGGCGGATAAGGCTTATGCCAAAGGGTTGGCCGATGGCATCGCGCTCGATCATTCGCTGGGCGTGATCTCGCACGGGACGCCCGCCGACGCGGAATCCGACGTTTTCCATAAACACACGACCCATTTTTGCACGGCGGATGCCGAGGGCAACTGGGTGGCGTGTACCACGACGCTCAACACGTCCTTCGGCTCCAAGGTTGTCGTGCCGGGCACGGGGATTTTGCTCAATAATCAGATGGACGATTTCTCCATCCAGCCCGGCGTGCCGAATGCGTTCGGGCTGATCGGCGGCGACGCCAACGCGGTGGCCGCGCACAAGCGCCCGCTCTCCAGCATGAGCCCCACGATTGTATTGAAGGACAACAAGCCGGTGCTGGAACTCGGCGCGGCGGGCGGGCCGACCATCATCACGCAGACGGTCATCAATCTGGTGGGCGTGCTGGATCTCGGATTGCCCGTCGATGAAGCGCTCGCTCAACCGCGTTTTCATCACCAGTGGGCACCCGATGATTTGCTTGTGGAGGAGCGGATGCCGGCGGACATCGTGGCGAAGCTCAAGGCGTTGGGGCACAAGATTAAAATGGAACGCGCCAT
>CAHJWO010000332.1 GCA_903642295.1 PVC group bacterium | reverse complement strand
GCCGAGAACTACTTTGTCGTGTCAACTCCCAGCGCCTTGTAAACCCCACACTGACCGCTCACTCCCCGGTAGGCCAGACCGCCGCCGATTCCCAGCATCAGCAGTTGCTTGATCGAGCGCGGGAACAACGCGGCCACGACCAACAGGATGCCCAAAGTCAAGGAAACCGCGCCTTCCAGCGAACCCACGTTTCTGCCGTCCGATGCGGGCTCGGGTTCGGCAGCCGCTGGTTCGACCGACTCCGTCAACGGTGCCGGTTGGGACAGGGGTGCCGAGGCGGCGGCTTGCCGGCGGGGGCGGGGTTTGGCCGGGGAGCGCGCGGGGCGTTTGCTGGGACGGTCTGAGGAAGCCACACCTCCAATTCGCACGACATCCAACCCTTGGCCGTTGCGGCGGCCCGGCGCGTGGACTGGCCAGATTGACCCGTCCATCTCGCCGACGGTTTCGTATCACAGGTTTCCGTTTGAATAGAAACCGCTTTCCGGCCATCCAACGAACCTCTTTTCCGCTTGCCGGTCCGTCATGCCGTGATTTTGTCCCGGGTGGCGTTGTCCTCCCCGGAAAGCCTGACCCCCAACGCCGCGATGATCGTTCCAGACCCTGGCCCGCTGCCCGTCCAACCGGAATTCGACTTCGCGCGGCTGCCCGCAGCCACGCGACCGCTGGTGGCCGCACCGCCCGCGCCGGAGTGTGAGTTGTGCGTGACCATCCCGGTGTACAATGAGGAAACCGACATCGCGCACACCCTGGCGGCGCTGGCCGCGCAGACCGACCTGGACGGCCAGGCGCTCGACCCCGCGCTCTACGAGGTTCTGGTGCTGGCCAACAACTGCACGGACGGGACCGGTGAGGTCGTGCGCGGGTTCGCCGCCCGGCATCCGGCGTTCCGGCTGCACCTGATCGAAATTCTGCTGGCCAAGCCGCACGCCCACGTCGGGGCGGCGCGGCGGCTGGTGATGGACGAGGCGTGCCGCCGGCTGGAAAGTTTGAGGAAACCGCGTGGGGTCATCGCCGCGACCGACGGCGACACCCGGGTGCGGCCCAACTGGGTGGCCGCCAACCTCGCGGAGATGGCCAACGGCGCGGACGCCGTGGGCGGGCGCATCCTCGCCGGGCCGGAACAGGTCGCGGCGCTGGCACCCGGCACCCGGCTCTATTACCGGCTCGACACCGCCTACCGCACGCTGCGCGCGGCCTACGAGACGATCCTCAACCCCGATCCGGCCAACGGCTGGCCCCGACACCACCACTTTTTCGGGGCGAGCCTCGCGGTGAC
Source organism: PVC group bacterium (assembly GCA_903642295.1). GTDB lineage: Bacteria > Verrucomicrobiota > Verrucomicrobiia > Chthoniobacterales > SZAS-18 > CAHJWO01. The sequence continues at coordinate 3,117 of CAHJWO010000332.1, read as the reverse complement.
GGCGGAGACCTACCGGCGCGCGGGCGGCCTGCCGGTCGTGCCGTGCCTGGAAGACATGGCGTTTGCCGACGCCTTGGAACGGCTGGGAGCGCGGATGCGCCAGAGCCCGGCGGTCAACGTGCTGACCTCCCTGCGCGTGGCGGGCCGGGTGGACGTGGGGCTTTCCGGCACGCTCTCGAAATGGACCCGGGCGGCGGAAGACGGCGAACCGCTGCTGCTCGAATCGCCCGACACCATCGCGCGGGAATCGCTCAACCGGGTTCACCTGCGCCGCCGGTGGGTGGAAGGTTATTCACCAAAGGCCGCGCGAAAGACGGCGGCGGCGCTGGAACTCGACCCCGGGTGGCTCGCCGAACGCTGGCAGCGCGCCCGGAGCGCAGGCGAACTTTGCCAGGCGGTCTTCTGGCACCACCGGGAGCGGCAGACCGGCCCGTACGCCCTGCCGCTGATGGAGGTGCGCACGGCCATCGCCGAACTGCGCCGCCGGATCACCCGCCACCGCGCGGACCTGCGCGAGCGGACGGTCAGGCCGCCCGCGCGAACAAGTCGAGCCGGTATTTTTCCGCCTGCTGGCCCAGCAGATGCCGCAGAGGTTGTGCCCCGGCCGCCGCCAGGAACGTTTCGTGGACCTGATCGCCCGTCAGCGGATAGTCGGGCACGAACGGCGTCCAGTGAACCAGCAGCAGGTGTCCTCCCGGTGCCAGTCGGTTGATACAACGCTCGCGCAGGTCGAGCAGGTCGGGCATGGCCAGATAATAACCGACCTCCGACAGGAGAATAAGGTCGAAGGTTTCCGCCGGAAACTCCCCGGGCAGGTAGCGGCGCTCGAACCGCACTTGCGGCAGGGCAGCGCACCGCGTGCGGGCCTGGTCGAGGGCCACGTCGGAAATGTCGATGCTCAGCAGTTGGTCACAACGCGCGGCAAGGCGTTCGGTGAACACGCCGATGGAGCAACCCGCCTCGAACGCCGACCCGTAGCGCTCGCGCGGCAGGGCGGCGAGGGTAGCAGCGTATTTGCCGGCCTCATAGGGGCTGGTGGTGAAATCCCAGGGGTCGGCGTTGGCGCGGTAAACGTCGTCGAAGTAGCTGGACGGCAGGCTGCCGGAGGGAGGGGTGTCGGGCATGGGAGGAGTGATCATTTCGGCGATGTTAGCGGCGTGGTTCAAGGTTCTGACGGCTGGGGCAGCCGTTCGTGTTTTTTTAGGCACGCGCCGCCTGGTCGGCGGCATCCCACCAGAAACATCTGGGACAGCCGGCAGGACCCTAAAAGCTTTTCGGCCAGTGCTGATGCGCTGGACCGGGATGATCCAAAACGTGTCGGCCCACGCGATCCGTTACGGCGTCCGGCGCGGGCTGGCGCAGGTACATCGTCAGGTCGCGGATCAGGCGCGGGAAAGGGAACGGGCGCATCAGGCCGCGCGCGCCCACCATGCGTTCGGTCGTGCGGATGACATCCTGCGCGATGGCCTCCACCGACAGCCGGGCCATCCCGACGTAGGCCGCCACCTCGTGGGCGACCGTCGGCTGCCGCTCGAAAACCGCCGCGCCGCCGCGCAGCCACAGGTCGCCCGATTCGACGCGCATTGCCATTTCCGCCGCGCGCTGCCGCTGGATGGGATGATCCGTGCGGCGACCCTTTTGCAGGTAAGCGCGGGCGGCATCGTAGAGCGCCTGCGCGCCGCCGAGATGCACCGCCACAAAACGGATCGCCCCGCCGTTGAACCACGGCTCCTGATAGTAAACGTCGGGCGGACCCAGCAGCGTGTCGTTGCCCAGCTCGATGCCCGTCAGGTCCACCGTACCGCTGACGGTCGCTTCCATGCCCATCGGCTGCCACCAACTGTGATCCAGCCGGGCGGCGATTTGTTCCATCGGCAGCAGACACATCTGCCACGCGCCGCTTTCCGTGCGCGCCCCGACAATGGGCCGCGTGACATGCCCCAGCCCGGAGCAAAAAATCTTGCCGCCTTCCAAGCGGTAGCGACCGTCGCCCAGATCTTTGATTTTCAAACCGACACCCGGCGGTTCCTCCTCGGCGTTCCAGACGCCGAAGACGCGGCGACCTTCCAGCACATCGGCGGCGGCCCGCGCCTGCTGTTCGTCGGAGCCGAAGAGTTCGACCAGCGCCAATGCGTTGACGTGCCCCTCGTAAATGCGCCCGACCGGCAGGCTGCCCCAGCCGACCTGCTTGAGCATCTGGAGCAACTGAAACGTGCCGCCCTGCACCCCGTTGAGCCCGCCCCCGCCGACGCGGCGCGGCAGCGGTGCCGCGAGTAACCCCGCATCCGTCAGCCAGCCGAACTCCGTCTCGGGAAATCCCGTCACCGTCAGGTTCTCGGCGTCGCGTTGCGCGGAGAGTTCGGCGCAACGCCCGGCAAACGCCGTGGCGCGGGTGATCAGGTCGAGCCAAGCGCCGTCGGCGGGCGGAGGAGAAGAAGTCGGCTTGTCCATGAAATGCAGCGCAAAAACGGGGAGAAGGGTTGGACCCGGTACGAAGAATCGTCGCGCAGGGATTCAACTACCCGGGACGGCAGCGGCGGAAGTATGGTCCGCGACGATTTGCCAGTGGCCGTCGAGCTGGCGAAAGAGCAGGGTAAACAAGCCGTTCGGTTCGCCCTTGTCCGTCTTGAGGTGCCACCGGCCAAACACCAGCGCGACCTCTGGCGAGAGGATCGTGACATCCAGGTTCGAGAAGGTCAGCACGCCCATCGCCGCGCGGTCGGGGTAATGCTGCTTGTAACGGTCCAGCGTTTCCTGCCAGCCATAGGTCACGCTGCCGCCCGAGGCGAAGCGCAACGTGGACAGCCGGGCGTATCCCGACATGAACCCGTCGATGTCCCCCCGGTTCCAGGCGGCGGCCTGATCGGAAAGCACCTGTTCGATCAACGGTTCGGGCGCGGCCGGCGCGGCCCCTTGGGCGGACATCCCAGACACCAGGCAGACGCAGAACAGGATGAAGACAAAGGAGGCTCGCAGGTTCATGGGATGGGCCTTACAACAAATCAGGGATTCTCGCGTTGCCAAGTTGAATGCCGGATCTGCCAAGCCCGGCAGCAAGGTCTTTCAATTTGCGGAGGATGCCGGGGAGCGCACGCGCCTCGCGTGCCCGCTTTGGCG
>CAHJWO010000331.1 GCA_903642295.1 PVC group bacterium | reverse complement strand
ACCCTGACCAAATCGAAACGGCTCCGAACCCCTCACCTCGCGGTGCCGACGGTCGCGGGATTTGCCCCGCGCGACCCGGTGCCGCCGGTTGGGGCGGCCACGCCCGCGGATGACCCATTGAAATACGAATAAGGGCTGCCGTAGTAAGCCGAACCGGCATAGCCGTAACCGGACGTGCCTCCCACCGGGACGGCGGGCTCGTCGAGTTTCGTGCCCGTGCTGCCGACCGGTGAGTTGTCGGCGGCGTTGCCGGGGCTGCCGGATGGAGTGGCGTTCGGACGGTGGTTGTTGTTGGCGGCGGCGACCTTGGCGGCCTGCTGCTGTTGCGCCTGGTTGAGCTTGTCGGCGGCTTTCTCGAATTTGTCGGCGGCGGCGCGCTGCGCGTCGTTGTAGGCCTGCTGTTCCGCCTGCAAGTATGCGGCGATCTTCGCCTGGCTGGCCTGATCCTTCTGACGCACCAGATCGGCGATGTCGAGGTCGTTGGTCAGCTTGTCGGGACCGACCTCCACCTGCGCCTCGCCGTCGCCGACGACCAGCGTTTGCGTCGGCTGATGCGCTTCCACCAAATGCACTTCCCGGCCCGGCTCGAAGCCGATCACACCGGTCGGCGTTTTGGTCGAAACGTACTGGAGCAGATAGAAGGTGTCGTGCGGCGCAAACCGGCGTCCGGCGGGTCGGGCGGGCGCGTCAGCTGCCGCCGTCCCTGGACCTCCGGCGGCGTCGAGCGTGGCCCGGGCGGTCTGCCCGGTTCCTGGCGGAGCGGAGGGCGCGCGGCGTCCCAGAAAATACATCACTGCCCCGACCAACACGATTACCGCCAGCAGCGGCAAAATCCAGCCGCGTGATGCAGACGAACCGGAGCTTTCGGGGGGAGTCATCATAGGTTCATCCATTTCGCTCGGCAGCACCCGGCAGGCCGTATGCGGATTTCCCGCCGCTCCTCCGCGTGGCGGGGACAAGCGGTAAAACGCCCTGACCGGACCGGTGGCACCGGCATCCGTAAACGCCCCGGTCGCCCCCGCCGTTTTCACCGCCCCGATGATCTGCCACGCGGGCGTCGCCAAATCAAAAGTCCGCTCCACGACATAGGACTGCCCCGCGTTGCTGCTCCATGAGAGTTGCGCGCTCGCCGTCCCCCCGCCCACCACGCGCAGATCGGTCGGCAATCCGGGAGTGACCGCACTTTTGACGATGAACACGAACCCGCTGTCGTTGCTGACCCCGATCAGGTTGCCATTCGGGCCAATCGTGATTTCCCGGGGCTGGGCAAAGTAGTTCTGCCCGACCAGCGGCGGATGGACGTTATCCGGCAGGGTGTATGCGTCCTTGGACCCGGAGCCCTGGAGATAACGGTGCAGCAGGCCCGCCGTATCGACGTACCAGATGCTCCCGTCCTTGTGGCCGCAGATGAAATACGCGCCGTTGGGCAGAAAGGCGATGCCGCGCACCTGCGCGATGTACGAGGTGAGCGCCGGTCGTCCATCGGCGGGCGCGGCCTGGGTCGTGTTGCCGGTCAGGCGGGTGCGCTGGTTGGTGCCGTCGATGCGCCAGACGCCGGTCGCCGTGTTGGTGGAGTCGTCTTCCGCCCGGTCGCAGACGTACAATTTCCCGTCCACCGGATTCACGTCGAGATTGCCGGGATTGGAAAAACCGACCGACTTGTCGCAGACCAGCGTGATCCCGGCCGTCGGCGTCCAGCTTTTCACACACGCGCCCTGCGGCTTGTTGTTCACGAGGGCGTACTCGTTGGTGTAGTAGATCAACTGCTCGTCGGACCGGACCCACAACGCGCGTCCGGTCGGCTTCCAGTTGGGGTCGGGATCATTGACGACGGTGGTCATGACCCCGTCCGTACCCACCCGGCGAATGCGGTGGTTGCCCGGGTCCAGCAAGTAAACCGTGCCGTTCGGAAACACGTACAGTCCGTTGGGCGCGCTGATCTGGAGCGTGGTGGCGAGGGCGGGTCCATCTCCGTTGAAGCCCGCCACATGCGTGCCCGCAAAGGTGTGGATCGTGCCGTCGGGCGTGAGCTTGAGGATGGACTGGCTGGCCTTGTCCGCGATGTAAACGTTGCCCAGCGCATCGGCGGCGGCGGCGTGTGGGTTGGAGAGCGCGGTGGATCTGGCGGGGGCGCCCTCCGAGGCAGCGGTCCATTCGTTGATGTCGTCGCCGTTCGAGTCCGTCGTCTTATCCAGATGGATGCCCGCCACGGTGTTCACGTTGCCGAAGCTGGCGACGAGGGCGGAAAACTCGTCGGCATAGCCGCCGACGGGACAAAGCCACAGCGGCAGAAGGGCAAAAACGAGGACTCGTAGGAGGGACATGGGACGGGGGAAACCGGTGACTACCCTAAGCATTTTGTTGCCGTAATACAAGCTAGGCGTCGGCGTCGGGCGTGGCGACGAAGCGGCATTGGCGCATCGCCTCGAACAGGACGATGCCCGCCGCCGTGGCAAGGTTCAGGCTGCGGGCAGCAGGGGCCATCGGGATCGTCAACGACCGTTGGCGGCCCGCCGCACCCATGAGCAAGCTCTCGGGCAGGCCGCGCGTCTCGCGTCCAAACACCAGGAAATCGCCCGGCTCGAAATCGGCGTCATAATACGGGCGGTCGCTCTTGGTCGTCAGCAAGAAGTAACGCGCGTGGGCGAGGTGCGCCGCGTACAGGGCATCCCAATTCTCCCAGACCGTCACCTGCACCTGTTCCCAATAGTCCATCCCGGCCCGGCGCAGGTATTTGTCGTCCAAGGAGAAACCCAGTGGTCGGACCAGGTGCAGATGCGCACCCGCCGCGAGGCAGAGCCGGGCGACGTTCCCAGTGTTGGGCGGGATCTCCGGCTCGACCAAGACGACGTGAAACATGACGGCAAGAATCTCGCCTATCGCCGTCCTGTCCGCAAAGGCCGGGCAACAAAACCGGTGAACGGGGTCCACCGGCGGTCGGTTGGGCTGCCTCCAGCACGCCGCCCTCCGATGCGTCCGGCGGGACCGGAGCGCGCGGAGAAGATTTACGCGGTGACCGCCGCAGGCTCGATCACGTTCACGCGCCGACCGCCACGGTCGAACTTCACCTCGCCGTCCACCAAAGCGAAGATGGTGTAATCACGGCCCAGCCCGACGTTCGTGCCGGGGTGGAACTTCGTGCCGCGCTGGCGGATGATGATGTTGCCGGCGACGACCTTTTCGCTGCCGAACTTCTTGACGCCGAGACGCTTGCTGACGCTATCGCGGCCGTTCTTGACGGAGCCTTGACCTTTCTTATGTGCCATAAGTCGGGGAAATCTTTCGGTTGCTGAGTAAAATGGGTTTAGCCGAGCGCGATGGTCTTGATGCGGACGCGTGTGAGCTTCTGGCGGTGGCCGACGGTGCGGTGGTAACCCTTGCGGCGGCGGTACTTGAACGCGATCACCTTCTTGGCCTTGCGCTGTTCGACGACCTCGCCGACGACCGAAGCGCCGCTGAGCAGCGGGCTGCCGTGGGTGAACTTGTCGCCGTCCGCGTGCATCAGCACCTCGGAGAACGTGGTTTCCTGGCCCGCTTCCGCATCGAGCTTCTCCACGTCAATGATGTCGCCTTCGGCCACCTTGTACTGTTTGCCGCCGGCCTTGAGGATCGCGTATGCCATAAAAACTTGCTTTGTCTCCGATAGAAAGGGAAGCGGACGGTATGCCTGCCGGTTTCGCTTGGCAAGCGCGAAAATGCGGGTTGGCGAAAAATCCGCCAAAATCATTTCGCGGCGAAAAATGGAAACAATCGGGTAAATACGTCGCCAGCGTCGCAGAGGCAGCAGGCGTCGCAGGAACGCAAATTTGCGGGCGGCGGGGAAGTGAGGCAAGGTGGGCGATGCTTCGCGCCGCTTTCCTTCCGGTCCTGGTCGCCGCCCTTTGGATGGCCGGAGTTTCCACCGGGACCTCCACGCCCGACGCCATGCCCAGGCCCCCGGCGGCCCACCCCGTCTCCGAGGCCGTGAAGAAGGAACTGACCGCCGTGATCGACGGCCAACTGGACGCCTTCCGCGCCAACGATTACTCCAAGGCATTTGCCTATGCCTCGTCGATGATCCAGGGCATGTTCGCGCCGGAGGATTTCGAGAAGATGGTCAAGTCGGCCTACCCGGTGATCGCGCACTCGGTTTCCAGCGAGTTCGGGACCATGCTCGACACGGGTGAACAAGTCGTGGTCAGCGTGCGGGTGCAGAACGCCGATAAACAAAGCGTGGAATACCAGTACCTCCTGAAGAAGGAAGCGGGCGGCTGGAAGATCAACGGCGTGGCGGAGGTCAAGCCCGAAGGATTGAGTGTGTAGGTCTTTCCGTTTGCGGAGGATCCCGGGGAGCGCACGCGCCTCGCGTGCTCTCTTTTGGCGCCTCGCCAAAGAGCGGGGGCGCCGCCCGCCGGAGCGAACGGCGGGGCGCCGTCCGC
>CAHJWO010000330.1 GCA_903642295.1 PVC group bacterium | reverse complement strand
TTTTTACCGCTCTGGCGCACGTGAGGAATCTCGATCAACTCGAAGGCCGCTTCGTGCAGGCCGCGTTTGAAATCCTTATAACGGTCAAAATCACAGTACGCTTTCTTGACGACGATGTGCCCCTTGAGCAGCAGTTGCTCCAGCACTTTGCGGATGTCGAACTCCGCGTAGCGCGCGTCGCGGACGCCGAGGGCGAGATTTTCGAGGTCGAGAAAAACGGCTAACGTCGCGTCGGAAGAAGAGGAATTGCGCATAAGGGCTCTGGGTGGGTCGTCAGGATGAGCCTAGTGGGGAAGAGCGCACTTGTAAGCAGTTTTATCCTCGTTTGAGGTTATCCCGTCAGAAAGGCAGAAGGCAGCAATACAGAGGAGACGCTGGACAGCCCGCACTCACCGCATGGCTTTCTCTTTTTAACTGCTCGCCTTCTGCCTCCTGCCTCCTGCATCCTGCATCTTGCATCCTGCATCCTGCATCCTGCATCCTTCTGCCTTCTGCCTTTTCACTTATCCCCGGTACTTCAGCTTCCAACGCGGGATGTACCACGCTAACAGCACGGCCTCCACGATGATCCGCCGTGCGTACCAAAAGGCGTCCCCCGCGTTCCGGCAGTCGCGGAACGTATGGTAATAGCCGCGCAAAAACGTGCCGACGCTGAAGTTCACCGCCGCGAGGGGAACCTTCCGCTTTTGCGCCATGTAGAAGGCCGACTCCATCGAGCGCGCCCATTTGTGGGTGGGCGCTTCCGGTCGCGGCGGATGTTCCACCAAGGCTTCCGGCACGAACGGGTACGGCTCCTGCCGGTCGTCCAGGCGCAGCCGCAGGTCCACGTCTTCGAGGTGCGGAAAGGGGAAACGCTCATCGAACCCGCCGATCTCCAGATAAAATCGCCGCTCGATGGCAAAATTGCACGACCACAGCAAGCCGCCGTATTCATTGGTGGGTGAGGTGAAGCGTGGCCCGGTCGGTGGTCCTCCTCCCGCCGTCGTGCGCCCCTCCAGCACCCGGAGCTTGTCGCCTCCGGGACCTTCCAGCCGCGCCGCGAACGACGCCAACCAGCCGGGCTGCGGCAGACAATCATCGTCGGTGAACGCGAGCCAATCACCCTTGGCCGCCGCCGCGCCCCGGTTCCGATTCGCGGCGGGGCCGCGCCCCGGCCCGGCGACCCATTGCACCCACGGGTAAGTGTGTTCGACCAGCAGCCGGGCGTTGTCGCCGTCCGGGCCGTCGTCGGCGACGATGATCTCGAACTGATCGAACGGAAAGTCCTGCCGGTCGGCCATCAACCGGTTGAGGCAACGCGCCAGGGCGTCATTGCGCCCACGGGTCGGTACGACGACACTGAAGCGCGGGACGCGCTGGCTGCTTTCGGCGGTGGGCGGGTGATCTGACATGGAGACAACGCAGGCCGCCATCCTACGGCGACAGGCTGCCCCGTGGCAAGAATGGTTCCTGCTCTCCGGACGACTCCGGGCCGCGCGGGCAGTCACCGCGCCGCCCAACGCCGCTTTCCTAACGGTGCCGCTCGGCAGGTTTCACTGGCGGGCGTGGAAACCAGCGGCTCCACATCCGTCCCAATCGGGAGGTTTTCCTCTGTGAACGCCTGGTGTTGAGCGCCAGACGCCGCCCGAGTTCGAGGGCCACGGCGGGGTCTGAATTCAACATCTTCGTGCTCATCAATTGGTCGGGAATAACAACCACAGATGCGCCTTGCGACTTGAATCGGACGCCGGTTACCGTCAAAATCAGGCGTTTCCCCGAGAAACCGCGGCTGCTTCGATTTTCCCGTTGAATCGCGCAGAAAAAGAGGGATTATCCCTTTTATGGTTAAGCTTCATTTTCGTGAAAACTGGCTTGCTGCCTGTTCCTAAAAATCCGCGTGCCTTACCACATCATGCCAACCAATAAATTCCCCGCCCAGGCGGAGATGATCGAGCGCGTCAAGGCGATCCTCAATCTGACTGACGAAGCGCTTGCCGCCGAAGTGGACGTGCGCCCGGAAACCTTGCAAAAATACGCGGCGGGTTACCAGAAGGCGGGTGGCAAGCTCATGCAGATCATCGCGCGTCTGCCCGAGATGCGCCGACGGGCCGGGGAAGTCTCTTCCGCCTTTACACAGAACAGCGGCGCGGACGGCTCGCCCGCCGATCCGCCCAGCGCACAGGAACAACTCGGCGCGGTGCTCAAAGAGGGCACGATTGACGAGGTGCGCCTCATCAAGCAGGTTATCGAGACGCTCTTCCGGCAGATCGCCGCGCGCCGCCAGCCGCTGCTGCCCGCCATCCGCACGCGCCAGCCGGCGTTGTTCGAGGGCAAGCCCCGGCTCTTGCCGGCGCTGGGGTACATTCCCGCTGGTTTGCCGCAGGGCGGGGTCGAGCAGATCGCCAACCAGTTCATCGCCGTGCCCGCCGAGGAATTCCCGGATGCCGAGTTTGCCCTCAAGGTTCACGGGGATTCGATGGTGGACGCGGATATCCACCACGGGGATTGGGTACTGCTCGACAGCCGCCGCGAACCGCGCGACGGCAGCGTGGTCGCCGCGCTTTGCGACAACGAAACCACCCTAAAAACGTATCGGACCGACGGCGAGAGCGCGCCGTTCCTGCGCTCGGAAAACCGGGCCTATCCCGCGCGCATCATCGCGCGCGACGAGATGCAGGTGCAGGGTGTGATGGTCGGCAAGATTTCCATGCGTGGCGACGGCGTTGACCCCGCCGGGGGGGCGGGTAGTCCTTTTTGAAGGAATGCAGGATGCAGGATGCAGCAGGATGCAGATTAAGGGGTCGAATCGGGTGAAGCCCTTTGCTCACAAAGTTTTCTTCGGGTTACATCCTTTTGTCCGTGGCGGGTTTTGACTTTCGACCCCTGATCTGGTCCCTTCCGAGAGAATGAAAAAAGGCGTGATCGCACACCGCATCGCCGGAACCTTCGGCGCGCTGCTTCTGGGCTGTCTGGTGATCATTTCACCGGGCTTCGGATTGCGGGCGGACGAAAAACCGGCTTCCAACGGCACGCCACTCGACGCGACCGCCGCCGAGATCGTCAAGTTCTACGGTCCCGTGGCCCGCGCCAATGCCCGCGTACGCAACCATCAGGTGCTCGACGGCACGGTGCTGGACGGCGACCTCCACAGCAGGAACGGGCTCATCATCCGCGTGGTGTATTTCAAGGGCCGTTGCGTGCTTTTGGAGTACACACGCGTCGCCGGGCCTTTGACACTGGCGGATGTGAATCCGTTGCTGGCATCAAACGCGGGGAATTTTTCCTGGCAGCAGGGCAAGGACAGCTCCGCCACCGCTAGGTTCTACCGCCGGACGGATGACAAGGCAATCGCCCACTGGAGCACTGAGAACGACGGCAGCCTGCTGATTTCCGCCGAGGATGGGAGCAACGCGCTCGGCGGCTTGGTGCAGTAAACAATCGATGGACCTGGATGGGGGCGTCGCAGGTACAGGCAGTTCTGCCTCCAGGGCAGCCTTGATCGTGCGCGCCCGTGGGGTCGGCGGAGATCAGGTCTACATTTTCCCCCAGGCCAGAGGAAAGAGGCGTGCTGGAATACTTGGCAGACCACGTAAATCAACATCAACCACACGGCCACGCGCCCTGTCCGTGGCTCAATCTTCCCTCTTCTTATCCCGGTTTCGTGCTTTCCAACTCCGCCGCATTGCCACCACGGCAGCCGCGCGGCAAGACACCCAAACCGAGACACGCCCCCATCCCCCTCCTCAATGTTCTCTCCGCCACACCTGCCGCAACGGTCCTTCCGTGCCGAAGACCGGATCGTTTCCGGGCAACGGCAGCCGCGCGATGTTGTCGTCCGCCTGCGGACGCTCCCCGGGCCGCCCGCGCAAAAGGTCCCACGTGTGGCCGTCGGGGTACGCACCGACCACGCTAAACTCCCTGCTCGCGCCCAGGTTGCAATGCCCGACCCCGGCGGGGATCACCACCACATCCCCGGCGCTCAGGACCACCTCGATCCCGCCCGCGCCCTCGCCGCCCAGGCGCACGTTCGCGTGCCCGGCATACACCCCTAAAACTTCGTGGCTCGTGGAATGATAATGATGGAACGGGTAGATGCCGTTTCGCCAGCTTCCCTGCCAGTTCCACCGCGCAAAAATCCGCTCGCAAACCGCCGCCGGGTCTTCGCTGCCCAAGCCAAACACCCCCCGATAAATCAATACTGGCAGCCGCGCGTTATTCGGGATCGCACCGTTGTCTTTCAATAAGTGCTGCTCCACGTCAGGCGCGGATCGAACCCGTTCACGAAACGGCACGTCATCAGGCAAGGCAGGGGTTTTCATCCCAACCAAATCGTCCGCCAGCCCCGCAAAAAGTCGCCGCGGACACGACAAACCCGAAAAATCTGCGAAAATCTGCGGAATCTGCGGACAAAATTCCCTCTCCAACCTCCCACTTCCGCGTTCCCGCT
>CAHJWO010000329.1 GCA_903642295.1 PVC group bacterium | reverse complement strand
CCGGTCGGCGTCCGCAGGCTGCCGGGCTCCGAGCCGAGGCCGTAGCGGGAGGTGGAAACGGGATAGCGGTGGAGATGTTCGCCGGAGGGTCCGCGCACCTCCAGGGTTTGAGCGGCGACCGAGACGTGCAGCGAAATTTCGCCAGCCGTGGTTTGCATCAGTCCAAAGAAAGCATAAACTCGCCGCCCGCCACCATGCAAAAGAAGACCTATCACGTCGCCATCGTCGGAGCGAGCGGGGCCGTCGGCCAGGAGTTGCTCGACGTGCTGACGCGCCGCCGGTTCCCGGTCGAGTCGCTGCGGCTGTTCGGTTCGGAGCGATCCGTCGGGAAAACTGCGACGTTCCAAGGCCAAACGCTGACCATCGAATTGCTCAAAGAGGACGTTTTCGCGGGTATCGACCTCGCGCTCTTCAGCGCCGGGGCATCCGTGGCGCGGATCTTCGCGCCGCTGGCGGTGCAGGCGGGGGTCGTGGTGGTGGATAATTCGTCGTGTTTCCGGCAGGATGAGAACGTGCCGCTGGTGATCCCGGAGATCAACGGCGCGGACGCGGCGGGCCACCGGGGCATCATTGCGAATCCCAACTGCACCACGGCGGTGACGCTGATGGCATTGGGACCGCTGCACGCCGCGTTCGGAGTGCGCCGGGTGTTCGCGTCGAGCTATCAAGCCGTGTCCGGGACCGGGGCACAGGCGATCACGGAATTGCGCGAGCAGGAGGACGCGATAGCGGCGGGACGTGAGGTGATTCCGAGGGTTTATCCGCACCAGATCGCGTTCAACGTGCTGCCGCAGGTGGACCGTTTCCTGGACAACGGATACACGAAGGAAGAGATGAAGATGCAATCCGAGGGGCGGCGCATCCTGCATCTGCCGGAATTTCGCGCCTCGGTGACCTGTGTGCGGGTGCCGGTCTACCGGGCGCATTCGGTGGCGGTCAGCGCGGAGTTCGAGCGACCGGTGACCGTCGAAGCGGCGCGGGAGGTCCTGGCCCGGGCACCGGGATTGCAGGTGGTGGATGATCCGGCGAACGACCTGTACCCGATGCCGCTCGTGTGCTCGGGGCAGGACGACTGCCAGGTGGGGCGTTTGCGGATGGATTGCGCGCTCGAAAACGGGCTGGCCTTTTGGGTGGCCGGGGATCAGCTCCTCAAGGGTGCGGCGTTGAACGCCGTACAGATTGCCGAGTTGTTGTGAAGCGGATTCGCCGACGAATCCCCTTCCCTTTTGCTTGCAAGGTTCACGGCGTCAGGACAGTCTCCCGGTGGCTGCATGATGCCACCTCCCCCTGAATGGATGACTGTTGTAACCGAATCATCGACCGCGCATAAATCTCCCGGGTTTGTGCTGAAACCTTATCTCGCCGAGCAGGTGCGCCGGGTGGACGCCGCTCTGCACCGCCTGCTGCCCCCGGAGTTCGAGAAGCCGGAAACCATCCACAAAGCGATGCGTTACAGCTTGTTTGCGGGCGGCGCGAAGCGACTGCGCCCCGCGTTGTGTCTCGCGGCGGCGGAGGCTTGCGGCAGCGATGGAACGGAGGCATTGCCATTGGCTTGCGCCGTGGAATGCGTACACACGTATTCGCTGATTCACGATGACCTTCCGAGCATGGACAACGACGACTTGCGGCGGGGCCAACCGACGTGCCATAAAGTATTCGGCGAAGGCATGGCGGTGCTGGCGGGCGACGCTTTGCTGACGTTTGCCTTTGAATTGGCGGCGCTGGCGAACGGTTGGCCCCGGTACGACACGCGCGCGCTGGTCCGGGAACTCGCGGTGACGGCGGGGAGCCGGAAACTCATCGCCGGGCAGGTCGCCGATCTGGAAGCGGAGCGGCAGCAGGTCGGCGTGGAGCAACTGCGCTACATCCACGAATGTAAGACCGCCGCGTTGCTCACGACGGCGATCCGGTTCGGGGGCATGAGCGCCGACGCCCCACCTGAAAAACTGCAAGCGCTGACGGATTTTGGTCACGCCTTGGGCCTGGCGTTTCAGGTCATCGACGACATCCTCGACGTGACCCAAACCAGCGACAAACTGGGAAAAAGCGCGGGCAAGGACCTCGCGGCCCAGAAAGCGACGTATCCGTCGATCCTCGGGTTGGACGGCGCGCGGCAGGAAGCCCGGCGGCTGACCGCGCAGGCGCACGACGCGTTGCGGTCCTTCGGCGACGAGGCGGATGCGTTACGCGCGCTGGCCGACCACCTGTTGCAACGCGATTACTGAGAACCCGCCGGCAGTTTTTCGTAGAAGCGGAGCGCTTCGATCTTGCTGCCGAGGTCCTTCAAGGGGTAAACGCCTTTGCGGAGACCATTTTTGGACGGGTCGCGGATCAGGTAGTTGAAGCCCTGCTTGCCCATGACGACGACGAAATGCGTCCAGCCGCTTTTGAGATTCAGGCGCACGATGACCGGGTTCCCGCGCCGCAGGTTCGAGTCGATCAGGTGGTAGGAAGGCAGGTCTTCGTAAACGTGCTTCACCTTGTCCGGGGCCAGGGCCGTCGGACCTTCCCAGCGGAGATCATTGTTTTCGTCGTAACCGCCATTTTCGAGCAGGAACTTATTGAGTCGGCCCGGATCGGTATCCAGGCCGTAAAACTTCATGATCATGGCAGCGGAAGTTACCGCACAGCCGACCTGGCCCATCGTGCGCGGGCTGGTGCCGAGGTGGTTCCCTCCCCAGGCGTCATCGCCCTGCAAAAAGAGGGCGACCGGGAGTTCGGTGCGCCCGAAGAAATACCGCCCGCCGGAAGGCGACAGCGGACGCTTGCCGTAGTCGTAGATCGCCCAGGAGGTGGCCAGCGTGATGACCGTCACGAGTACGACCGCCACCGAGACCAACCGCCAGATGCGGCGGCGGTCCGAGGGGTGAGCAATGGCTGGCAAGACCGCGTCGGCGAGTGACATGCGTCAATGCTATCGCTGACCCCGTGTTTTGTCCCGGCAAAATTGCGGACCGCGCCGGTCAGGAAACCGGATGGCCGGAGGCGAGATCAAGCTTCTCGTTCTCCCCGGGATGGTACGGTTTGCCCGTCACCGCTGCCTTCACAAACCCGACGAGGTGCACCATCGCACTGGACCCCGTGTCCCAATATTCGGCCTTGTCCACAACGACTTGAAGCATGGCGGTCTCGGGGTCGTCCGGGCCCTTGGGGAACCACGCCTTCATCGCGGGGGTCCAATGTTCCTCGTTCTTTTTCGGGTCGCGCACCAGCTTGGCCAGACCGGAAACCGAGACGTAGCGTTGGTCGCCCGGGTGAGAGTAGCTGACGTTGACGTGGTGATCGTGCTCCACCTCGTCCACCTTGGGTGCGGACGCGCGGGTGAAAAACCACAGTTCGCCCTCGAACGTTTTGGTTTGCGTGGCCATCGGACGGCTGCGCAACGCACCGCCATCGTCGATGGTGGTCAGCATGGCGTATTTGATGTCGTGAATCATTTCGCCCAGTTTTTTGATCGGATTAGATGGTTCTTCGGTGCTCATATCGGGGTCAGTGCGGATGGGATTCTTTCAGGATTTGGTGGACTGCTGGCGGGCTTTCTTCGCGGCGGCGGTGTTGGCAACGAATTGCTGGCCGGAGCGCGAGGTCGTCTTTTTCTTCTCGTCGGTGGCTTTCTGTTGCGCGGGCGTCAGCTTCTCCCACGCATCCTTCGGGAGGTAGCGGGCGGTGGTCCCGCCCCGCGCCGCTTTCTTACCGTCGGCGGTCTGCCATTTCTCCGCCGTCCAACTCTGGAGGTGTTGCTGTGCGTTGGAACGACCCCCTTTTTTGTAACCGCCGCCGTGCTTCTCGTATTCGGCGGCGAGCAACTGCGCTTTGCGGGCGCTCCACTGGCCGGGCCGACCACCCTTCTCGCCCGCCTTGATTTGCTCCTTCAGCTTTTCACGCAGATCGGGTTTCGTGTAGGTGTCGGCATCGGTTCCGGCACCCGCTTTCTGATTGGGGACGGCTTTTGATTGCGATGCGGGGGCTGTCTTCTTCGGCGAGGATGGTTGTTTTGGAGATGACTTGGGAGATTTGGGGTGCGCGGGCTTTTTTGCCGTGCTCGCCGGGCGATCATTGGTAGGCATGGCTTCAGCGGCTTACTGCTGTTTCTTCTTTGGTGAAGCGGAGGGCATTTTTTTTGCAGGTGCTTTTGCCGCCGAGGCCGTGGCGGCCGGTGCTTTCGGCGCTCGTCCCACCGTTTTAGGACGCGCCGGTTTCGACGAAGCGGGGACTTTGTCGCCTTCGTGATATTGCTCCAGAAGGTCGCTCCCCTTTTTGGCAAGCTTCTTCACGTCCGCCTCATTTTTGGGCACTGGTTCTCCCCAGGCCGCCGCGGACAGAGCGTGACGGGTGGGTTCGCCTTTGTCGGTCGTGAGTGGTGCCGCATCCGGGTTGGCGAAATGCCGTCGTAGAAACGAGCCTTTACGCTTCTGCTTCTCAGGAGTGTCGGCCGCCCCC
>CAHJWO010000328.1 GCA_903642295.1 PVC group bacterium | reverse complement strand
CAATTCAACAACGAGGATTTCGCCACCGCGACGATGGCGATGTGCGCGCTGATCGCCGGGGCGGACGGACACGTCGATGCAGTGGAACGCCGCCGGATCGCCGCGCTGGTCGAAAGCAACGAACACCTCAAGGTCTTCGCCGGCGAACAACTCCGAAAACAGTTCGATCTCTACTGCAACAAGCTCTCGCGGGACTTCGAGCTGGGCAAGGTGGAGGCCATCCAGGCCGTCGCCAAACTCAAACCTCACCCGGACCAAGCCCGGGCCGTCGTCCAGATCGGCATCATCATCGGCGCGGCGGACGGAAATTTTGACCCGAACGAACGCCGGGCCGTGCGCGATGCTTGTCTGGCGGTCGGCATCCCTCCGGCGGAGTTCGATCTGGCGGCCGCTTCCCATTCCGTACCCCAAACCCCCAATCGACCAAAAATCATGAGTGTTTCCCTGACCAAAGGCGGCAATGTATCCCTGAGCAAGACGGTTCCCGGCTTGAAGAAAATCCTGATCGGCCTCGGCTGGGACACGCGGGCGACCGACGGCGCGGATTTTGATCTCGATGCGAGTCTCTTCATCCTCGCCGCGAACGGCAAGGTGCGGGCGGACAGCGACTTTATCTTCTATAACAACCTCAAGTCGACAGACGGCTTGATCGAACATACCGGCGACAACCGCACCGGCGCGGGCGAGGGCGATGACGAGGCCATCAAGGCCAATCTGGACCGGCTGCCGCCCGACGTGGACAAGCTGGTCGTCGGGGTGACCATCCACGAGGCGGACGCCCGGCGGCAGAACTTCGGGATGGTGCGCGCGGCGTTCATCCGCATCGTCAACGACGACGGGAGCAACCAGGAGATCACGCGGTATGATTTGTCCGAAGATGCCAGCACGGAGACGGCGATGATCTTCGGCGAGGTGTATCGCAACGGCACGGAATGGAAGTTCCGGGCGGTCGGGCAGGGCTTCAAAGGAGGTTTGGGGCCGATGGCAGGAAGCTTCGGCGTGAGCGTGTGAGGGGCCGGGACGGATGCGCGACGACACGAGGATAAATCTTCATGGCACAACTCGATTCTTCGCAGGTGGTGGAGCCGTTCGGCGAGGTGAACGTTTTCACGGAGCCGGGGGGGGCGGTTCGCGTGCGGGCGACCATTTTGATGAAGCCGCAGGTCGAGGGCGCGCAGACCGGCCTGGCCATCGACGGGTCCAATTCCATGAACGCGCTGTTCGGCGGGAATCTGCCGTCGTTCTTCGGCTCGGCCAACAATCTGGTGCAGCCCGTGGCGCGGACGATGGCGGAGTACCTCGCCAACTTCGACAGCGACGGCAACACCACGGTGATCTACTGGGCGTGCGGCACCGGCGGGGCCGAGGTGGAGGAACACGGCGACATGAACGCCGAGAAGGCGCGAGCGTATCCGTTCAAGTTGCCGAAGCGGCCGGGCACGGGGACCAAGCTGGTCCCGGCGTTGAAGTATTACGCGGAAACCAAGTTTCCCGACGCACCGTGGTTCATCGGGGTGTTCGTCACGGACGGGCGCATCGAGGATCTGGACGAGGTCAAGGCGTACACGCGGCGGCTCGGGCAGGAGATGTCCGGCGGGAAGCGCGGATTTTTCAAGCTGGTGTTGATCGGGTTGGGCGACCACGTGGACGAGGAGCAAATGGCCGAACTGGACGACCTCGATTACGGCGGGATGAAGGACCCAAACGGCGACGACATCGACATCTGGGACCACAAGCTGGCGGCGTCGATGCGCGTGCTGGACGAGATTTTTGCCGAGGTGATCTCGGCGCAGACGATCCTGGCGCCGTCGGCGACGGTGACGGATTCCACCGGTCAGGCGGTCAAGCCGGTCGGGCGCGCGTCGTACGCGGACGGACTGCCCGCGCTGCTGGAGTTCACGATGACGCGAGGGTCCACGGCGTTCACGCTGGCGTTGCCGGACGGCAAGCAGGTGGTGCAGACGGTGGCGTGACGGTTAGGAGAGGTTGACCTATGGCGGCGAACGGCCCGAGAGACGAAATCGCGTGGGATTTGGATTGGGACGATCTGACCGGCGGCGCGGCACCCCCGGCCTCTCCGACGACGACCGGTACGACGACGCCCTCCGGCACCGCTGGGCAGCCCCCCTCTGCCAGCACGCCGCCCGCCGCGCCCCAGCGGGCTTTTCCGGTCCCGGCCGGGTCGTTTCCCGATGCGGAACCGGCGGCGATCATGCCGGTGCAGCATGTGACGATGAGCGCGCCGCCAGCGGCGCCGACTCACGTGGCGCCGCCTGTCCCCGTCCCGTTTTTGCCCCCTGACGTAACGGCGGCTGCTCCCAAGCCGGGCGTGCCGGTGCGCAGCCTGGTGCGCGGGCAGCGGATAAAGCTGGCGGAGATTCTGCCGGGAGCACCGCCGCCCGCGTTCGAGGTCATTTTAGGGCTCGCTCCAGTGGCAGGGCAGCCGATGGACCTGTCCTGCTTTGGACTGGACGAGAACGGCCAGCTTTCGGACGACCGTTACTTCCTCTTCTTTAACCAGAAGAGTTCGCCGGAGGGCGCATTGAGTATCCGGGGAGCGCAGGGAGAGGTTTTCGGCGTCGATCTGGGGCGTCTGCCGGGGACGGTGCGGCGGCTGGTATTCACAGCGAACGTGGACGGCGCGGGCAGCGTGCGGGCATTGGGGCCGAGCCGGTTCGAGCTGCGGGCGGCGGGCGGCGGGGTGGTGACGCGGTACGAGTTTTCCGGCGGCGAACTGGAGGAGGTCAAGGCGCTGATGGTGGCGGAAATTTATTTCAAGGACGGCTGGCGGCTGGCGGCGGTCGGGCAAGGATTTGCCGGTGGCCTGAGCGAATTGCTGCGGCACTTCGGCGGGCAAGAAGCGTGAGCGGTCAACCCATTCCAAGCATTTATCATGGCCAATCCTCGATCCGTGGCGGACCTGCCGCTCGACACCAATTACCAGATTCCCAACACGTCGCTGCACGCGGCTTTTGGCGAGTTGAACATCACGCCGCGCAAGGACCGGCTGGACATCGTCGTGACGATCCTGATGGAGCCGTCCAAGGAAGGGTCGCAGACGGGCGTGGCGCTGGACGGCTCGTTTTCCATGCAAGACCCGTTCGGGCAGGGGTGGCGGTATTCAGAGTCTTATGATCGGGCGGTGATCCTCCGCATGGTGCGCGAGGGCAAGGCGCATGAACTGCGGCGCGACGGGCAGGAGAATCTGGAGTATACCCAGGCGGGTTGGGACGAATTGATCCGGCTGGGCTACCTGAAAGGAACCACCAACGAGGTGGAACCCATCGCGCGGGATGTCGTGCCGTATCTGGCCGAAAAGCTGGACGCGGACGGCGGGACGACCGTTATTTATTGGGCGTGCGGAGGGACCGGCGCGGGGATCGAAGAGGTGGGTGACCTGACCGCGGACGCGGCGCGGAAGGCCAATTACCAGGGGCCGCACAAATGGGGCTCGCAGACGCATTTGCTACCTGCGTTCCGGTATTTCGTGGAGCGATTCGCGGACGCCAACTGGGGGTTCTACGTGTTCGTGACGGACGGACGACTGGACGATCTCGACGCCGTGAAGCAGTACACGGCAGATTTGTCGCGGCGCATCGGCGCGGGCAAGGCGAAGCCGGTCAAAGCGGTGCTCATCGGCGTGGGCAAGGAAGTCGATGAGTCGCAGATGGAACAGTTGGACGACCTGCCGGACGAGATGGATTTGCCGGTCGATATCTGGGACCACAAGATCGCGGCGTCGATGCGGGACCTGCGGGATATTTTCGCGGAGGTCGTGGACGAGAACGCGATGGTCGCGCCGACCGGGCGCGTGCTCTCGGACGACGGCAGCGTGGCAGCGAACTACGCGGACGGCGTGCCGAGCCTGTTGCGATTTTCGCTGCCGCGCGGAGCGAGCGGGTTCACGCTGGATATCGCAGGGAACCAGGTTTCGCAGCGGTTGTTTTGACGGGGGGACGGCGCGTTGTTTTTATGGCAAAGCCGAAGCAGAACGAGACCGTCGTGTGGGACGATGACGACATGTGGGCGGATGTCGATGAGGCCGCGCCAGGCGGAACGGGAGCGGCACCGGCGGCCGTCGCGGCGGAGCAGCTAAAAGTTGCCCCGCCGATAGCACAGCCGGGCATGGCGCGTGCGGTTCCCGGGCCGGAGGTGCCAACCATCGAGGCGGAGAAGCCCGAGCGGATCGAGGCTGGCGCTAAGGAAGTGTTGCCCGCGCTGCCGGGCGCAGTGGCCGAGGTGACGCGGAAAACCGGTGTCGCCGGTGTCTCCTTGGTGAAGGTGCAGCGAGCGCCCGCCCTTGCGATGAAGGTGGAAGATTCGTCCGCGCGCGCGGAAACCCTGCGGCCGCCGCCCTTGCCCGTCGGGTTGAAACCGGCGGAGCAGCCGCCCACCGCAGCCCGTTCCAGCGCGCCGAATTTACCCAAACCGCCGCCCCTGCCCACCGCTCCTACCCCACCC
>CAHJWO010000327.1 GCA_903642295.1 PVC group bacterium | reverse complement strand
CAGGAGATCGTCAGCACGCTCAGCGAAATCCACGGTTACCTCGTCGCCTTCTTTCGCGGACAGTTGATCGTCTCCAGCATCGACGCCGTCCTGATCACCACCGGGCTCTGGTTCTTGGGCCTGAACTTTTCCGTGGTCATCGGTCTGCTGGTGCTCGTGCTCACGTTCATCCCCTACCTGGGCATCGTGCTTTGCTACATCCCCGCCGTGCTGATCGCCATCGTACAGTTCGGCGACTTTCACCACCCGGCGATGGTGATCGCCGTCATGCTCGGCGTGCAGATCTTGGAGAGCACGATCATCGCCCCCAAGATCGTCGGGGAAAGCACGGGCTTGCACCCGCTGACGGTCATCGTCTCGGTGTTCGCGTGGGAACTGCTGCTCGACGGTCCCATCGGCGCGCTGCTGGCCGTGCCGCTGACGGCGGCGCTCAAGGTCATCATGCGCCGTTACGTCTGGGAGCGCGCGCGGGTGCGCTCGCGCATCCTGCCCACCGCCGACGTGCAGACCGTCCTGCGCGCGGGCGACCGCGACCGTTTCGGCGACGGCGGACCGGACATCGAGGCCGTGCCCGACGCCGTGGCCCACCCCCACGAAAAAGCCGTGGCCCCGGCCAGCGCCGACACCGCTCACCCGCCCTCGGGCACCCGGGACTGACCTCGTTTCCCAACTCGCCTCTCCTTATGAAACCCTTGCAAGAATACCCCGGTGCCAGCTACCACGATTTCCTGGATTTCCTCATCGTTGACCAGACCGGCGAGCAAGTCGGCACGCTCTACAGCGCATGGTCGGACCAACACACGGGCGCGTTCGAGTTCCTCGGGATCAAGACAAACTTGCTCACCACCAAAAACCACATCGTCCCTGCCCGGGACGCCCTGGTGGACGAGGAAAAGCAAACCATCCAGGTGCCCTACACGCTGGAGTTCCTCAAGGCAGCCCCCGTCTGCGACGCCGCGGCGGAAGTCACCGAGGAACACGAAAAGGCAATCCGGGAATATTACCGCAGTTCAAGGTAGGGACGGCTGTCCCAGCCGTCCCTGACTGTCCGGTGCAACGCCTCCCGTTGGCAGGACGCCTATTAATATTGGAAAACATCGGGTGCCGGAGACAAGCGCCTCACCGTGCCAAAAACCAGGCCAGCGCATCCGGCTCTCGGACGCGCCACTGCGAAAACCTGGCCTTTCGAGAGAACTAATCCTCGAACACTTTCTTGATGTCGCCAACCTTCTCCTGGACTTTGCCCTTGAGTTTCTCAACCGTGCCTTCGTCCTGCATACCCGGGTCGTTGGTAGCTTGGCCGATCTTTTCCTTCGCCGTGCCGGTGGCCTGGTTGACGTTGCCTTGAATCTTGTCTTTGGTGCTTTCTTCCATAACAGAGAATGGGGGTTTCTGCGGTTGACTACGCAAAGGAATCGGGCCGCGACTTGCCAAAGGACGGGCCAAAAGGGAAGGATCAATTCGCAGTCCAAGGTGCCGTAAAAAGTAGATCTCCGACAAAAGTGCTCCCAAGAGAGAAAAGTGTCCGCAGATTCCGCAGATTCCGCAGATTCCGCAGATTCCGCAGATTCCGCAGATTCCGCAGATGGGAGAGAAAGGGGACAAGCTGTCGCTCCCCTTCTCCTCAATCTGCGAAAATCTGCGGAATCTGCGGACACTTTCCGACTTTTGTCGGAAGTCCAGTGAACCGCTCGTCTTTTATCCCTATCCATGAAATCCTTCGCTGACGCGCGGCTCTACGGCATTCTGGACCTCGGCTATGTCGCGGCAGCCGACGCGCCGGACATGGCGCGCCGGATGCTCGCGGGCGGCGTGAATATTTTGCAAATCCGCGCCAAGGGGTTGCTGGCGCCGGACGTGCTCGCGCTGGCGGCGGCGGTCCGACCGTTTACCGAGGCTGCCGGGGTGCCGCTGATTATTAACGATCATCCGTTTCTCGTGCCGCGCACCGGGGCGGACGGCGCGCACATCGGCCAGGACGACGGGCCGCTCGCCGCCGCCCGGGCAAAGGCGGGCGCGGGCAAGATCGTCGGGCGCTCCACGCACAGCGTCGAGCAGGCGCTGGCGGCGCGGGACGAGGGCGCGGATTACCTGGGATTCGGGCCGCTGTTCGCCACCCCGACCAAGCCGGATTACCGGC
This sequence comes from PVC group bacterium, assembly GCA_903642295.1. GTDB lineage: Bacteria > Verrucomicrobiota > Verrucomicrobiia > Chthoniobacterales > SZAS-18 > CAHJWO01. Next base: position 2,362 of record CAHJWO010000327.1, on the reverse strand, counting down.
CCATCGGGTTGGAAGAGATTGCGCGCGTCCACGCCGAGGTGACGGATCGACCGATCTTTTGCATCGGCGGAATTAAACTGGAGAATCTGCCGGAAGTGATCGCCGCCGGGGCGCGGCGAGTGGTGATCGTGTCGGGCATTCTTCAAGCGAACGACGTGGAGGCCTATGCGCGGACTGCGGGCGAGTTGCTCAGGGCGAAAGATGCCAGATGATGGATCGAGGCAGCCAGCGCCGAGGTCGGCCGCCGCGCGGTTCAGCCGTGCTGCGCGTGGAGGGCTTGTGCATCGTGCGCGGCGGGGAAACGATCCTGGACGATGTCTCTTGGTGCGTGGAACCCGGTCAACATTGGGCCATCCTCGGGGCCAACGGCTCCGGCAAGACCTCGCTGCTCAGCGCGCTGACGGCCTACCTGACGCCGAGCGCGGGCCGCGTGGAGGTTCTCGGCGCGGCCTACGGGCGCACGGATTGGCGGGAACTACGCAAACACGTCGGGCTGGTCAGCAGTTCGATCCGCCAGATGATCGGCGACGAGGCCACGGCGCTGGAGATTATCGTCAGCGGGAAAGATGCGGCGCTCAACGTCTGGGGACGCCTGGCGGAAACAGACCGGGCGCGGGGCACGCGGCTGCTGCGGCAGGTGGAAGGCGGCGCGCTGGCGGCGCGGCGGTGGGGGGTGTTGTCGCAAGGCGAGCGCCAGCGGGTGCTGATCGGACGGGCCTTGATGGCGTCGCCTGCGTTGTTGATTCTGGACGAACCTTGCGCGGGGCTCGACCCGTTGGCGCGCGAGGGATTTGTGCAATTCCTGCAACGGCTCGGTGGCAGGAAACGCGCCCCGGCGCTGGTGCTGGTCACGCATCACGTCGAGGAAATCGCGGACGTTTTTACCCATGCGTTGCTGTTGCGCGGCGGGCGGGTGCTGGCCGCCGGACGCAAGGAGACGGTGCTGACGACCGCCGGGCTGACGGCGGCGTTCGGCGCTCCGATGCGGTTGCGGCGCGACCGGCAGGGAAGGTACGCCCTGAGCGTGCAGCACCGGGGGAAGCGGGTGATTTGAGCGGAGAAAACAAACGGCTGCCGTCCCCACATTTTCGGTTCCAAATTTCTGATTCTCCCCTACCCTTCGTCTTCCGTTCCGGGCTCCTCGGCCTTCAACCTTCATCCTTCAAGCTTCATCCTTTCGCACTCATGCCCGTTCTCATCGTTGGTTCCATCGCCCTTGATACCGTCAAAACTCCCGTCGAGGAACACGCCGATCTGCTCGGTGGGTCCGCTTCGTATTCGGCGGTCAGCGCGAGCTTTTTCACCGACGCCCGACTGGTCGGCATCGTCGGCGACGATTTTCCGTCGGCGCACGTCGATTATTTCAAGTCGCGCCGCATCGACCTGGCAGGTTTGCAGCAGGTGGCGGGGTCGAGCTTCCGGTGGTCGGGCGAGTACATGACCGACATGAACACGCGCGAGACGCGCAGCGTGGCGCTCAACGTGTTCGAGCATTTCACGCCGCACTTGCCCGAGTCGTACCGGCAGACGCCCTACGTGTTGCTGGCCAACATCGCGCCGTCCTTGCAGAGCCACGTGCTCGACCAGATGGCGCGGCCCCGGTTCATCGTCGCCGACACGATGGATTTGTGGATCACGATTGCGAAGGCGGATTTGCTGGCGCTGCTCGCGCGGGTGGATTTGCTGATCCTCAATGATTCCGAGGCAAAGATGCTGACCGACGAAACGAATCTGATCAAGGCGGCGGCGATGATCCGGGGATACGGACCGGCCTACGTGGCGATCAAGAAAGGCGAGCACGGCTGCCTGCTCTTCGGGGATTCTACCAAGGATGAATTTTTCAGTTGTCCGGCGTTTCCGCTGGCCAATTTGCACGATCCGACCGGCGCGGGCGATTGTTTCGCCGGCGGGTTGATCGGCGCGCTGGCGCGGGCCGACGAGGAGACGGTGACCTTCGAGGCGTTGAAGAAAGCGGTGGTCAGCGGCAGCGTGGTCGCCAGCTACAACGTGGAGGCGTTCAGTCTGGAGCGGTTGCGCAGTTTGCAGCCGGCGGACATCGAGTCGCGCTACGCCGAGTTCGAGCGGATCAGCCGGTTCTAAGCATCCAAAAGACCCGGGGATGCCCGGGGAGTATCCGCGCCCCGGAGGGAAGCCAGCCACCGCCAAACCTTCGCTCCGCCGCTAGGAGTTGTCTTCACTGGGCCTCCGCCAAAAGTCGGAAGTGGTCCGCAGATGACGCAGATTTCCGCAGGTTAAAACCAGACCAGGCACCGGCTTCCCTCCCGACTTTTTCTTCAACCTGCGTCATCTGCGTCATCTGCGGACTTTTGTCGGAAATCTACTCAACTCCGCTTCGCGCGGT
>CAHJWO010000326.1 GCA_903642295.1 PVC group bacterium | reverse complement strand
GGAGACGACGCGCGCCCCGGCAGCGGCAGCGCGCTCGGCGGTGCGGTCGGTGCTGCCGTTGTCCACGACGATGACCTCGTGCGGGACCCCGGTGGCGAGACACTCGCGCACGACCTCGGCGATGGGATCTTCCTCGTCGAGCGCGGGAATGACGACGGAGACACGGCTGGCGGACGAGGCGGGAATGTGCACAGAGAATTCCTCGACGGCGGGAGTCCGGGATGCAAGGCAAAGCCGCGCCGGAATCTTCCGGGCGGCGGGATGAGTATTTTTCGCTTGGCGAAAATAATCTGTTTTTTTCCTTGTCTTCCCCGTTTCGTCCGCTAGAAAAGAGCGCGACGCCCCGGTAGGGCCGACATTCGCACGCAGGGAAAATTTACGAAGGGAAAGAAAATGAATCTATTTAAACTCACGCTGGCCTTGGGTATTTCCGCGCTCTGCGGCACTTCCGCGTCGTTTGGCGCCGTCGTTTACTCGCAACTCGGAACCACCGCTCTCACGACCAGCACCACCACGCTTCCGATCGTGTTGGAGGATATCAACTTTCCTGCCACGACGACCGGCCGCCAGGAACTCAGCGCCCTCACCTTCGGCTACGGGGTGCTTCCGGGCACGGTGGCCCAGACCGGCGCGGTGCTTGTCAATTTCTACGACACGTTCAACCCGGCCTCGACTGGCGTGGTCGAGTCCAGTTACCTCGGCGGTTTTGGTGGCACGATTACGATTGGCGCCAACACCGGTACGACCACAGCGTTTCGATCTTCCTCCTTCAGCGGTCTGACCACGCTGACCACCCCGATCTTTTTCACCGATAACAACCTGGCGATTATTCTCACTTTCACCGATTCTACCGGTGCGAATTACTCGACGGTCCTCACCCCGCTCACTTCCAGCAACACCGCGACGATCGGGTCGAGCACGGCGGGTGTTTATCGTGACACCAATGGGGATGGCGATTTCCAAGCGAACGAATTGTCCACCACCTTGGGCAATGAATATCTTTCGATCACGACGGTCCCCGAGCCGGGGACCTGGGCGATGATCGCGCTCGCCGGGGTGGGTCTGGTGGTCTGGCGCAAGCGGGCGATCCTCGCCTGAGCCGCCGGCGACCGAGCGACCTGACTTTTATCACGCGCCCGCAGGCACTTTACCTGTTGGGCGCGTTTTGTTTTTGGCGGGTGCACAGCGATGACGAAAGCGCGGTCCTGCCACCGGTGACTGCTGCGGCGTCACGGCTTCGCTGCCGTCATGGCTTCGCCGCCTTGTGGACGATCCCCTTGTTTCGCAGAATGTCCGCCGCCGCGCTGAAATAATCCTTCACGTCGCCCTGCGAGCGAATCCAGTCCAGGTACCGCCCGATGCCCGTGGCGAGGTCCGTCTGCGGGACGTAACCCACGCCGTCGCGGACCCGCGCGGTGCCGCTGGTCAGGTGGCGCATCTCGCCGGGTCGGAACTCGCCGTTGACCTCCGGCGCGATGGATTTGCCCAGCGCCGCGCTGATCTGTTCCGCCACCTCGCGCACCGGCACGCCGCGCCCGCTGCCGACGTTGACCGGCAGGCCGTCCAGCGCGTCGGAGTCGGCCACGAGAAAGTTGGCCCGCGCGATGTCCTCCACGAAGGAGAAATCCCGCGTCTGCTCTCCGTCCTCGAACAACACGGGTGGTAGACCGTTGAGAATCCGCGTGCAGAAGATAGCGATGACCCCGGTGTACGGATTGAAAATGCTCTGGCGCGGTCCGTAGGTGCAGCTGTACCGCAGCGCCACGGTGGAGATGCCGATCTGTTTGCCCCACAGCAGCACCAGTTTTTCCTGGTCTACCTTGGTCAGGCCATAGACCGTTTCGCCGCCGACGGGCGCTTCCTCCGGCGTCGGGGCGGGCACGGTGTCCGCGCCGCAGAGTGGACAGTGGACGGTCCAGTCGCCCCGGCGCAACTGCTCGACGGGCCGCACGCTCGGGAACACGAGGCCGTCCTGCGGGCAGATCGCCGCGCCCTCGCTGTACACCGCCTGCGAACTCGCCACGACAATTTTCTTGATGGGTAGGTTATCCTCGCGGATGACCTCCAGCATCTGCGCGGTGCCGAAGCTGTTGACGTAAACGTACTTGGCGATTTCGGGCATGTAGCCGCCGTAGGCCCCCTGGTGGAAGATCACGTCGATGCCCTGCATCGCCTGCCGGATCGTCGCGCGGTCGGTCAGGTCACCCTGGACGAATTCGGCTTTCTCGTTGACCCAGGCGGGCTTGCCGAGGCGGTGGGTCTGGGGTTCGAGGTTGTCGAGGACCCGGACGGTCCAACCCTCCCGGATGAGGTGATCGGTGACGTGCGAGCCGATGAGGCCCGCCCCGCCGGTGACGAGGGCGCGTTTGGCGTGTGGCATATGAGCGTGTGGCGAGGATGTACACCACCTCTTCGCACATTCCCAGCGGCGAGGCGGGCACGATCCGCCGATTCCAGCACAATGATCGCGGGAAACTACTTGTCCCGGCACCGGATCTCTGACATGATCCCGCTCTTTTCCGGCGATGAAACCCACCCCGCGCTTCATTTTACTGGCTCTCGCCGCGTTGAGTTTGCCGACGTTCTCCGCCCGCGCCCTGAACCCTTCGCTCTTCAACGACGGCTTTGCTCCCCTGACCCCGCTCGTCGCGCAATTCTTTACCGACCTGGAAGCGATTCCCGCCGGTTCGACCGTGACGGACGCCCAGCTTGCGACGCTCGTCGCGGATCTGGCCGCCCTGCCGCCGGGCCCGGTCACACCGACGGCAGACGAACTCAGCCAACTGGCCGCCGACTTTGGCTCGCTGGCCGTAGCGGGTCTCGTGAACGACGACCTGGAGTACAATCTGGCGATGGATTTCGACGTGGACTACGACGACCCGGACCCCTGGCTGCCCGACGTACAAAGCGAGGTTTCCTTCGCGCTCAATCCCCCGCCGCCGTACGATCCCAACGACCCGGGCGACTGGTCGAACCTGCCGCTCGAAACGGCGGTCCCGACCGTGGCGTCCGTGCAGCTTCCCGGGATGGTGCTGACCCGTACGAAATTTGGGCTCACCGGCGTTTACGACACCCCGGCCAGCGAGAGTCCCCTCTATTATAGTGGGACCGTGCGTCTGAAAAACCGCACGCAGGCGAATGCCCCGGCGTCGCCGGTGATCCGGCTGACCACGGTCGGTCTGCCCACGGGGGAAACCTACCGGCTCAGCGCGGTCCGGGCGTCCGACGGCGCGACCGTGCCCATCGGCAAATTCCACACGCACAGCTTCGTTCCCCAGCCCGCGGGAGGCGCTGTCCTTACCCTCGCCCATGTGACGGCGACAACTCTGAACACCAAGAGCGACGTGATCTACGGTGCGGGTACGAAACGGCTGCTGCCCGACGGGTTCGACCTGAATGACGTGGCCTCCCTGGTGGTGACCGATTCGCAGGGAAACACGCGCTTGACCCGGGACCTCGCCGCGCTCGGAACCTCGGTGACCCGCATCCGCCAAACCCGCTTCCACCTCTACAGCCCAAGCCCGGGCGGCCCGGGCGGTAAACTGATGGCCAAGCACTCGCTCTTCGCCGGGAACAACAGCATGGGAGATTTTCTCCGCCTCACCGCCCGCCGTTTGCCCGCCAACGCGCCGGTGACACTGCGGGTGGACGGCACGGCAGTTGGCCAATTCACCACGACGGCCGACGGCCATCTGGTGATCGCGCAGGGAGTTTCCACCCCGTTGACGGAGGCGTATCGCCAGGAGACTCCCTGGCACTTTTACCCTCTCCCGGCAGGCACCGATTTGTCGAACGTGCAAACGGTCTCGCTGTCCGACGCGGACGGCAACGTCCTCGTGAGCGGCAGCTTGTGACGATCTAATGTAGCCAACCGACTCCGTGGTGCCGGAGCGCATTCTCCTTCGGCGATGGGAGCGGATGTCGGCCAAGGGTCCGGCCCGGGAAAACGGGCGGCTGGTAGAAAGCTGGCATCCGGCGTGCTTGATCCTCCGGCATGACCCCGGAGAGCGACCAACCTTCTCCGCTAACGTGGATCAGGCGTTACGGGGCCGACCTTTTTGCCGTCGGCATCGGCCTCGCGGCCCTGGTGCTGAGTTGTGTCGGCCGCAGCCACCGGGTGCCGATGTGGTTGGACGAACTTTACTCATACAATCTCCTGCAGGACCCTTCCCTTTCGCACCTGCTCAAAGCCTTGGGTGACGGGGCGGACGGCGGATTGCCTTTGTACTATGCGCTGGCGTATGCGTGGACAGCGCTGTTTTCGCTCGACGAACTTTCCTTGCGCCTGTTTACCACCGCGGCGGTGTGGGCCGCGCTGGTGCTGGTGTGGATGACCCTGCGAAAGACCTTTCGCTTCTGGCCGACCGTCATCGCGGTCTCGTTGGTGTTCGGCACCAGCAATACCATCCGTTTCGAAAATGCCAACGTGCGTTTCTACGGATTGCTCCTGGCGGCGGTCGCGTTGGCGCTGCTGTCGGCGGTGGAACTGGGCGTCCGGGAACGGCCGGGCCGCAG
>CAHJWO010000325.1 GCA_903642295.1 PVC group bacterium | reverse complement strand
CCGCCGCCGGGTATTTCGCCGCGAGTTGCCTGTAAACGGTCGCCAGCCGCTGGCGGCGCGTTTTTTCCTCGGCTTCGTCTCTGGCGGGGGTGAGCAACAGCGAAACCTGCAACGCCCGGGCCGCGGTCAATTCGCTCTGCCACGGCGGGGGTGGGGGCGCGGGCGCGGCCCCGTCGGCGGCCCGCGCGCACCACGGCCATCCCACGGCCACGATCAGCAGCAAACAAACACGGGTCCAACGGGAGGTTTGACACGGCTGGGGGCGGACGCTATTCATGGCGGCGGGAACCTCCGCGCGGCGCGGGGTTCTGGCAAGACCTGGCCATGTTCTCCGTCTCCTTTCGTGAGGGACTGCTGCTGTTGGCAATCCTGGCGGCAATGATTCTCGGGGCGGCGGTGAAACATTGGCGGGACGCCCACCGGGAGCGGCCCGTCCCGGCGCAGGTCGTGCCCGCCGCCGCCGCTCGCTGATCCCGTCCGTTCTTCCCGAAGCATGAATCTCGACCATTTTACCGCCACGGTGGACAGCATCCTCGCCGACAATCCCCGGTACGAGCGCGACGCCTACCTTTTCGTCCGCGATGCGCTGGAATTCACCACCAGACAGCAGAAGAAAAAGGCGGGCGCATCCGCTCCGTTGGAATGCCACGTCAGCGGCCAGCAGCTGCTGGAGGGGGTGCGTCAATATGCCCTGCAACAGTTTGGCCCGATGGTGCTCACGGTGTTCGAGCACTGGCGCGTGCGGAGCTGCGAGGACATCGGCCACATCGTTTTCAACCTGATCGCCGCCCGCGAGTTCGGCAAATCCGACCAGGACACGCTGGAGGACTTTCGCCGGGGTTACGATTTCGATGACGCCTTCGTGAAACCCTTCCGGCCGGTGGCCGAGCAAAAGGTGAAAAGGCAGAAAGCGGAAGCCAAAGGTCAGCGAGCGGAACGGGGAGAGGCACATGCTCCCGGCGCTTCGTAAACACGACGACCGCTCGCCATCGGCGGTCCCCGCTTTTGCCGCCGGACTTTCCTGGGCAAACGCGGCTAGAAACTCTGTCATCCTGAGCGGAGGGAGGCACGAACGTGGTCGAAGGACCTCGTGGTAAAGTACCGGGCTGCTTCTAAGTATGTACGAGAAGGTTTCCAGGTGGATGGCGAGCTCCGAGCGCCCTGTTTTCGGGACCGCGCCGCGGTCTAAAAAGCTTGGCAGCATGGCGGCTGCGCCGCCGGGAACACAGGGCGCTCGGAGATCGCCTTCCACCGCGATTCCGTTTCGCAGATGCTTAGAAAGGACCATCTTCGGCGAGGAGCGTGTCCTTTCAGAAGAGGTTCTTCGGGTCGTCAAACTCTCCTCGGGATGACAGAAATAAAAATGGGTTCGCCCGGTTGACTTTCCGGTCCTTCGGTTGCTTTACCACGGACATAGGGCAAATTACCTATCCCCGCCCAATGATTTCCAAGTTTCCGCACAAGGCGCACACCTCCGAACCCTCCGGCACCATTCAGTTTCCGCGCGTCACCGCCCGTCGCTACGTCCTGCCGGACGGCCTGATGCTGATCGTGCAGGCGGACCGCAGCGCGCCCGTGGCCAGCGTGCAGGCCTGGGTCGGCACCGGCAGCATCCACGAGGGCAAACACCTCGGCGCGGGCCTTTCGCATCTCGTGGAGCACATGCTTTTCAAGGGCACGGCGACCCGCACGACCAACACCATCGCCCAGGCCATCCAGGACGAGGGCGGCTACATCAACGCCTACACCTCCTTCGACCGCACGGTGTACTGGATCGACGTGCCCAAGGCGGGCGTCCACACCGCGGTGGACATCCTGGCCGACGCCTGCATGAATTCCACGCTCCCCGCCGACGAACTCGTCAAGGAGCAGGAGGTCATCCGCCGCGAGTTTGCGATGGTCGCCGACGACCCCGACCGGATCAACAGCCAGCAGCTTTTTACCACGGCCTTCCGTGAGCATCCCTACCGGTTCCCGGTGATCGGTTATCTCGACGTGTTCAACGGCCTCACGCGCGACGACGTGCTGGCTTACTACAAAGCGCGCTACGTGCCCAACAACATCGTCTTTGTGGTGGTGGGCGACGTGGACGCCGCCGCCGTCCTCGCCCAGCTCGAAACGTTCTTCGCCCCGTACCCCCGGCAGGCGCTGCCGCCGGTGTATCTGCCCACCGAGCCGCCGCAGCTTGGCCGCCGCGACGGCCACCGCGAGTTCCCCACCGAACTTTCCCGCGTCGTCGTCTCCTGGCACATCCCGTGCATCACGCATCCCGACGTGCCCGCGCTGGACCTGCTGGCCACCGCGCTGGGCGACGGCCGCAGCAGCCGCCTCTACCGCCGCGTCCGCGAGGAACAGCAATTGGCGCACTTCGTCTCGGCCTTTTCCTACGTTCCGGCGCACGCCGGCCTCTTTGGCATCGAAGCGACCACTGATCCCGGCAAGCGCGAGGACGCCGAGCAGGCCGCGCTGGAAATCATCGCCGAGATCGGCCGCGACGGACTGACGCCCGCCGAACTCGCCAAGGCCAAACGCGTCGCCCTCAACAACCAGCTTCACTCGCTGGTGACGATGCGCGGCCAGGCCAGCGACCTCGGGTCCAACTGGCTGCTCACCGGCAACCTCGATTTCTCGCGCGATTATCTCGACGCCGTCCAGGCCGTCCAGGCCGAGGATATTGCCCGCGTGGTCCGCACCTACCTCCAGCCGGAAATCCGCACCGTCGCCGCGCTCGACCCCATCGCCGACCAGGACACTGCTGCCGTCGCTCCGGTGGTGAAACAGGCGGGCGAAATCCAGCGCTTCGAACTTTCCAACGGCCTGCGCCTCCTCGTGCGGGAGGACGACCGCCTGCCGCTCGTTTATCTCGACGCCGTTTTCCGGGGTGGGTTGCTCGCCGAGACGCCCGCCGATAACGGTCTGACCAAGCTCTTTTCCCGCGTGCTGCTCAAGGGCACGACAAATCGCACGGCCGAAGCCCTCGCCGACGAGGTCGAATCTGTCGGCGGCAGCATCGGCAGCGAGGCGGGCAACAACAGTTTTAGCGTGTCGCTGGAGTTCATGCAGCCGGACCTCGATCTTGGTCTGGAAGTGCTGGCGGACGTGCTCCTCAACGCCACGCTCCCCGAGGAAGCCATCGAACGCGAGAAAACCGTTCAGATCGCCTCCATCAAGTCCGAGGACGAACACATGACCAGCGTCGCGCGCAACCTCCTGCGCTCGACCCTCTTCGGCGATCATCCCTATGCCCTGCGCGGTTCCGGCTCGCCGGAGAGCGTGGCCGCCCTGGACCGCGCTGCCCTCGCCGCGTTCCGCGAGCGCAACCTCGTCGCCAGGAACGGCGTCATCGCGGTTTTCGGCAACGTGGACGCCCGGGCCGTCCGCGACCGCGTGGAATCTCTCTTCGCCGCTCTTCCGCCGGGCGAACTTGCCCTGACCGCCCCCCCGCAGCCCGCGCCCCCCGCTGAATCGCGCCTCGTCGAGCAGTTCAAGGACAAAGAACAGGCCGTCCTCATGGTCGGCTATCCCGGCGTCGCCATGACCAACCCGGACCGCTATGCGCTCGAAATCATCGACGAGGCCAGTAGTGACCTCGGCTCGCGCTTTTTCATCCGCATCCGCGAGGAACTCGGCCTCGCCTACTTTGTCGGCAGTTCGCAGATGGTCGGCCTCGCGCCGGGATTGTTCACTTTCTATCTCGGCACCGACCCGCGCAAGGTGGACGAGGTGCGCGCTGCCTTCACCGCCGAAATCGCCAAACTCGCCGCCGGGGGGCTGACCGAACAAGAACTCACCCGCGCCAAGAAAAAGCTCCTGGGCAAGCAGGCCATTGCCTACCAGAACAACGCGAGCCTCGCTTATACCGCCGCCCTGGACGAACTCTACGGCCTCGGTTACCTGCACTATCAGGACATGGCCAGGCGTCTGGAAACGATTACCCTCGAAGAAGTGCGTACGGTGGCCGCCCGCTACTTCCAAAATCAACCCGCGATCACGGCAATCGTCCGTCCGCAGACGATCCACCCGCCGACCGAATTAACCCACGTCGAAGTCGAATAAAAACGTAAAAGCGATGGCTGAAGTCCAACAAACCAACCAATCCGGCGAAAGCGCCGCGCGCTTCATCGAGTTCGTGATGATGCAGGCGCAAAATGCGTCTCTGTTCCTGGGTCTCATTCCGCATCCGGGCGGTGGCGAGCCCGAGGTGAACCTGGAACTCGCCCGCATGTTCATCGACCAACTGGCGATGATCGGCGAGAAGACGCGCGGCAATTTGTCCGCCGAAGAGACGCAGGTTCTTCGCAACGCGCTCAGCAACTTGCAGATGGCTTTTTACGAGGTCTCGCAGGGCAGGGGACCCACCCCCGGCGGCTCCCGTTCGCCCGAACCGCCTGCCGTAGAGGAATCAGCCGCTCCCACCGAGAGCGCCCCGGTCTTCACCCCGCCGCCCGCCGCCGAGACCTCGTCTGAGTCCAGCGAAAGCAAAAAGCGCTTTAGCAAAAGCTACGGCAGCTAACTGCCGGTCCGGAAAACCCACGCGTTTTTTCTTACGCCCCTGCCGGGGCTTCGGGCGAATGGCACTTTTCCCCGGGGCTTACGC